>JAQBUI010000128.1 GCA_027624035.1 Pseudomonadota bacterium | reverse complement strand
GTGGCCACCAGCAGGCCTTCAAGACTGTCCCGCAGGGCGTGCAGGTCATCGAGCAATTCAGCGACTTCTGTCTGTGTCAGGGCAAGCGTCATCCTGATCTCCGGATGGACAGGTCTAAAGGATCTCTTCATTGTACAACCCCCGATGAGGTGCGGCGATCCAGGAGGTTAGATACCGTCTTTGATGTCAAGCAGAATTGTAATGGTCTTTCGATGGTTTTTTTCAATGGCAGACCCTGTGGCGCACGACAGCACTCCCGGATTGTGATCGTGGAGTGATCCCCGGGTTTTGTTCAATTGTCTGCGCAGATTGACCGGCGTCAGGAAACTGCGCAGGTGAACGTATTTTGGTTCCTCCTGCTTTGTGTTATTCGATAACTGACTGCACCTTGTAGGGCTCCTGGCTTTTCAATACGCCATAACAAATGTGAACCAGTTTGCGCATGGCGGCGCGGATCGCGCACATCTTACTTTTGCCGTTTGCCAACAGGCGTTTGTATTGCACCTTAATGTCTGGGTTCTTCGAAGTGGCAACCATGGCAGGGAAAAACAAAGACTGCCTAAAGTAGCCATTCCCGGCTTTGGAGAGTCGAGGGCGTCGATACTCCGTCATCCCTGATCGCTTTTCGATTGGGTTTAAGCCAATAAAGGAAGCAACCTCCTGGGCGGACGTGAAGGATCGACTCTTTAGAATCACCAGCATTTTCCATGCCGTTTTTTCACCCACGCCGGGTATAGTCGTTAGCAGCTCACAGTCTTTCTTTAGTAAGTCAGACTTCTTGACTAATTCTCGAATGGCTTTCTTAAAGCGCTTAATTTCAGTTTTATGGTGTTGCGCAAACCGTTGTATGGATTGTTCCTCCAGTTTGTGAAAAACACTGGTTTTACCGACCTTTTCTTGCCTGTTCTGGATGAGGCATCGCAGACCAGAAACCGTTCGCCACCGACCGGTCTCTTCGAGAACTCAGGACAACTATTCTGACATTAACCCGCGTTGATGGGGGGTGGCTCGGTCTGATCGGGAGAGAATTGCAAGTTCAGACCGAGATTCAGTGCCAAGGCCTTTATTGACGGCTTTGTATCGCTTTCCTTGAATTCTGTCCTCACCAGAACGCCTTTCGAAAATAGGTACTTGGAATCGGCAGGAAAACGTGGTTAATTCTTCCTATTCCCAATTAGTCAACCGGCTTGCATAGTGTGAAGCTTGATCAACCTCAGATGGTGCATCTCGTGAAGAGAGTTTTTGCTCTGTTATTCGGCCTCCTGATCCCGGCGACCGGCCTCGCCAAAGAACCGCGAGTCCATCGTCCCGAGTCCGTCGGCATGTCGAGCGAACGACTTGAACGAATCGGTCCTGTATTGAATGGCTACATCAATCGAAACGAGGTGCCAGGCTTTGTCACGCTGATAGCCCGGCACGGCAGGATCGTCCACCATGAGGCACACGGTCGTCGGGTGATCGAAGAAGACGAACCGATGCCTCGTGACGCCATCTTTGACCTGGCGTCGATGACGAAACCCATTACAGCCATCGCCGCCATGATGCTCAACGAGCGCGCCGCCCTGCGCGTCACCGACCCGCTGCACAGATTCGATCCCTCGTTCAAAGACATTCAGGTCAAGACGGACGAGGGGCTCGTTCCGGCGGAGCGTCCCATCACTATCCATCATCTCCTGACCCACACTTCCGGTATCGATGAGACCTGGAGCCGGAATGAAGTAGTCACGTTCGGAACCCTCGCGAAGCAGATGAGTGAGACGGCAAAACTGCCGCTCAGGGCGCATCCCGGTGACGCCTTCATCTACGGCGATTCATTCAATGCGTTGTCGTGGGTGGTGGAAGTCGCCTCCGGCAAGCGCTTCGATCGATTTCTCCAGGATGAGCTGTTCGGTCCCCTTGGCATGAACGACACGCACTTCTGGCTTCCCGAGGAAAAGGAAAGTCGCAGGGCGATGGTGACCAGGAACGGCAAGAGCGATCTCGAGAGTCGCTACTCAAAAGCCGCGGCGGCGCAGGGCACCTACTTTCGGGGTGCAAGTGGCCTGCATGGCACCGCGTTGGACTACTGGCGATTCTGTCAGATGCTGCTGAATGGCGGCGAATTCGAAGGCAGGCGCTATCTCAGCCCGAAGACCATCGAATGGCTGGCGAGCAATCACCTGGGGAGCGCCAGGTGGTACTTCCCCGGCGCGGCGGCAGTCGAGGCAGGCACGCTCGGTTTCGGCTTCGGGTTCATGGTGTCACTCTCTAGGGACGGTGCGAGCGATCCCCGCGAACCGGGCAGCTACTGGTGGGGTGGATCGCAGGGCACCACTTTCTGGATCGATCCGGAAACCAACCTTGTCGCGATCCTGTTGGTGCAGACGGTCCCACATAACCACCTGTCGTTCCACGAGGATTTTGCCGCCCTGACCTATGCGGCTGTTATCGAATGACTCACTCTCGGACCTTCAACCGATCTTATCGGAGTGTGGCGACCAGTAGTTCCGTTTGTCCGACTTGAACCGATATCGTCGCCGTGGGTGAGGTAGAGGATCCTGCACCCGCAACGTCCAGCCCAGCAGCTTTGCCGCAACGTCGAAGAGTTGCCCCCGCTCCTGCTTTCCAGGTCCGCCGAGCCGGCCCGCGCAACCAGGCGCCCCAGTTTCCGGTAGGTTGCCTCATGATGCGCCAGAATGAGGAATTTGTGCCGGGTGTGGAAGAGAACCAGTCCCGCGCCGGTCACTCCGGCCGCCATGGCCTGGTGCCAGCGAAACAGGGTGAAGACCCGAGTGATGAAGTTATCGCGTAGCCCCGGGTCCATCAATCGTCCCTCTTCCTCAATGGGCAGTTCTGGTCGTTCGGCCATGAGGCGTGCAGCAAAGATACCGGCGCCCCGGCGCATCGGTGGGGCATCGAGATGGGGTGTGTAGACCTTGACCCGTTCCATCCCACAGCTCGGTGAATCCTTCTTCAGAATGTAACCTGCGAAGGATTCCAGACCGGCGGCGATGCGCCTGCCATAATCGTCCAGCTTGAGGGTGAAATCCTCGGTGGAATCCGACCGTACCGCATGAATTGCCAGGGATTGATTGTTGTCTGCCTGCAGGCGAATTACCGGTCGCGGCGTACCAAGACCGATGGCGACCTCGGGGCAGAAGGGAACGAAATCGAAGTGCTGGCCCAGGGTCTGGGTCACGTATGCGTGGTGCTTATGTCCACCGTCAAAGCGGACCTCATGACCGATCAGGCAACTGCTGATGCCGATCCTGGGCCTGGCGATGGTATGGCTGGACTCGAGCGCGCTGGGTTCTGACTTTGCCAAAGCGGATCTTTCGCGAGGTTGAGCTAAGCGCAAATGATACGCTAAGGATCAACGTTGGTGGTCATCGGACTGTTCTCGGCATCGGCATTCGACGGAACCGGAACGATGGGCATGGCAACTTCATTCCGACGCATGAACCAGGGCACCATGGGTGGGTCGTAGCGTGACCAGACGGGCTCGCCGGCTGGCCTCCAGCCTTCCATCCTGTTCACCAGGCGGCGCAGGGAGGTCTCGTGCTCCCGATATCTGGCCTCGCTCCAGCCACCACGGTAGGGCAGTACAGCCATGACCTGCGCGTCCTGCCTGACGAGTTCGACACGGGGGTCTGCCGGGTCGGGAAGATCATCGAGTGAGTACTGCCCGGGCATCATAAACGTGAGCCAATAGTCGTCGCTGGTGCCGATGGCATCGTTTGGCGCGGGAGCCATGGTCACGGGTGCAGTCATGGCGATCTTCTGGTCAGCCAGGTTGCCGCCGAAGATATAGCCTGCGAGGCGTCGGAATCCTTCATTGCCGGCCCGTTCCATGTTGTTGCCCGCTACCAGGGTGCGCGCGACTATGTAGCTCGGATACTCGCGTATCTCGATGTCCTCCATTTTCTGTACAAGCCTGTAATCTGGTTTTTCAAGTGCCATGGCGTATACCCCGGTGAAACTGAGGATGAGTGTGAACGCTAGTTGTGCCAGTGCTGTCATGGGTCATTCCTGGGATCTGTTTTCTCAGTATCCAGGTCCGCTTGAAGTCGGTGGTGAATACGTCTGGGGAGCGGGTCTGGATGATTCCGGCGTGGCATTAAATTCCAAAGGCCAACGCAGGCTCAGTCCAGATCGAACCGGTCGGCATTCATGACCTTCGTCCAGGTGGCAACAAAATCGTGTACGAATTTCTCCTTGTTGTCGTCTTGGGCGTACACCTCGGCATAGGCCCGAAGGATCGAGTTGGACCCAAAGACAAGGTCGACGCGCGTCGCCGTCCACTTCACCTCACCAGAGGATCGGTCGCGGATCTCGTAGAGACCGTCGTCCGCGGGCTTCCATTCGTTGGCCATGTCGGTCAGGTTGACGAAGAAATCGGTTGTCAACTTGCCTGGGTTGTCGGTGAACACACCATGTTGCGTACCGCCATGATTGGTGCCCAACACGCGCATACCACCTGTCAGCACCGTCATCTCATGGGCGGTCAGCCCCATCAGCTGTGTGCGGTCGAGCAACAGCTCTTCTGCGCTGACGGCATAGTCCTGCTTGAGCCAGTTTCGATACCCGTCATGGATCGGTTCCAGTGGATCGAAGGAGGCTGCATCAGTCATTTCATCAGTCGCGTCGCCACGTCCGGGTGAGAAGGGAACCTCGATGTCGTAACCCGCGGCGCTCGAGGCCTGCTCAATGCCAACCGTTCCAGCGAGCACGATGATGTCCGCGATGCTGATACCGGTATCGGTGGCGATCGGTTCCAGCACTGACAGCACTTTCGCGAGACGTTCCGGTTCGTTGCCATCCCAGTCCTTCTGAGGGGCGAGCCGGATGCGCGCACCATTGGCGCCGCCGCGCATGTCAGAGCCGCGATAGGTACGGGCGCTGTCCCAGGCGGTGGCAACCATCTCGCTAATGGTCAGGCCGCTGGCAGCGATTGTCGCCTTCACGGCATCGACGTCATAATCGGCATTACCCGTCGGCACGGGATCCTGCCAGAGCAGGTTCTCGTCCGGCACGTCTGGCCCGATGTAGCGCACTTTCGGACCCATGTCGCGGTGGGTCAGCTTGAACCAGGCCCTGGCGAACGCATCCCGAAACGCTTCCGGATCCTTGTGAAAGCGCAGGGAAATCTCGCGGTAGATCGGGTCCATCTTCATCGCCATGTCGGCGTCGGTCATGATCGGATTGTGGCGGATTGAGGGGTCGTCCACGTCGACGGTCTTGTCCTGCTCGGCCACGTCAATGGGTTCCCACTGCCAGGCGCCCGCGGGGCTCTTCTGTAATGCCCATTCGTACTTGAAGAGCAACTCGAAATAGCCGTTGTCGAATCGCGTCGGATGGGTAGTCCAGGCGCCCTCGAGACCGCTGGTGATGGCATTGCGAGCCTTGTCGGTTCCGGCGGGATTGCGCCATCCAAGTCCTTGTTCCTCCAGGTCAGCGCCCGCGGGTTCCGGGCCCAGCAGGTCCGCATCACCATTGCCGTGGCATTTACCGACGGTGTGGCCGCCGGCGGTCAGAGCGACGGTTTCCTCATCGTTCATCGCCATGCGCGCGAATGTCTCGCGGACTTCCAGGGCTGTCTTCAGTGGGTCCGGCTTTCCGCCAACGCCCTGTGGATTGACGTAGATCAGGCCCATCTGTACAGCCGCCAGGGGATTTTCCAGCGATTGTGGGTCGTCGTCGCTGTCGTAGCGGTCCCGGCCCAGCCATTCTTTCTCCGAGCCCCAGTAGACATCCTTTTCAGGGTGCCAGATGTCCTTGCGGCCGTAGCCGAAGCCAAAGGTTTTGAGGCCCATAGACTCATAGGCGATATTGCCAGCCAGAATCATCAGGTCTGCCCAGCTGATCTGGTTGCCGTATTTCTTTTTGATTGGCCAGAGCAGACGACGCGCCTTGTCGAGGCTGGCGTTGTCGGGCCAGGAGTTCAACGGCGCAAATCGCTGGTTGCCGGTACCGGCTCCGCCGCGGCCGTCGGCGATGCGATAGGACCCGGCGGCATGCCAGGCCATACGAATCATGAATCCCCCATAGTGGCCCCAGTCCGCCGGCCACCAGTCCTGGCTGTCGGTCATCAGAGCATGGAGGTCCGCTGTCAGAGCATCGAAGTCGAGCTTCCGGACTTGCTCACGGTAGTCGAGTTCCGGTCCGAGCGGGTCGGTTTTAGTGTCGTGCTGATGCAGAATGTCGAGGTTCAGAGTATTGGGCCACCAGTCCACCACGGACATGTCTGTGGTGGTGCTTCCTCCGTGCATGACTGGGCACTTGCCTGTGGAGCTTACGTGGTTCATTGTTTTCTCCTGAATGTCGGGTTGTTAATAAATACTGTGGGTCAGCTGATCATGGAACGCAGCATCCATGCTGATTTCTCATGGGTCTGCATGCGCTGGGTAAGCAGATCGGCCGTCGGTTCATCGCCCGCCTTGTCTGCGGCAGGGAAGACGCTGCGGGCCGTCCGCGCGACTGCCTCCTGACCCTTGACAAGTTGCCCTATCATTTCCTCGGCGCTCGGTATGCCCGTTTCCTCTTTGATGCTGGTGTATTGCGCGAACTGCGCGTAAGAACCTGGGGCTGCTACACCGAGGGCACGAATGCGTTCGGCAATCTCGTCGACGGCAGCGGCCAGTTCCGTGTACTGCGTTTCAAACATGAGATGCAGGGTGTTGAACATGGGGCCCGTAACATTCCAGTGGAAGTTATGGGTCTTCAGATACAGCGTGTAGGTGTCGGCCAGCAGGCGGGACAGACCATCTGCGATGGCCAGGCGGTCCTGCTCGGGGATTCCGATGTCAATACTTGGTGTCATGTTCGCTCCTCAAGTTCAGTGGTTTACGACTGTACGAGGCAATCAGTTCTCGATGGGTAGAAAGATAGCCTTGCGCAATAAGTTTGCAAAACAATATAAAATTAGTATTGTAATCGTAAATTACGAATTGTTGCGAAGCGCATGAAACAGCTACCTAGCCTCAAGCAGTTGGAATATCTGACAGCCCTTGTCGAGACCCAGCACTTCGCCCGCGCCGCCGAACGTTGCAATGTCACCCCCTCGACGTTGAGCGCCGGTATCCGCGACCTGGAAGACATCCTTGGTGTTGCAGTCGCCGAGCGCACCAAGCGTACGGTTCTGATTACGCCACTGGGGAAATCGATTGCGGAACGAGCGCGTCGGTTGCTCTGCGATGCTGAAGACCTGATGGCAGTGGCCTCGACGCAGCGCGAACCCATGACCGGAGAAATCAGGTTGGGTGCCATTCCAACCATTTGCCCGTTCGTCCTGCCTGGAACCCTGCCGACTCTCGATGTGCAGTATCCAGGGCTACGACTGTATCTGCGGGAGGAACAAACCGCGGTCCTGCTGTCCCGGTTGCGGGACGGTGAGATCAATGTGGCGTTGATCGCGCTTCCCTACGATACGGAGAATCTGGCCGTGCACGTCCTGTTCGATGATCCGTTCCTGTTTGCCTGCCATTCTCGCCATCCATTGGCCGGAAACGAGCTGATCAGCAGCGAAGATCTTCGCGACCAGCCCCTGTTGTTGCTTGAACAGGGGCATTGCCTTCGCGGTCATGCTCTGGCCGCCTGCAGACAGAGCAGTTCCCCCGCCCGGGTTCAGTTCGAAGCAACCAGCCTGCAGACCTTGATCCAGATGGTGGCCTCAGGAATCGGTGTGACTCTGCTACCGCAGATGGCGGTGGACTCCGGCATGGCCTCGATGGACAACGTCCGACTGATCCCCCTTCAGGAACCGGCATCACGTCAGATCGGTCTGGTGTGGCGACCCTCGTCGCCGCGCGTTGCGGACTTTGAACTGCTCGCAGCAACCTTTCAGAAGATGAGATCAGCCTAAGCGTTGACGCGCCGCCTTGCTCTGAAGCGAATTCGACCTCGACTGAAGTCGATCTTATCTTGTCCGGGCTACTTCCATCAGGCGGGAACGTCTGGTTTGTTTCTACTGTTCTCTTCTCTCAGGTTGAGCGTTTGGTTGGGCAGTTATCGGCCGCCCCGGCGAATCTTCTCGATCCACTCAATAATGCGAGCCTTCTCGCTCAGCCTGGCACTGCCTGGATCGACTATCTTTGCGCACCGATAGGCTGCGTCAGGCCCAAGGCGAAACACGGCATCCCCCGAGAGATTGGTATGCAGGTGCGTGTCACCCCAGAAGTTAGCGGTCATTCCAGACCGTCATTGACGGCGGAGATATAAGTCTGACCGCATCGGTGCGTCAGCATACTTTTGTTGCCAGATTCGCGGTGTGAGCGACGCAATATCGCTCTCCGGG
>JAQBUI010000127.1 GCA_027624035.1 Pseudomonadota bacterium | reverse complement strand
ACACGAGCGACAGCATCGTTCTCATCGCATCAGTGGTGTTCGCCATGCCGCGACGCCAGGTGAGTCAGCCGCGATTGTAACCACCTATAGGAAACATCGCACAAAGCAAGATCGCACGATTGGCGAAGACCGCCAGTTCAAGATAGCTCTGGCAGCAAGCGAGGCCAGCCATGCCAATGTGATGGCAACCAATGTGATTTGCCGATACCCGACATTTGTGGTTCACTTCCGACCTGTCCTTGACGCCGGAGCCACCATGAGCCAGATCACATCGGTCCAATGCCACCATCTCACTGGTAACGGGATGCCTCAGTTGATCGTTGAAGTCCATGACGCCGAAGGTGGCGTCGGCTTCGGTGAGGCGTGGTGGGGAATTCCCGACCGGGAGCAATCCGCCCGGGGCGCTGCCCCCATTGCCAGCGCAATTGACAACATCATTGCCCCGATGGTCGTTGGAAAGGACGCAGCCAGGATCAATCAGATCTGGTATGAAACATGGGATTACGCCTATCGGTACGGCGACGGGGGTATCATCACCATGGCGCTGTCGGGCCTGGACATTGCCCTGTGGGACCTGAAGGCACGACACCACAACGAGCCATTGGTGAACCTGTTGGGTGGACCGGTCCGGGAACGGATCCCGGCTTATGCCAGCCTGCCGCCACTCAGAACCCGCGAGCGCCTGACCGAAGAAGTGGGCCGCGCTCTGGAGCATGGTTTCAGGGCCATCAAGCTGCATGAACTGGCGTCCTGGACAGTAGCGCTGGTTCGCGATCTGGTCGGGCCGGACATCGAAATCATGATGGACGTCAACGGACATTTTGATGTCCCTGATGCCATCCGGCTTGGCCGGGAACTCGAACCATTCAACCTGCTCTGGTATGAAGAACCGGTGCGACCCATGCGGGACATCAAGGCGATTGCCCAGGTCGCCGACGCGCTGGACCTTGCCATCGCCGGCGGTGAGAACGAATACTCGCTCGCAGACTTTGATCGGCTGACGAGTTCCGGGATCCTCAGCTATATTCAGCCGGAAATCACCAAGATCGGAGGGGTGACTGCGGCCCTCAGGATAGGGCATCTGATCGAGGCAAATGCCCTGTCGCTCTGCCCTCACAATTTCCGTCTGGGCCCGTCTCTGCTGGCGTCCATCCACTGCGGCTTTGCAAACAGCGCAACCCGCTGGATTGAAGTTCCATGGGTGGCGGAGTCGATGTCATTCGCGAGCGGAACGCCCGTTCCGACACTGGTCGATGGCGCCGTCACAATTCCCACCGGACCCGGCATAGGGTTCGAGTTGCCGTGAGCGATTGACCCTGCAAGGCGCCGTCGTATACTGTCGTATACTAAGGTCTCCATCCCGAACCGCGAGTCAAGGCCATGTCCGATTTCAAGATGAAACGACGATCTCTACTGCAGAGCCTTTCAATGATCGCTGTCGGGGGTACGGCACTGGTCAGGACCCGAAGTGTCCAGGCCGCCGTCGATGAGGCCACGATGTCTGTCGACAATTGGCCAGCCATGGAGTATCGGGAACTCGGCAGCACCGGCTTTAACGGCAGCCGGCTGATCTTTGGCTGCGGTGCAGCACTCTCCAACGGGCAGGCCAATCATCTGCTGGCCCCGGCACTGGAATCAGGCATCAACGTGTTTGATGTCGGTTATCGAGACTATTACAAGGACGCCGAACGCCATCTCGGCCCTTTTGCAAGGCAGCATCGTGACAAGATCTTTGTCATCTCCAAGGCCCCGGCGGGCAATTTTTCCCCCACCGAGATGATCAACACGGCCCAGGCCAGACAGGCTGCCGATAGCTGGTTACGTTACGTTGACCAGAGCCTGCAGGAACTGGGCATGGATCACGTCGATGCCTACTACGTCATGGGTGCAAACAACCCGGGCGTGATCGGCAGCGACGAGATTCTGAAGGCTTTTGACCGGGTGAAGGCCGCCGGCAAGGCGACCTACCTTGGGGTCAGCACCCACGAGAATGCCCAGAGCGTGCTGCTGGCGGCGGCGGAGACCGGCCGCTACAGCCTGGCCCAGATCGCCATCACTCCGGACGGCTGGTACAACTGGATCACCCGCAAGAGCGAAGACTCCACTCACGACCTGCTGAGCCTCGCGCCGGTTTTGGAAAAGGCACGGGCGGCAGGGATCGGGCTCATCGGCATGAAGGCCGCCCGGTCCCTCGCGGGCAGACGCTTTGGCTGGGGCGAACCCGACGCATTTGACCGCTACTATCCCCCGAAACTCATGCAGTCGCAGATGTCGGCGTTTCAGCGGAGCTATGCCTACGTGCTGGCCAACGGTCTTGACGCTGTCAACGCAGACATGCAGCACTGGCAACATCTGCGTGAAAACTTCGTGGCCGCCACCACAGCCCAACAGTTGTTCGTCTGACCCCGCGAGCCTGCATCACTCTTTTGCAACGCTTTCCCTGTACGTCGACAAGGGATCTGATATCATACCGGCCAGGTGTAAGGTGTTCCTGCGTTCAGCAGATCGCGGAATGAAACGGGAAGCCGGTGCGAATGTGAGCTTGACAGCCTGATGGCTGGATAGCGTAACCGTCCAATGCCGGCGCTGCCCCCGCAACGGTAAGCGAGTGAGTCTGATCTACATGCCACTGTACCTCGTGTATGGGAAGGTGATCAGACCAGATTGATCCGATCAATCCAATCTTGGATCGTCGACTCGTCAGCCCGGAGACCGGCCTCACGCCCACGATATCAGCCACGGGTGGGTGGGTGTTGATCTCCCTCCCCTGTCTGTTCACTTTGCTTTGATCAATCACTCGGGTGAGAGTGGGGAGAGTTTTCATGCGTCAGCATTCCGTACCGCTATTTCTGGTTCTCGTTGTTTCCTTCGTTTTCGGTCCTGACACACTGGCGATGAGTTCTGCCAGTGCCAATTCGACCGACGACAGTATCCCGGACGAGATCGAAAACATTACCGTGACCGCGTCCAGAACCCCTGCCCTGCTGCAGGAAACAGGCAGTTCCGTGACGATCATCAAAAGACAGGAAATCGTCCAGAGAGGCGCGATCAATCTCGCCGAATTGCTCCGGGAAGTCCCCGGCCTGGCCGTGAGCCAGCAGGGAGCCATGGGTAGTATCACCCAGATCCGGGTTCGCGGTGCCGAGGCCAACCAGGTGCTGGTCCTGATCGATGGCATTGAAGCCAACGATGTCGCCCAGGGCAGCGAGTTCAACTTCGCCCATATGCTCACCAGCCAGATTCAGCGGGTCGAGATTGTCCGGGGGCCCCAGAGCGCTCTGTGGGGCAGTGATGCTCTCGCGGGGGTCATCAACGTGATCACGAGTCCGGCCGGCGACCAACAATCCGACACCCGATTGTCAATAGAGTCAGGCTCTTTTGGCACTGTCAATGCCAGCGGCGGGGCACTGCTCCGGCATTCGAATGGTGCGATTCGTATCTCGGCGGAGAGACTGGACACCCAGGGCACAAACATCGCAAGGCAGGGAACCGAAGAGGATGGCTATCGGAATACGACGCTCGCATTGTCCGGCCAATGGCACACACCGGGCGAAGCGAATCTGACCTGGTCGGTGCGCAGTACCGATACCAGCACAGAGTACGACGCCATCGACTATGTCCTCACCGGTCTGCCGACTGATGCCGACTACGAGACGGACTCGGAACAGTTGTATGGACGAGTCAGCCTGGCATTCGGTGATTCAGAAGCCCTGCAACATCGGTTGTCCGCCTTTACCTCCCGCACGGAGAACATCAACCGCACGCCACCTGCCGAGGCTGCCATCTCCCGGGGGACCCGTGCTCACCTCAGCTACCAGACGGACTACACGTGGGACCGGCATGTGGTCACCGGTGTCATCGAACTGGAGTCCGAGGACTATGAGCAGCGAGGCGCAGCGACGCCCTTCGGCGATCCGAACAAGAACCTCAGCGCCGACACCCGCAGCCTTGCCACCGAGTATCGATACAACGGCGATCGAGTGGATTACTCGTTCAGCCTTCGATATGACGCCAACGAGGCGTTTGACGACGCCGCGACCTGGCGTCTCACCGGCGCCTGGCATGCCAGTGATCAGACAAGCCTTTTTGGGTCCGTTGGTAAAAGTGTCAAGAATCCAACGTTTACCGAGCGATTCGGGTTCTTCGATACCTTCACCGGCAACCCGGGCCTCGCGCCGGAACACTCCCTTGGCTGGGAACTCGGCATCCGCCACGCATTGCCGGACCATGTGGGCCAGCTTCAACTCGGCTGGTTCAGCGTCAAGCTGGATGATGAGATCAACGGGTTTGTGTTCGATTCTGCGCTGGGTGGATTCACTGCGAAGAACGCGGCCGGTCAATCGGACCGTCAGGGCGTCGAGCTTCAACTGGCACTTGCAATCAACGACTGGATCACGACAAGAGCCCAGTACACGTGGCTCGACGCGACCGAGCAAGCGCCCGCTGGCAACAGCCTGACTGAGGTCCGGCGCCCGGAACACACTGCCAGCATTGGCCTCGACCTTTCTCTGGGCGCAACCACTCTGGCCGCCTCACTCCTTTACACCGGCAGTCAGGAGGATGATTTTTTCCCTCCCTTCCCTCCCTTTCAGAGCCGGGTCACGCTGCCCGCGCGAACCGTCGTCAATCTGTCCCTGATTCACGACATGGGGACGGGCCTCGCCCTGACGGCAAGGGTCGACAATCTGTTCGACAAGCGATACGAGGATGTTTACGGCTTCGTCGCACCCGGAGTCGGTGCCTACGCAGGCGTGCGGCTGGCGTTCTGAGCGTTCTGGCGGTGAGACCAGGCGTCAGTGGTGACCCTGACGCCGGTCAAACCTGCCAGAGGCGAGGTATGCCAGCATCCCGATGGCGATCATCGCCAGGCCCGCGAATGCCTCCACCGGGTTATTGATCACAATGTATATCAGTGTCCAAAGCGTCAGGCCGAGGTATAGCAGTGGCGTCACCGGGTAGCCCCAGGTCCGGTACGCTCCTGGACGCAACCGGCCTTGATATCGGAGCAGGAAGACGCCCATGATCGCCAGGAACGTATTCAGGGACAGAATGAAGCCGGTAAACAGCAGCACCGACTCGAAGCTCCCGGTCAGGATAAATCCGATGGCGAGCAGGCTCTGAAAGGCAACCGCCCGCGCCGGCACGCCACTCTGGTTGGTCACCCCGAGCCAGCGAAACACGGCGAAGTCCTCTCCAATGACCTGGAGCACCCTTGGCCCGGCCATCGTCATGGCGCTGACCGTTGAGATGAACAGTAACGAGAGCACGATTGCCATCGTCATCGCGACTTCAGGCCCAAATGCATGCTGCGCTGCAATCACGCCAATTTCGAGCTTGCCGCTCATCGCCGCCATCGGGGCCGCCTTCAGAAAGCTGAAATTCAGCAGCAGGTAGACGAGCATCACCAGTGTCGTCCCCATCAGTAATACGAGTGGCAGTCGCCGGGCAGCATCGTGCATCTCACCCATCACATAGGTCGCCGCGTTCCAGCCCGTGTAGGCATAGTTCACATAGATCAGCGACACGGCGAACGTACCGCTCACGACCATCGCCAGATCACCCGCCTTGGGGACCAGTGAAACAGGCTGTGGATTGGCGCCGAACGCCATCACTGCCATCACGAACAGCCCGATGAGCACGACCTTGACGGCAGTGAATGTCATCTGGGTCAGGCTGCTGGAACGCCGGGACCGGGCGTGAAACAGCCCGAGTACCACGATCAGCCCGATTGCCATGGCCGAACCGGGAAGCGCGGGAAATGCCTGACGAAGATACGCCGCGAAAGTCATCGCGACCAGCGCCGTCGGCGCCGCAAAGCCCACGGTCACCGACACCCATCCGGAGATGAACCCGAATGACGGGTGATACAGTTCCTTGAGGAAGTGGTACTCGCCGCCGGACCTCGGCAGGTTGGCTCCGAGTTCAGCATAGGTCAGCGCACCGCACAGTGCGGTCACCCCGCCAACCAGCCAGAGCATGAGCAGTACAAAGGGTGACTGGATGTCGAGCAGCTGGTAACCAAGACTCACGAATACGCCCGTCCCGATCATGTTGGCAACAACGATCGCTATCCCGGTGGTGGACGAGAATCGGTACTCAGCCATGGTGGTATGAACTGTGTGGAGGAAAGATCAGTAGATCACGAACATGTAGCCAACATAGGCCAGCAGGAAACACACGCCTGACACCCTGCCGATGGTCGCCTTGGCCAGAACGTAGATCCACAGCAGGATTGCAGAGCCAAACATCACCCAGAGATCCAGCCGCATGAACTGGGGATCTACCGGAATATCCGTCAGCATGGCAGTGACGCCGAGTATCGCAAGGATGTTGAAGAGGTTGCTGCCAATGACGTTTCCGATCGCGACATCAGAACTCTTGTGCAACGCGGCCATCACGGTCGTGCTGAGTTCCGGCAGTGACGTACCCAGAGCCACCAGAGAGAGGCCGATCACAGCTTCGGAGACACCCCAGTTCATCGCGAGGCCGGTTGCACCATCGACCGCGAGATCTGCACCAAGAGGCAACATGATGACGCCCAGCAGAATCAACAGCGCAATCGTGCTCGGATAGGACGGCAGGCCAAAGCCCCGGTCCAGTTCCTCTTCCGGATCGTCGAGACCCGGCATGACGGCGGCGCCGCGAGTGGTCATGACCAGAAAACATACCAGCAGCAGCAACAGGAACGCGCCCTCAAGGAACGTGATGGGCTCAAACCAGCACATCACAATAAATAACAGCGAGATGGCAATCATCAGAGCCGATTGCTTGCCAAGGCCCTCCTGATTACAGGCGATTGGATAAATGAGCACCGGAACGCCCAGCACCAGCAGGATGTTGGCCACGTTGCTGCCAACCACATTGCCAACGGCCAGGCCGGGATATCCTGACAGCGCGGAGAAGGAGGACACCATGAGTTCAGGCGCCGAAGTGCCCATCGCCACCACGGTCATGCCTACGACCATTGGGGGGATCCGACTTTCCCGGGCCAGGCCCAGAGAACCCCGAACCAGCAATTCACCGCCCATGAGCAGATAGACGAAACCGCCAAACAGTTTCAGGAAATCAAGAAATTCAAGCATCGGACTGGCTATCTCGCTGGGACTCAAGGTATTCGGCGAACTCGTTCAGGGACTCTGCAAGGTAGGCAATCTCGTCATCGCCCCTGGCGTCTGCACGCACGGATACATCGCCCTGTCGCATCTTCGTGACGACCACCACCAACTCATGAATTGGCCTCGCCAGGTGAAACCCCAGCAGCGCCCCACCGATGATCGCAAAGGCGGACAACGCCAGGGCGATATCGAACATCTGTTCCCGCAGTATGTCGAACCTCGCCTCCTCCTCGTCGGCATCCACCTTGACGATCAGACCCCAGCCAAGCTCGCTCAGATATCTGGTGGCCGACCAGACATCGATCCCGCGGTAATCCTTCAAACGTTCTGTCTGGGGCTGCTGGTCACCATTGAGGGCCGCGCGGATGTCATCGGATGCCTCAACCGCAGGCCGTGGTACATAGCCACTGCCAGGTTCATGGCGCAGCGGGTTGAGCACCATGGCACTACCGTCTTCGGTGAGCTTGACCAGCACCGCCTCCCCGGTATCGCCGAGCCCGGTATAGTTTGCGGTGACCGTGAACAGGTCATCGCCGTCGACCACGATCTCGATGCCGGCAACCACCTGTCCTTCGAACGTGATCGCCGATGACAGCGCGACGTTGACGCCACCGGTGGGGCTGGGGAAGGTCCCCACCGTGGCCACATCGATGTCCGGGACCTTCAATTGATGTCTGAATGGAACACGACCAAAGGACGCAATCTCAGTACCATCGACCGAGAAAATCGTGATCCGGTCCACGCTGTCGACTGCCGTGGTGGCATCTTCAACGATGCGCTGGATCGTGTAGAGTGCGTCCTGATCACCGGTGTCGAGATAGCGCCTGAGGCTGGACTTCAGCTGCGAGCGACTGCGAATCAGACGGACCTGATCCTTCCAGCCTTCATGGACCTTCTCCAGATCCCGCTTCTTGCTTTCAGCGAGGGCGGTCAGCTGACGAACCGAAAATTCCTTCAACAGTACGGCTGATGTCCGGTATGCGATCGTTGCAAGCACAGCCATACTCAGCAGTGACACCAGCACCAGCGTCAGTGAGATTTTGATTCGGATATCCAATAGGGCAAGTGCCGGTTAGTGACCGCGAGAGCGCCCATCTTTGCATTTTGCCCACCGTATGTGAAGTGAAAGCCTTTTCCAATATGAAATGAGTCTGGACGAGGGCCCGTGATTCCAATATGAAATGAGTCTAAAGCGC
>JAQBUI010000032.1 GCA_027624035.1 Pseudomonadota bacterium | reverse complement strand
GTGACCGTCTCAGGGACGCCCTGGTCGGGCAAGAACGTGCTCACGATGGCACCGCTTATCAAGTGAAGTTCGATGACAGCCAGGCTTTGACACGGAAGTTTCCGTCGAACATGATGGCGCCATCCCGTCACGAGATTTCCCATGCCGTTTCATATCGAGACCCAGGAGATCCGGGTGTTCAAGGCGGTGGTAGAAGAGAACGGCTTTGGCAGGGCCGCAGAAAAACTGTTCGTCACTCAGTCGGCGGTCAGTCAGACCATCGCCAGCCTGGAAAAAAAGCTCGAAACCCAATTACTCGAGCGCAATCCGCTGAAGCTGACCGAAGCCGGCGTACGCATGCTCGCCTATGCAGAGACGGTTCTGGCAGAGGAGGCCAGCGTGCTGGGTGACATGCGGGACATCCGGCTGGGCGTCAGGTCAACCCTCTCGCTGGCCACCAGCAGCACGGTCAACTATCTGTTCAGCGAGGCCCTCATTCAACGCTTCTGTGGGCAGGCGCCTCTGACACGACTCAAACTCACGGTCCTGCCCAGCCGGCAACTCTATACCGCGATACCATCAGATACCTGTGAACTCGGGTTCGGGCCGTTTCGACAGACCATGCCGGATCATCTTTCGGCACAACCCCTGTTTGAAGATGTAAGAGAACTGGTGATCAGTGCCGACCACCCTGCCTGGGGCCCGGCCGGTCTGCCTCCTGCCTCGCTTACCGAGATCCCTCTGATCGTTTCCCATCTGGATGCACCCGACATGCGCCCCGCCATTGAAAAGCTACGGGACAGTTTCGGGACCATCTGGGAAGTCAGCGATCTCGCTCTGAGAATCAACCTCGTTACCAGCGGACTCGGCATGACCTATCTCGACCGACGGATTCGTGAGACCGCCTCCTCTGGCGCCAGACTGGCGGTGATCGACAACCCGTCATTCGCCCGCATCCCGCTCACCTTCGGAGTCTTCTATCGCCACGACCGGATTCTCTCGCCAGGTGCCAGACACTTCCTCGATCTGTGCGAGACGTTCGACTTCCAGTGAATCTGAGCTGATGGCGTCCAGGACCCCGGCGCACGCCAGGTGAGCGGCCTGTTTGACCGGCACGAGGCAGCCTGCGCGGTGAGCATGACCTGGGGTTTGTCCCGACTCAGGAAGCTAAAGGGCTACGCCTGCCGTAACGGTCTCAAGGTAAGCCTTCAGGTCAATCAGTGCGGGCTGGTCCGGGTCTGACGACAGCAGTTCATCGAGCCTGGACTTTGCGGCCGTGAGTTCACTGCCCACCCATCGATGGCGGCGGAACTCATTCCAGCGGGCCTGTTCATCTGCTGAAAGGGACCCGGGGTAGTTCCGGGCACGGAACCTGAACAGCATTTCATCCAGACGCTGATCAGCAAATTTTCCTGTAAATGTAGCCAACTGGTCCGGCGCGCAATGGTGCACTGCGGCCATCTGTTCCCGATCGGCATCAGTAAAAAACCCGCCCTGGTAGAGCATTCGGTCAGGATCATCGCTCTGCGGAAAACCACGGGCGTCGAACGCCGCCTGGATCTTCGAGACCATGCCCGCGGAAGTCTGAATCGCTCGCATGTTCGCCTCACACCGGTCGATATCGATATCAAGGCGCCTGGCACAGGCCCCATCCATGGTGTTGATCGGGGCAATGGCGGGGCAACGGTTGACATGGATGGTCTTGAGCGGAATTCTGACGTCATCTTCGGCCAGTTCATCCGACCGGCTGAATACGAGGCGGGCGATCTCATCGCTACTGGCATCCAGCAAGGTCCGGGGATCAACCGTCAGGTCGTAACAGATGATGCCGTTACTGTTGGTCGGGTGGGTGCAGATCGGCAATACGACGGTGGTGCAGAAGCGCTTTGATGAATACATCGAAGACACGTGAACCAGCGGCGACTTGCCCAGCGGGTATAACCCCCGAAGCACCTGCTTTTTGTCACGAAGTGCAAACAGATAGGCGTACAGACGCGGTTGGGCCCGCCTGAGGCATCGGGCGAGGTCGATAGTGGCCATCACATCCGACAGGGCCTCATGGGCATCACCCTGACGAATACCGTTGGCCTCGGCTATTGCCTCCAACCGATATACGGGAACACCGTCGGCATCCAGCGGCCAGGTCACACCGTCAGGACGCAGCGCTGCCGCCATACGCACGCCATCAATGATATCCCATCTCGAATTGCCATCACGCCATTCCCGCTGGTAGGGGTCCCGGAGATTCCGATAGCACATCTGACGAGTGAACTCGTCGTCGAACCGGATGCTGTTGAATCCGGCAGTACAGGTTGCCGGTACCATCAGATGGCTCAGAACGCTGGTGCAGAAATCCGTCTCACACAGCCCCTCATCTTTCAGCTTCAGCATGCTGAGCCCGGTCACCTGGATAGCCTCCGGCGAGGGGATCACGTCATCTCCCGGTGCACAGAAGATGCTGACAGCAGGCTCGATCTGGTTCAATTCAAGGTCTGTTCGCACGCCGGCAAACTGAACCGGCCGATCATTGATCGGGTCAGTTCCGGTGGTCTCGAGGTCATACCAGAAGATTGTCGGGGGCATGGCCCGAGTATAACGACTATGGTGGTAGCCAACCAATGCAGCGCGCAGTAGTGTAGCGCAGTAGCACGGCTGCTCGTTGCAGACATTCAGAAACTTGAGCAGCGTGAGAGACACCGGCTAGAATCACTGACTTCGCCCAGTCACCTGCGGCATCAACACGGGAATTCGCATGGTTCGGACCACCATCACCCTGATCTCAGGCCCTCTCACCGGCCTGATCGTTGCCCTCTCGCTGGCATCAGCGGGTTGGCACCACGATGCCTGCTGGACTGCTGCCATCGCCATTACCTGCGCCCTGTGGTGGGTTTTTGAGCCCATACCCATTCCGGCCACTTCACTGTTGCCGATCGCGGCGTTCCCGTTTCTGGGCATTCTCACACCGGCAGAAGTCGGCCAATCCTACGGCAGTTCGCTCGTGCTGTTGCTGCTGGGCGGCTTCATACTGTCCACTGCAATGGAAAGCAGTGGTGCACATCGCCGGGTTGCCCTCACTATGGTGAATCTGTTTGGCGGCGGCAGCAGCCGGCGGCTGGTGTTTGGTTTCATGGCAGCGTCAGCGGTGCTAAGCATGTGGATCTCCAACACCGCGACCACCCTGATGCTGTTGCCGGTTGCCATGGCGGTCCTGAGCAAGTCTGAGGACCCGCAACTCGCGACGCCATTGCTACTCGGGATCGCCTACGCCGCGAGTGTTGGCGGTATCGGTACGCCGATCGGAACGCCTCCGAATCTGGTGTTTCGCGAAATCTATATGGAGAACACCGGAAGTGAGGTGGCCTTTCTGACCTGGATGAGTTGGGGAATTCCCGTCGTGTTGATCTTTGTCCCGATCATTGGCATCTACCTGACTCGACGCCTGACCTACCGGGGCAGCTTCGACATGCCGCACGTGGGCCAATGGCAGCCCTACGAGAAACGTGTACTGATCGTGTTCTCGATTACTGCGATCGCGTGGATGACACGGGGGGAGCCATTCGGCGGCTGGCAGCAGTGGCTGGGCCTGCCTGCCGCTAACGATGCCAGTGTCGCGCTGCTCGCGGTTGTCGCAATGTTCCTCATTCCGAATGGAAAAGGCGGCAAGCTGCTTGATTGGGAAACCGCCAACAGGATTCCCTGGGGCATGCTGATTCTTTTTGGCGGCGGTATCGCCATTGCAAAGGCTTTTATCTCATCAGGGCTGTCTGCGGCCATGGGGGACCTGATGTCGGGAGTGGCCACCTGGCACATCGTGTTGACGGTGGCCACCATCTGTCTCGCCATCACCTTCCTGACGGAAGTCACCAGCAATACTGCCACGACCACCCTGATGATGCCAATTCTTGCGGCTGCCGCGATCTCAGCGGATATTGATCCGGCTGTGCTGATGGTACCGGCGGCGATGAGCGCAAGCTGTGCGTTCATGCTTCCGGTCGCGACGGCTCCCAACGTCGTGGTCTTCAGCACCGGCGCATTCCCCACCCGGGTCATGGCCCGCGAGGGCGTGATCCTGAATCTGGTCGGTGCCTTCATCATCACGACGGTCTGTGTCGTCCTGCTATGACACGAACGGGCCACGCCGACTAACTGCGAACGCCCCGCCACCCATGGAACGGACCTTAGTCAGCGGTCCCATCCACGGGACCTGCCCCGGCCAGTGACGCCAGCAACCGGTCTCTTGGTCCCCGTTGCATCGCCGCGACTTCCCGGATCCGCGTGAGAAAAGTTACAAGATCATCGTTCGAATCAGCGTAGATCGTGAGGAAGCTGTCTACCCAGTCATTGTAATCCGCGAGCGTCCCCAGCTTCGCGTTATTGAGCGAAGTGGTCATCCAGACGAGATAGTCATCGTGGCCCACCCCCCAACCAGAGCGAACTGTCTGGTAGTTTGTCTGCAGGCGGCCCAGGGCCTCGCCCTTGGCGGCAAGCCTCTGCTGATCCGTGAGGTCAGGAGCACGGTAGACTTCTGCCAGTTCAGCCCTGGCAGCGGTCACCAGTTCCAGCACCTGGCTCCGGCGCACCCGTGCGCCCTGCAGCGTCTCGATCTGCTCCTCGCTCGACGTCGCGGTGAGCCAGCGGGCCACCAGTATCTGCTCCACCGCGGTCGCGAAGCTCTCGTTGAAACGGGTATCGCCTGGAACATAGACCTCACGATGGGCGAGTTCATGGAATATCAGTCCCGCCAGTTGCGCATCCGCACGCATGATGAACGTGTCGAGCACCGGGTCTGCAAACCAGCCAAGCGTCGAGTAGGCGGCCACGCCACCCACATACACATCGAGGCCGTCACCCTTGAGCTCTTCCGCCAGCCTCATTGCACCGCGCTCACTGAAGAAACCCTTGTAACTCGTGCAGCCGGCAATGGGAAAACAGAACTGCTTCATGGTGAGACTGAACCGTGGCGCCGCGAACACATTCCAGACAACAAACTGCTGACCCGTCTGCACATAGCCCGTATAGGCATCGCCCACATCCAACCCCTGGTCCCGGGCGAATGCCCTGATCGACACGATCAACTCCAGTTTGTGGCGTAGATCAGCATCGAGCCCGGGCCGCGCCAGGAGCCGTTCGATCGGTTCCCGGCGCAGCAACAGCCCGGTATGACCACTGATGGCCTGGGCGTAATATTGAAGAGTTCCACAACCCGACAGCAGCATGACGACGAGACCAAGCAGCGCAGCAAATGCCCAGGGTCTGAGAGTAACAGCCTTGAGCGTGCCCGTCTCACGCACACCGCAATCGTGCAGGAAAGTGCTCACGCTGGCACCTCGTACCAGTGAACTTCGATGAAAAGCCTTGAGGCCGGGCCGTGAACCGGTCCTTCGTAGCGACACTGATGAATTGTTCGTCCTTCCATGAAAGCAACTTTTCGACGACCGCAGGAACCGCCTGTCACGGTCAGTTAAAGTACAATACTATCCCATCGGCAGATTCAGCCTCCCGAACCATGAACTCATTGACTGACACGAGAGACCAGCAGCCCATGCCGTCTGATGAGGTACTGGAGAATTCCCTTCCGACAAAATCTGGTTTGCAACCCAATGACTGATCAATCCAGATCGCTCACAATGATAATCTGGTTGGGGCTCTGATGTACCACAGCTATTTTGGATTGCGTGAAGCGCCCTTTTCCATCGCACCTGATCCACAGTATCTGTATATGAGCACTCGCCATCAGGAAGCGCTTGCCCATCTCATGTACGGTATCCACAGCGACGGCGGCTTTATCCTGCTCACCGGTGAGGTGGGCACTGGCAAGACCACCATCTGTCGGCGCCTGCTGGCTGAACTGCCGGACAACCTCGACACCGCTTTCATCGTCAACCCGAAGCAGACTGCAGATGAACTGATCGCATCCATCTGCGATGATCTTGATATCCACTATCCGGCCCAGGCCAGTACGAAAGTGCTGGTGGACCGACTGAATGCGCATCTGCTGGGCAAGCTGGACTCAGACAGGCGGACCCTCGTCATCATTGACGAAGCCCAGAACCTTTCCATCGAGGTCCTCGAGCAGCTACGTCTGCTGACGAACCTCGAGACAGACAAACGCAAACTTCTACAGATCATCCTGCTGGGGCAGCCTGAACTGCTGGATCTTCTGGCACAGCCAGCGCTGCGCCAGTTGTCCCAGCGGATCACAGCAAGGTTTCACCTTGATGCTCTGACGCGTCCCGAGGTCAATGCATACATCGCCTTTCGACTGTCGGTCGCTGGAGCACCTCACAATCTTTTCAGCCGGGCGGCCATTTCAAGGGCATTCAAGCTAAGCAGGGGCATACCTCGCCTGATTAACCTGATCTGTGATCGTGCCCTGCTCGGCGCTTTTGGTCAGGGCCGGCAACGGGTAACGCGCAGACTTGTAGACCGCGCTGCCAGCGAGGTGCTTGCGCCGCGGCGTGCGCATCGCAATGGTACATCCGGCAGTCATCCCGCGACCGTCGCGGCACTGACACTGGCGGCTGTGATCACGACCATGGTGGCGATCGGGACCTACTCGGGCAAGCTGCAGCCACTGGTCGCCGCCATCACCGTACTTCAACCCGGACCAACGCCTGCAGATGAACCTGGACAAAGGAACCTGGCGCCGGCCAGCGCCCGGCACCAGTTGTCTTCGGTCATGGGTCACATCAGTCAGCGCAATGCCTTCAATGACTTGTTTGCGCTTTGGGGGCTCTATCTTGATGACCCTGATGCTGACCCATGCGAAACGATCACACGTATCGGCCTGGCCTGCTTCGCTGCCAACGGTGGTGCCGATGAGGTTCGAAGCCTGAATCGACCGGTACTGCTGCAACTACCCACAAATGGGCAGTGGGTCACCCTCAGCGCGCTCGACGGCAACCTCGCCACCCTGATTGCAAGCGATCGCCAGTACGAAGTAGATTTTGACCAACTGATACATTCCTTGCGTGGCCAGATGACCCTGCTCTGGCGGATGCCTCCTGGTTACCGCGGCCCGATCAGACCCGGTGATCGCGGCGAGGATGTGGACTGGCTTGCCCGCCAACTCGCGATAATGGACAACCAACCCGAACCGTCGAAGCGTGCCCAACCTTATGACAACGAAATGCTGGCGCGGGTCCGGGCCTTTCAGAATGAAGTCAAGCTGCCTGCAGACGGGGTTGCCGGCCCCCGGACATGGGTACATCTGAACAGCATCGAAGGTGGTAACATTCCTTATCTTACCAGGGCAGGTGACCACTGATGTCCCTGATTCTCGATGCCCTGAACAGGGCTAACAAGGTGCCCGGTCATGTAACACCACCGGCTGAGCAGACGCCACCAGCTACCCGACGGTCAGTATCCATCATCGCCATCACTGCCCTCGTTGTGGCAGTGGTCGTCGTGAACACGACGGTCGTGATCTACTTCGGGGCGAGTGAGGCACCAGCCCCGGCAGTCGATCAAACCCCTGCCCAACCCGGCCCGGGGGTGGTCAACCAGGCTGCCACTGTACCGCCAGAGAGGGTTCTGATACCGCAGCCACAGGGCACAGATCAGGTGACCAATGTGCCGGTCCCGATCGGCGCGCTGCCATCCCGTATCCGGGCGGCCCTTCCTGATCTGTCGCTGACAAGTCATATCTATTCGACTGATGCCAGCCTGCGAATGGTCAACATCAATGACAGGGTGCTGCATGAAGGCGATGCCATCACCAGGGATGTCGTGCTCCGGGAAATCACACCGGACGGCGTGATCATGAATTATGCTGACTACGCGATCATTCTGTCGGTGACGGATTCATGGTCATCTGATCGCGAATGACCACCACCAGCCGCCAGTCAGTTACAGCCCCCCGGTTGGCGCTACGGGTCGGCCACGACTTTCGAGTTCGATGATCTTCTGATTGATCTGCTGGCGATAGCGATCAATCACGTCAATCGCCTCCTGAGCCTGGGCCAGTTGTTTGGTCAGTGCCGCCACGTTGCGACGATTGCCCTCAACGATCACTGCCTGGTCCTGTACCTGGCCCCGAATCAGTGAGACCTGGGTCGTGATCTCCTCTGAGTCCGCCCGGATATTTTCGGTGGCTGTCTTGACCGCTTTCGCCAGTGTGCCCACCTCGGCCTGCATCGTCGTCATCGATTTTGCGAGCGGCCTGACCTCAGCTTCCATCTCTTTGCGCAACGTCACGATGTCAGCCGTGTTCTTTTCGATGGCCGGCTTGTTCTTGCGATAAGCATGACCCCAGAGGAGGTCAATCTGCTCGAAATTCTTGTCAATCTGCGCCCGGACATCCACCAGGGTCTTTGAAACATCGGTTCCGGTTGCCGCCAACCGTTGCTCCAGTTTGTCTATGTTTTCACGGCCCTGCTCCAGCAATACGTTCGCCTCATCAAGTTTGCGCTGGACCTCATAGATGGTGTAGCCACCCACGCCCATCATGATGGCCATCAGTACAATTGCAAAAACCAGGAGCCCGTTGAAATTGCTCTGTCTGGGTGCTTCCGTCCGACCGGTTCTCTGGTAATGGGCAACCTGATCCAGGGCGGGCTTGATCGCAGGGATACTATCGGTCTTGTCGTTCATCCGAGTTCTTTCAACATGAATTTTGAGATAGCTTGTGACATGGCTTTCAATATGACTCTTGCGGGACGCTCTGTATGACCTTCATTTGACGTTCACAAACCTTCGTGGCCGGGTAACGCATACGAGCCCGGCGATCACGCCGGGCTCCATGAGAGCTTACCTCACATGCGTCAGGGCAGGAATACAACTATGCCATACAGCACGATTGTCAGGGCGAGGCCGCAGTGAATGACGCCCGCGACGGATGCCATAGGACCGGGCTTGCCAAAAATCGCGTTCGCCTCCAGCGCAAAAATGATCAGCATGGAAAGGCCAAGGGCCGCCATGCTCGCATCGCCGATCAGCCCATGTGGCAGATGCGCTGAAGAACCCATGAAGAAGAGCATCGGCAGAGAGAACAGAGTGTTGGTTCGGGATGCCAGTGCCGCCTTGGGCGCCGCCGCCCCGGCCTCGGGTAGAGCCTCACCACCTTCTGCAACCTGTGTGGCGGAAGCGATGACGATCTTCTGGTTCGGCCAGATGATCAGCCAGACATTCAGGAACATCAGGGTACCCAGCGTTGCTCCGAGAGTGATATCCAGCGATATTGCCTGATGCCGATAGGACAGCAGCGCCACGCCAGTCAGGAAGGTCGCCATCGCACCCCAACGAAACCACCACAGGGCTCTGGGCACCAGCTTCTGAATGGCGGCAGACCGATGATCAGGCTCCGCCTCCTTGAAGTACTCTGTTTGTACGAAGTTGAAATAGTAGAGCAATCCAATCCAGGTGATACCTGCCAGAAAGTGCCCCCATCTGAATAGATAATCCAAACCGTAACCGGTCAATAGTTCCATGGTGTTTCCCTCTCTTGTTGTCGGACTCTTGTTGTTAAGCTTTTTGGTCTAACTCTTTTTGTCGAGCTTGTTGTCTAAACTTGCCGACTTCAGGGTCGGGCAAGTTACTTCGTGGTTGGGATCCCATGCGTCAAGGACTGACTTTAATGCTTTTCGCGGGATTCACTACAGTTTCGTAGCGTATCATCATGATAACATTGCGATTTTTAAATGACTATTGATGTCTTGCGGTCGGGCCAACATTCACTTCCGATGGAACCACTAAAACGTTAGTATGCGTCACCTATGCCCTGCCCAGCCAACATCAAACCACTGCTTACCTCTTTCCTGCTGGCGGCTTGTTCATTCACCGCGGCAGCGGAGCCAGGCGGCTGGCGGGTCCACACGGACATTGACCTGTTTGCCTTCAGTGAGGTGGTCTCGATCGACCAGTTTGCCACCGACTTCAAGGGTAAACTCATCCCTGGAGACAATGCATTCACCCACGACAAGTTCGAGTTCGGCGTCCAGTATCGCGGCCTTTCCCTTGCCTATGTGGACCGATTCGACTACATCACGGAGTTCACACAGGACACCGCGCTGTTCCACCACAGCACCAAAAACGGCATCGTGTTGCCAACCAACAGAAAGTACCGTCTCCGGCTGGATGTTGAGCGCGTGCGAGCTCAGGGAGTCAGAGTCGGCTACGACTGGGCAATCACAGACGACCTTACCATCGGTGTAGCAGGCACCCATTACTATCAAACGAGCGATCTTCAATCTGGCTTCGCCAGCGCCGCCGGTGACCTCGAACCCATTACCGATGAGCTGATCACTCGGGTCCGTGCGATCACCGAAAACCTGCGCCCCGACAATCGCGACCTGTCGCCACTGGTGCCCCTGGTCGCAGACGTACAACTCGAGGTGCTGATTGACTATGCCTATGACGAGCCGAAATTCAGGGAGCCGTTCTATCGTAAACCAGTCCTGGTGGGGGCGCCCAATGCCGTGATCAGCGGCGTAAACTTCACCGACGAACCCCAGGGGTCGGGCTATAGCTATGACCTCGTTGTGGACTGGCGTGCGACTGACAGGCTTTCCCTGCGGGCCGAATTTCTGGATCTCGGCTACGAGATCAACTGGGTCATGGCACCACGGACTCAGGCCAGCTTTGGGCTGAACGCCGCCCTGATCGATGCCATCGGCGTCGCTCAGGAGTTCGTCAATGGCGAACGGGTCAGCCCCAACAATATTGTCGATCGCCATCTCTTCGTCGATATTGCCAATTCGGATTTTGACCAGAGCCTGCCATGGCGAGCGGACTTCAGCGCGGAATGGCAACTGGATTATGAATTGCCACTACCGGGATGGCATCCTGCACTTTCGGTCAAAGTCGGCTATCACCACACCGAGGTCATGAGCTTCCCGAGATTCGGTCTTGGCATTGGCAATCACCTCAGCATGATGTACGACACCGGTGGAAAATCGTTGTTGCTCCGCTATCAAGGCAAGTACGGCTTTGCCAGCATCGTCGCAGACCGCTTCGACACGAAAAAAGCCCATACCCTCGGGATTGCCCTCGGAATACAGTACGGATTCTGAATCCGGTCGAGCGCGACTCCGCCAGAGCGAGCCGGGCGTCAAGAGAGGTTCGATGTATGAACCAACAACGCCCCGGGCAGTGATCGGGTCTGGCGGGAAGTGCAGGCCCCAATCCCAGGTCCTTCAAGATTTTTGGATAACCTCCGGAGCCTCAATACCAGCAATGATTCAGATGCACCCACAGCGGGATCAAAAATCTCTTCAGACACCCAAAAAAATACCCCGCTTGAGGCGGGGTATTTTTTTCTTGATGATGGATCCCCGTACAGTACGGGGATGGCGACTTACATCATGCCGCCCATACCACCCATGCCACCCATGTCCGGCATCGCAGGACCAGGCTTGTCTTCCACGATCTCGGTCACCATACACTCGGTGGTGATCATGAGACCAGCAACAGAAGCCGCCGCCTGAAGCGCCGTACGAGTGACCTTGGCCGGATCCGGCAGACCAAACTTGATCATGTCGCCGTACTCGCCAGTGGCTGCATTGAACCCCTGGTTGCCCTTGGACTGCTTCACCTTGTCGACAACCACAGATGCCTCGGCACCCGCATTGCTGACGATCTGACGCATCGGAGATTCCATGGCCTTGCGGCAGAGGTTGATTCCAACGTTCTGATCTTCGTTGTCGCCTTTGAGGTTCTCAATGGCTTGCAGGGCGCGAATCAGTGCGACACCACCACCCGGAACAATCCCTTCCTCGACGGCAGCACGGGTCGAATGCAATGCATCTTCCACCCGGGCCTTCTTTTCTTTCATCTCAACTTCAGTCGCAGCACCTACCTTGATGACGGCTACGCCGCCGGCCAGCTTGGCAACACGCTCCTGAAGCTTCTCGCGGTCGTAGTCCGAGGAGGTCTCCTCGATCTGGGCACGAATCTGATTGACCCGGGACTCGATCACATCCGAGTTTCCGGCACCATCAACGATCGTGGTGTTTTCCTTGGTAAGGCTGATACGCTTGGCCTGGCCAAGATCGTCCAGGGTAGCGCCCTCAAGGGACAGACCCACTTCCTCGGAGATCACGGTACCGCCTGTCAGCGTGGCGATATCCTGCAACATCTCCTTGCGTCGATCACCAAAACCCGGTGCCTTGGCGGCAGCGACTTTGACGATGCCGCGCATGTTGTTGACCACCAGAGTCGCCAGTGCTTCGCCTTCCACATCCTCAGCAATCACCATCAGAGGCTTGCCGGACTTGGCGACAGCTTCCAGAATCGGCAGCATGTCGCGAATGTTTGAGATCTTCTTGTCGAATAGCAGGATGTAGGGATCTTCGAGCTCGGCGCTCATGCTTTCCTGGTTGTTGATGAAGTACGGGGAGAGATAGCCGCGATCAAACTGCATCCCTTCAACCACATCCAGCTCGTTCTCAAGGCCGCTGCCTTCTTCCACGGTAATGACGCCTTCCTTGCCGACCTTGTCCATGGCTTCAGCGATGATCTCACCCACCTGGGTGTCGCTGTTGGCAGACACACTGCCCACCTGGGCAATCATGGCGCTTTCAGTACATGGCTGGGCCATGGCTTCAATTTCCTTGACCGCTGCCGCGACTGCCTTATCGATGCCGCGCTTGAGGTCCATCGGGTTCATGCCCGCTGCAACGGACTTCAACCCCTCGTTCAAGATCGACTGGGCCAGCACGGTTGCAGTGGTAGTACCGTCTCCGGCCACATCGGAAGTCTGGGAAGCCACTTCCTTGACCATCTGTGCACCCATGTTTTCAAACTTGTCCTCAAGTTCGATTTCCTTTGCGACTGATACACCATCTTTGGTGACGGTCGGTGCGCCGAACGACTTGTCCAGGACCACGTTGCGTCCCTTGGGGCCGAGCGTGACTTTTACCGCGTCAGCCAGGATGTTGACACCAGCCAGCATCCGCTGGCGAGCTGAGTCACCAAATTTAACGTCTTTAGCTGTCATGTTTCCTTTTCCTCAATTAGCTGTGAATAATTAGCTTTGAATTAGCTATGGCTCTCTGTTTGGCCTGTGCGCGTCCTGAACTATTCGACCACACCGAATACTTCACTCTCGCTCATGATGAGCAGTTCTTCGCCGTCAATCTTGACCGTGCTGCCTGCATACTGACCAAAAAGGACCCGGTCGCCGGCTTTCAGGTCAACTTCCTGGACGGTACCGTTATCGAGTTTCTTGCCCGGGCCCACGGCAATGACTTCGCCCTGCGACGGTTTTTCCGCAGCAGAGTCGGGAATCACAATGCCACCAGCCGACTTGGTTTCTTCTTCCGTGCGCCGAACGACAACACGATCCTGTAGTGGACGGATACTCATTTTCTTCTCCCATTTTCTCTTTTTGATGCACAAGGCATCCTGGTTTCAACGTGAATCCAGTGCTACCCTCTCCGCATGCCCGCAGGGAAGAATTAGCACTCTCCTCAATCGAGTGCTAATGATAGGGATTGAATTAGCAGAGTCAAGACGAGAGTGCCAAACAAGCGACAAATCAGGGTACCAATTCCTATCGCCTGGGTAGCGCCTGGTCAGAGGCCCGACAGTGAGTGAACAGACCTCACAGGTGGAACACCGAGTTTGGCAGGTGGTGCGAGAAATTCCACCGGGCAGGGTCGCCACCTATGGTCAGGTCGCGAAGCTCGCTGGCATACCCAGCCATGCCCGCCTGGTCGGGCGAATCCTGTCTCATCTACCCGCCGCCACCGCCCTGCCGTGGCATCGTGTCATCAACGCAGCGGGCAAAATCACTCACCCAGGTGCCGAGCGTCAACTCGACAGGCTGGCGGCCGAAGGCGTCATCCCCGTCAGCGGAAGAGTCAGCCTCAGGCAATACCAGTGGCAGCCCTGAGCGGTATAGACAGCCCTGAGCGGTAGAGACAGCCCTGAGCGATAAAGACACCCATAAGCCAAACACCCAGGAGCCACAAACAGCCTTTTGTCATGACCCGGGAGGCACCCTTGCAACCCGCCTCATCAGGACAATGACCAGAATGATCGCCGGCAGCCCGATCAGGGCCGCTACTACAAAAAACGGCAGATACCCGTAGCCATCCACCACCAGGCCCGAAAACCCGCTCACGAATTTCCCCGGTAGCGTCATCAGAGAACTGAACAGCGCATACTGGGTGGCCGTGTAGGCTCGATTGGTCAGGCTGGACAGATACGCGACGAACGCGGTGGCCGCGAACCCGCCGCTGACATTGTCTGCGCTGATGACCACAGCCAGGTAACCGGTCTCAGGCGGCAGTAATGACAGCGCCGCGAACAGCAGGTTGGTCCCCGCGACCGCAATCGCGCCGATCAGCAGGGGCCGATAGATTCCCCACTTGACGACCAGGATGCCACACAGGGCGGACCCGGCGATGGTCATGAAGAAGCCAAACACCTTCGCGACCGACGCAATCTGCGACAAGGTATAGCCCATATCAAGATAGAACGGGTTTGCCATGATGCCCATTGCAATATCACTGAGTCTGAAGACGGCAATGAATAAAAGGATCACGACCGCGAACGTGCCATGCCGTGAGAAGAAGTCAACGAATGGGCTGACCACCGCACCGACAAACCAGACCACAAGGGGCCTCGGCTGTTTGTGCCCCTTCAACAGCGCCAATTCTGTATCGCGGTGAAATCCGTACGCTTCCCTGTCAGGCTCGTCGATCACCAGAACTGTGATCATGCCGATTGCCATCAGCGCTGCCATCACCTGATAGGCCACGGTCCAGTTGACGAAATCAGCGACAAACAGGCAACCTGCGCCGGCCGCCAGTAATGCCACCCGATAGCCGAAGATATAGGTTGCAGACATCGCGCCCTGGTATTCATCAATCACGGCTTCAATCCGGTAGGCGTCCACCGCGACATCCTGGGTGGCCGACGAAAACGCCACCAGCAACGCGCAAGCGGACAACACCCAGAGGTTGTCGGGCCCCACCGCCGCCATCAGCAGCAGCCCGCACGCGATACCCGCCTGAGCGGCCAACATCCAGCCCCTGCGCTGGCCGAGGGCTCTCGTCAGCAGAGGCAGTGGCAAACGATCCACAACAGGTGCCCATAGCACCTTGATCGAATAGGTGATTCCGACCCAGGCAAAAAAGCCGATGGCGCTGCGACTGACCGCTTCGTCACGCAGCCAGGCGGTGAGGGTCGAGAAAACCAGCAGAAAGGGCAGCCCGGCGGCAAACCCCAAAAACGCCATCGCAATCACCCGGCGGTGAAAGTAGATGAGCAGGGCGTCCCGCCAACTGACCCTTACCGACTGATCAACGGTACCCGACAGTTTCTGCACCTAGTGAACCTGGTGAATCACGGAATCAGTCACGGAAGTTGTTGAACTGCAGCGGCACCTTGAGATCGGCCCCCTTCAGCAGGGTGATCACCTGCTGTAGATCATCCCGTTTCTTGCCGGTCACCCGAACCTGGTCTCCCTGAATTGCGACCTGCACCTTCATCTTCTGATCCTTCACAAGCTTGACGATCTGCCTCGCGAGATCACCGTCAATCCCCTCGCGTATGACCACATTCTGGTGATAGGTCTTGCCTGAATGCTCAACGTCCTGGATATCCATTACGTTGGGGTCGATGCCCCGCTTGACCAGTTTGCCACGCAGAATGTCCATCATCTGCTCCAGTTGGAATTCTGCCTCGGCAGAGAGATGGATCTGGCCATCACGCCACTCAAACCCGGCCTCGATGCCGCGAAAATCGAACCGGGTCTTCAGTTCACGGTTGGCCTGGTCTACCGCGTTCGTGACCTCGTTGCTCTGTACTTCTGATACCACATCAAATGTAGGCATTGGCTTGTGCTTCCTCCTCTGGCCCATCGCCAGGGCGAATAATCAACCCGTATCGACTCTGGCCTTGATCCGTTACACTTAAAACCCCGAGCATAACAGACCCCACGCACGCGACAGAGACCCATGTTTGACTTACCCATAGTGGTCGTAAAGGGTGGTGATTCCATTCTCGACTTTTTTGATCATGAACTGATCCGGTTCTCCAACAACCGTGTCTGTTACGGTGCCGTCAATGCGCTGCAGTTTCTTGAAGATGCACCCGCCAACGTGGTCATCACAGAAAATAGCGTCGGCGACATGACCGGCATCGAGCTTGCAGAATCAATCCGCGATATCGACATGGAGCGAGACCACTATACCTATACGATTCTGATTGGCGCCGTCAGTCGTGAACAGGTTGAAAGCCAGGTGTTCAATCGCAGCATAGACTGCGTGACGGGAACCAAAAGGGTTGACGTCATGACCCACCTGACCCTCGCAGGCTGTCGGATCTCCGCGCAGATCAACCACCTTCTGGAATCAGAACGCAGCTTGCAGAAACTGTGCAACGATCTGCGCAAGGGCCAGTTGCTGGACCCGTTGACGGGCCTCGGAAATCAGGCTTTTGCTGAACAGACCCTGGAGAATTCGATACGTCAGGTAGAGTCCAGGGGCGGTGCGGTATGCGTACTGATGGTCTCGATTGCGAACTATCAGGAGATCCGTGACGCCTACGATGCCACCATCGCGGGTGAACTGGTACTAGCCGTCTCCGAGCGCATCCAGCACCTGGTGCGCCCTCTGGACGTGGTGACCTACTTCTCACCAGGATTGTTCGCGCTGGTGCTGATGCAGCCAGGCATTGAGAGCTGTACGGCCGGTTGCTTCCAGCGCATCTATGACGGCATCAGCCTTAAGAGCTACAGTACGTCCGTCGGATTCCTGCCGGTGGAGATCGGCATGAGCCTTTCGGCAAGCAATGCAGAAACCGGTGCACCAAGCCCGGGCAGAATGTTCAGCGCCGCCCTCGACGGGCTGAAAGATACGACGCAGCAGATCGCTGTCAACCACCTCTGAGACTGATGACCAACAGACCCGGGCCTGGACGGATCAGCAGGAACCGCAGTTTGGGAACCCCGATTGGGGAGAGTGAAACGCCTAAGGCTTAGGCAATCGTTCGGGTAACAAACGATGAGGAGACAATAGTTGGGGAAACGACTGTCAAAGATCTACACCAGAACCGGCGACCAGGGTGAAACCGGCCTGGGCGACGGTACTCGCATCTCGAAGCGCCATCCAAGACTCGAGGCGATCGGTAACGTCGATGAACTCAATAGTGCGATCGGGATCCTCATCGAGGCCCTGCGCGAACAGCCGGTTGCGGAACTGCAACCACCAGCGGATTTCCTGCGGGGCTGCCAGCATCGCATCTTTGACCTCGGCGGCGAGCTATCCATACCCGGATACGCCATCATTGACGCCACCCACACAGAATCAATCGAACAGTCCCTGGATGAACTCAACGCCAACCTGCCGCCCCTGGACAACTTCATCCTGCCGGGCGGCTCCCGGCTGATCGCAGAAGCGCACCTGGCGAGGGCCGTCTGCCGCCGCGCTGAACGATCGGTGGTGGCCCTCGGCGACGAGGGCGAGGTCAACCCCCACGGGCTGACGTTTTTAAACCGGCTGTCTGACTATCTGTTCGTGCTGGCTAGACATGCGGCCAGCGTCACGCATGTGGAGGAGGTACTCTGGCAGAAGTGAGCCCCGAATCAGTTGCAGTCCGTCACAGGATGAGCTTGCGAAGGTCGCTCAGCAGGGAGGCCAGATAGCGGGTAAACCGTGCCGCTTCGGCGCCGTCGATGGCCCGATGGTCATAGGACAGTGACAGCGGCAGCAAGGTCCTCGGGCCGAACTGCTCACCATCCCAGACCGGTGCCACCTTTGAACGCGAAGCACCCAGGATAGCCACTTCCGGCGCGTTGACGATGGGCGTGAACATCGTGCCACCGATGCCTCCAAGGCTGGAGATGGTAAAGGTCGCACCCTGCATCTCATCCACAGTCAACTTCCGGTCCCTGGCCCTTGCCGCGAGTGCGGCACTTTCCCGGGCAAGCTCGACCACGCCCTTTCCATCAGCCCCCTTGATCACAGGTACCACCAGGCCCTGCTCCGTCTCGACGGCGATGCCGATATTGAAGTACTTTTTCAGGATCAGGTGTTTGTAGTCGGGCGCGATGGATGCGTTGAATTGCGGATGGGCCTGGAGCGCCGCCACGCTCGCCTTGATCAGAAACGCCAGTGGCGTCAGCTTGACGCCGTCCGCCGCCAGAGTCTGGTTCTGCTCGGAACGGAACGTTTCAAGGTCGGTCACATCGGCCTCATCAAACTGGGTGACATGGGGTACGTTCAGCCAGCTACGATGCAGATTCCTGGCGCTGACCTGCCGGATGCGCGGCAACGCCAGTTGCTCGATCTCGCCGAATTTCGCGAAGTCGACAGTCGGAATGGCAGGAATTCCGGAACTGCCAGTACCCTGTCCCTTGAGCTGCCGGGCGACAAACTGCTGGATGTCCTCTTTGAGGATGCGGCCATGCCGACCAGTGCCCTTGACCTGTGCCAACTGCACCCCATATTCCCGTGCCTGTTTACGAACTGCTGGTCCCGCATGGACGTTGTCTCCACTTTCGCTGACGGGTGAGCCGTCACTGGATGACTGGTCACGGTCACCATCAGCCTGCCCGTTCGCCCCTCCGGAACGCCGTTCGCTATCAGTGGAGGCTTCCTGTCCCTCTTGTCCCTCTTGTCCCTCTTGTCCCTCTTGTCCCTCTTGTCCCTCTTGTCCCTCTTGTTCCTCTTGTTCCTCTTGTTCCTCTTGATCTTCCTGGTCTTCCTGGTCTTCCTGGTCTTCCGTATCTTCTTTTTTCTCCCCTTTCTGGTCTTTCTCAGACTCCTGGCTGGCGTCATCACCGCCCTGCTCATCAGATTCGTCCTGTGCCGAAGCGTCGTTCTGATCATCAGATCCGGTGTCATCGGTTTCGATTTCGAGAATCAGATCCCCCTGCTCAACCGTATCCCCCTCCGCGACCTTGATCGACACCACCTTGCCAGCCAGCGGTGATGGCACCTCCATGCTGGCCTTGTCGGACTCCAGCACGATCAGGGAATCCTCCCTGGCAACGATATCGCCCTCTTTCACCAGGATCTCGATGACCTCAACATCTTCGGCTTCGCCGACGTCCGGGACTAGAACCTTTTCAACCACTGAATTCCCCTACTTTGCTGTCAATTCAAAACCGCCAGTCGGTCCGCTTTCAAAGCTTGAATGGATCCGGTTTCTCCGGATCAATGTTGAACTTCGCGATCGCATCCCTGACGACACTGGCGTCGATCAGATTGTCTTCCGCCAGAGCAAACAACGCGGCGATGGTCACATAATAACGATCCACCTCGAAGAACCAGCGTAGTCGTTCCCGGGTATCGCTGCGACCAAATCCATCGGTACCGAGTACGGTGTAATTTCGAAGCCCGACAAACTCACGAATCTGGTCGGCGTAATTCTTCATGTAATCGGTGGCGGCGACAACCGGGCCCCTGGTGTCTTCGAGACAGTCCTGTACGTAGCTGGCCCGTGGTGTTTCATCCGGGTGAAGCATGTTCCAGCGGACGGTAGAGGCGCCATCCCGGTTGAGCTCATTAAAACTGGTCACACTCCAGATATCGGCGGTCACGCCGAATTCATCCCGCAGCAGGTCTGCCGCCGCGATGACTTCACGCAGTATGGTGCCGGAACCCAGCAGTTGAACGACCAGTTTCGAATCCGCCTGGGAATTCTTATGCAGCAGATACATCCCCCGGACGATGCCTTCCTCACAGCCCTCCGGCATGGGCGGATGGACATAGTTCTCGTTCATGATGGTGATGTAGTAGTAGCAGTGCTCCCTGTCTACAAACATCACCTCCATCCCTTTTTGAATAATGACCGCCAGTTCGTAACCATAGGTGGGATCATAGGAACGAACGTTCGGTACGGTGGACGCCAGCACGTGGCTGTGACCGTCCTGGTGCTGCAGGCCTTCCCCATTCAGGGTCGTGCGTCCGGAGGTGCCACCCAGCAGGAAGCCTCGAGCCTGAACGTCGCCAGCGGCCCAGCACAGGTCCCCCACCCGCTGGAAGCCAAACATGGAATAGAAGATATACATCGGTATCAGCGGCACGCCATTGGTACTGTAGGACGTCGCGGCCGCAATCCAGGCAGCCATGGCGCCACCCTCATTGATGCCCTCCTCCATGACCTGGCCGTTCTTGTCCTCACGGTAATACATGATCTGGCCGGTATCGGCAGGCTCATACAGTTGTCCGGAAGATGAGTAGATCCCCAGTTGCCGGAACATCCCCTCCATACCGAAGGTTCTTGCCTCATCAGGAACAATGGGGACAACCCGATCACCGATACTGTCGTCCTTGATAATGGCTGACAGGAGGCGTACGAACGCCATCGTGGTCGAGATTTCACGATCACCACTGCCCCGGGTGATATTTTCGAAGGCGGCCAGCGACGGCACCTTGAGCGCTTCGAAAGTATTGATCCTGCTGGGCATGGACCCGCCGAGCCGTTTGCGACGGTCTTTCAGATAGCGTATCTCGGTGCTGTCCTCTGGCGGCCGGTAATAGGGAACAGACTCAAGCTCCGAGTCAGACAGCGGAATGTCAAACCGGTCCCGAAACTCCTTGAGTGCCTCCACATCAAGCTTCTTGACGGAGTGGGTGATGTTCTGCGCTTCTCCGGCAGGGCCAAGACCATAGCCCTTGACGGTCTTGGCCAGAATCACCGTGGGCTGCCCCACATGGGCAGTCGCTGCCGCGTACGCCGCGTAGACCTTGTAAGGATCGTGCCCGCCCCGATTGAGACGGTAGATGTCCTCATCCGACAGGTGCTCGACCATCTTGAGCAGTTCCGGATACTTGCCGAAGAAGTGTTCACGGGTGTAGGCGCCGTCCCGACTCTTATAGTTCTGGTAGTCCCCATCCACCGCCTCGTCCATGCGCTGCTGCAGCAGGCCCAGTTTGTCCTTCTCGAACAACTGGTCCCACATACGGCCCCACACCACTTTGATGACATTCCAGCCCGCGCCACGAAACACACCTTCGAGTTCCTGGATGATCTTGCCATTACCTCGTACGGGCCCGTCGAGTCTCTGCAGGTTGCAATTAACCACAAAAATCAGGTTATCCAGCGACTCTCGGCCGGCCAGTGCAATGGCCCCCTGGGACTCCGGCTCATCCATCTCACCATCACCGACAAAGCACCACACCTTTCTGTTGCCGGGGTCAGCCAGGCCCCGGTGCCCCAGATACTTCATGATATGTGCCTGATAGATGGCCTGTAACGGACCCAGCCCCATGGATACGGTAGGAAACTGCCAGTAATCCGGCATCAGCCAGGGATGAGGGTAGGAAGACAGGCCGTCGCCATCAATCTCCTGACGGAACTTGTCCAGTTGGGCCTCGGAAAGCCGCCCCTCGAGAAAGGAACGGGCATAGATTCCTGGCGCACTGTGTCCCTGAATGTACACGAGGTCGCCGGGCTGTTGTTCCGTATTGCCACGAAAGAAATAGTTGAAACCAACGTCGTAAAGCGTGGCGCTCGACTGAAAAGTCGAAATATGGCCACCCAGAGTGGCATCCTTCAGGTTGGCGCGCATCACCATGGCCATGGCGTTCCAGCGAATCAGCGATCTGATCTGGCGTTCCATGAAGAGATCGCCAGGCATTCGTGCTTCATTACTGAGGGGAATGGTGTTTCGATACGGCGTGTTGATTGCGTAGGGCAGTTGAGCACCGGTCTCCGTCACTTTGGACGACATCCGCTGAAGCAGAAACTGGGCCCGTTCAACGCCTGCAGTTTCGATGACGGAACTGATCGCCTGCATCCACTCTTCGGTTTCCGTCGGGTCCTCGTCGGTCTTGTTGTTACTGGTCGCCATCAAATGCGCTCCTGGTTCCTGCTGCTGCGGCCATCGCTTTTCCGAATGCCTGCCGACCCTGACCGTGCCGGGACGCCAAACACGACCGCCTCATCTGACCAGACTGCATAGCGATTCAATGCCGTCTGCCATCCGGAGGCTCGGACGCGATATCAGATTCGGGTCGATTGTCATGATTCTACCCGTAAGTCCCCCAATTTCAGCCCACTTTCCAATCCACGGCGATTCAACGCCTGGCGGCTGTGAGATCACAATAACATCCGGATTCGCGTCCAGAACGCTCTCCATGGACACCACGGGCACCGGGATCTCGGACAATCCGAAGACGTTCCTGACCCCGCAGACCGACAGGGCCTGGCCGATAAGATGTCGATCACTCACGGTATACAGCGACTGATCAGATATCTGGAAGAATACGGTCACATCCGAGGGCTGATAGCGCCCTCTCAGCGCTTCAATCCTGCCCAGAAACCGGGCACTGAGCCGGTCACCCAGGGCGGCGTCCCCAACCAGGCGGGAAAGGGCCATCGTGGATCTGGCGATACCCGCAATATCCCGGGCCTCGTTTCGGTAAACCGGGATACCCAGTTCAACCAGCTTCGCCACGACCCGGCTGGTACCACCGGTTTCCCAGGCAACCACAAGATCCGGGCGACGCGTCAGTATGGACTCGATGTTCACGGTAAATGCATCCCCCAGTACCGGGATGTCGCGAGCAGCATCAGGGTAATCAGAAAAACGAACGGTACCGACAATCCGCTCACCGGCCCCGAGGCTGAACAAGAGCTCCGTCAAATGGGGTGCCAGAGAAATGATTCGAGTCGCGGGAAGCCCAAGGACAACGGAATTGCCAAGGTCATCTGTTACCCGGATGGGCGTCTGTGCCGCGACCGGCCATCCTGTCGCCGTCAGCATGACCAGCACGACGGTGGCCGTGAGGCCCCTGACTGTCACTGGCGACCGGAAACCAACAACCAACCCTGCCCTACCATCCCAGTATCGCCAGCAGCGCTGCCAGACCGACCCAGCCCCAGATGCTCCTCTCCAGCAACCACTGGAGTTCATTTAACTCAGCGGCTAGTGGCAACCTTGAACCCTCGACCGAGTGAATGGCACCCCGGGCTGTATCGGAAAGGGTGGACGACACCGGGATGGTGGTATCACTGGCAGTCTCCAGAATCGCGTCAATTCCTTGCCGAAAATCACCCAGCAGCGCATAGATCACAGCGCAGACCCGGGCCGGAATCCACTCCATCCAGTATAGGACAAGGCCAGCGATGGAGTCGCTGTCGCCAAGACGCTGGTCATAACGATCACACAGCACATAGGCCAGTGTGCCGGCAGGGCCCAGCAGCAGAAACCAGAACAGCGCGGGCACGACGCTCCTGAATGAGTCGTACACCGTGTCGGCAACGAATTGATCCTGAACCCGACGCGCTTCGTCTGAGTCAGCCGGTGAACCGTCCTGCGAAGTGAGCCTCATACGCTGGCTGTCGAAGCGGGTGTCGAGATCGATCATTTCGATCGCATACAGAACAACCGCGATCGAGAGCACCAGATAAAAGGCTCCGAACAGCCAACCTGCCAGCGTGATCGATATCCACAGCAGCAACAGGAATGGCAGGATCACCGCGATACTGAAACGAACGGGGTCGCTGCCACTACGTGAGGCAACCCAGTCAAGCCAGCCATTGATGTTCACAAAGTCACGCACTGGATGGCCACCCACCCAGTTTTGCTGGATCAGCACGACGATGAGTACGGTCAGAAACTTCATTCAAACGCCTGGAACAACGAAAGCCCCTATTTTAACCCGCTCACCGAATGATGTCCTAAGCCTTTGCCAATGAAATCCGCTGCCGGGGTCGGTCTTGCGTCCCGGCGCGATGTGCTGGTGACCGGTCACCGCATCGATGCCATATTCATCAATGAGCAGCTGGCAAACCATCACCAGGGCCGAGTATTGGGCTTCGGTGAACTCATCAGAATCAGTCCCCTCCAACTCGATCCCCACTGAAAAATCATTGCAGTTGGTCCGCCCGCCAAAGCTCGATTCACCAGCATGCCAGGCCCGGTCCAGGAACGAGACAAACTGTACAAGGACGCCATCACGCCGGATCAGCAGGTGGCTCGATACCCGGAGGTCCTGCAGACCCTCGAACTCGGGATGTTCGTTGCAGTCCAACTCATTGCAGAACAGTGCCCGGACACAATCATTGCCAAACTGCCCTTTTGGCAGGCTGATACAGTGAATGACGATCAGACTAATCTCGCCCATTGGTCGTATATCGTGATTGTCGCTGCCATACTGAATGGCATCGGAAAGATAACCATCAATGATCTGCAATTGGCCTCCACCGCGCTTCGTACCGGCCAGTATAATCGTTAACGGGAAACAAGGAGCCCGTCTGCAAATGGATATGAGAAAGACCGGCACAGGAATGATTTTTGTTTCCTGTGTGCTGGGAATGTTTGTGCTGACCTGGTTCTTCGGCGGCATCGAGCAGGACCAGCGAAATCCCAACCGGGACCCGGCCTCGGCACTCACAAGCGAGGGCGTTGAGGTGTATCTCGATCGAAACCGACAGGGTCACTATATGGTCGCCGGTGGCATCAATGGGCAGCATGTTGAATTCCTTCTGGATACAGGCGCGACAGATGTGGTGATCCCGGAACCGACCGCGAGGCGCCTGGGGCTGAGCCGGGGTCGCGCGGGCCGGGCCATGACAGCCAATGGTCCGGTCGTGGTTTACGAGACGTTCATCGATGTGCTTGAAATCGGTGACATTCGTCTTGAAAAAGTTCGCGCCAGCATCAACCCTGCGATGGATGCCGGCGGCATTCTGCTTGGCATGAGCGCACTGGGGCGAATCGAGTTCACCCATCACGGCGAGGGCCTGACACTGCGACAACGGATTTCCGAGGACAGTAAACCATGAGCATTGATTTTCGAGCAGGTCTGACCGAGACGGTCGCACGGGCGATCAGCGAGGATGTCGGTGCAGGCGACATTACTGCCGGGCTGATTGATGCTGCACAGACCTCGAGCGCCACAGTCATCACACGCGAGGACATGGTGGTGTGCGGACAGTGGTGGGTCGATGAGGTGTTTGCGCAGATCGACGCGGGGGTGAAGCCTGACTGGCATGTCAGCGACGGCGACCGCGTGCCCGCCGACACCGTCCTGTTCAGCGTCGAGGGCCATTCCAGAAGTCTGCTGACGGCAGAGCGATGTGCGCTCAACTTTCTGCAAACCCTGTCGGCGACGGCCACTGCCACCCATCGGATGGCGGGCCTGATCAGCCACACTCAAACCAGGCTGCTGGATACCCGCAAGACCCTGCCTGGACTGCGCCTCGCGCAGAAGTACGCGGTTCGGACCGGAGGCGGCGAAAACCATCGGATCGGCCTTTTCGATGCGTTCCTTATCAAGGAAAACCACATTGCTGCCTGCGGCTCCATCGCCGCCGCGATCCAGCGCGCCCGCAGTCTGGTACCCGATGCGAGGCTGGAAGTCGAGGTGGAGAACCTGGAACAGCTCGGACAGGCCCTTGATGCGGGACCGGACTGGATCATGCTCGATAACTTCAGTATCGAGGATACTGTGACTGCCGTCAGGACCGCCAGAGAAAGAAACAATCCGGTCCGCCTCGAAGCATCCGGCGGGATAGAAAACGATGAAGATTTGATTAGAATTGCCACCACCGGCGTGGACTTCATCTCCATTGGCGCACTCACGAAACACTGCCGGGCGATTGATCTGTCGATGCGATTGACAACCCGTTCATAGGTTCCACGGCCCAACCAATACCTGAAAAAGCAATGACACGTTACCACGCTGCCTTCTACCATCTACTCATCAGCCTGGCCGTCTTCCTGGCGCTGGCTTATCTCGTACTGTTCGTCTGGTTCCCAGGCTTCTTCTTTACCATCGACGGCGGCTGGGAAGGCATGCGCATCATCATTTTCGTCGACATCATTCTCGGCCCCACGCTGACCCTGATCGTCTTCAAGGCGGGCAAACCAGGCCTGAAATTCGACCTCACCCTGATCGGCCTGTTCCAGGCCGTGTGCCTGCTGGCGGGGGTCTACATTGTCTACCAGGAGCGTCCGACTTTCTTTATTTACTACGACCGGCATTTCTATAGCTCATCGTCAGACACTTTCACGCGCTACGGTGTCCAGGCGCCGGACCCGGCCCGTTTTTCCGCCGACACGCCCGCAAGGGTCGCTGCCATACTGCCGGAAAATCCGATTGAAGAGGCCGACGTCAGGGGGATCCTGTACCGTGATGGCATACCCGCCTGGGTCTACAGCCCGACCTATCAGCCGCTAGCACCGCATTTGCCGCGAATCATCAACGAGGGCGTGACCGAGGCATCACTGCGTGCCCGGGACAAGGAAGGTCGCCTGGACCGATGGCTTCGTAGACGTGACGCCGAATTCAGCGACTTCGCCTTTTTTCCAATTCACTCCCGTTACCGGGATGCCTTTCTTGCGATCAGAAGATCAACGCTGCAGTTCGAGGACACTCTGGAGATACCACCACCGATGTAGAGCCCTCAGCGTGCCCGGGTCGGGCACGCCCATCAAGAGTACCCCGCGCCGGGCCTTGCAGAACCCGGTCCAGTGAGGCGATCTTCGGCGAGTGGACCGCGCTATCTGGCCTGCTCTATTCGCACCAGCAATCGTTCAAGGGCGTCCTTATCCCGGCGGTCTGATGCTGCCGCAAATACCTTCCGGTAGAGTTGCTGCTGGTACTGCTGATAGCGGGCATGGCGCAGGTCCGCCCAGGGTAATGCATCATCAACCAGTATCCGGTACCCCGAGTCGGCTTTTCCGGTTCGCGTCAGATAATCGGCCAGGTCCATCTGGTTTTCGATGTAGACCGGTGCGAGGCGAACATTTTCCTGGTACAGGGTGAGCGGCGTCGCCATGATCGCCTCCTCGTCCATGAGCGCAGGCATTTCCTCGAGCAAGCCGGCATAGTAGCGCCGAACGGCGAAATTAAACGGGTTCAGTTCCAGGCCCTGTTTGTAGCTGAGCGCTGAGGCGACGGCGAGAGAATATCTGGGCCCCGGGTCACTCTGCGCATCCATGCTCTGACGATACAGCGTGGCGAGCGCAAAATGATTGGCCGCATTCCGGGGCCGCACGGATTTCAGCACCAGGATCGTATTCAGATACGCAGCCTGATCAGCCCTCAGATGTTTCGTCAACGGTAGTCGAAAATCTTCGTACACCACATCGTGACTGACGGCATCCAGAATCAGTACACTCGCCAGATAGACCACCATGAGTGCGCCACCGGTGCGGGCCAGATTGGGTCTGTCTATGGTCATCGACACTCTCGACAGGCTCGATGAGTCACTCAGCACATTGGCAAGGTAGAGTCCGAACAGCATCTGCACAGACAGGTTGAAAAGTGTGAAATTCATCAACCCATGAATCAGGACCGTTCCCATCGCCGTCACGTATACCAGAATACGAACGTCATCATCGCCCCGGGACCACCCGAAGATGGTGGTCACCAACCGAACCAGCAGCCAACCCACCAGCGACAACAGAAAGATGAGCATCACCGGGCCGCCCTCTGCAAGGAACTGCAGATAGTCGTTGTGTACGAAGTTGCCGGAATTGGTCATGTCTTCAGCGGTTCGTACACGAGGATAGTGCACCTTGTAGGTTCCCGGCCCGATTCCAAACACCGGGTTCTCCCGGTACAGACCAAGCGCTGACTGCCACATGGCCAGCCGCTGGCTCCAGCCCTGCACCTTCATGTCCAGAGTGTAGCCCTCGCTGTGGGAGGTGGCCTCAGAGAGGTTTGCCGTTCCATACACCAGCGCCACGCTGGTGAGCACGGTCAGAACCAGCATCAGCAGACGGCTGCGCAGCTTACGCTGGCTGGCGAGGACGAGCACAATAAAGCCCAGCGCGATCCCGAAGATCAGCGTCCCGACACGGGAATAGGCCACCAGACTTGCCAGCGCGAACACAAACAGAAGCAACAGTTGCAGGGGCTTGTGCCGCTCTGATGACAGGTAGTTCGCCAGCACGCCAAAGAACATCAGATTGTTGATCGCCGACCAGAGATTAGGGTCCACCAGCGGCCCGTCGGCCCGCCTGCCGGTCGTGATGAATTCAGCGATCCCCCAGCCGGCAGAGGTGAGCCCGGCCACCACGAACAGGGCAAACAGTCGTTGTCGTGCCCGCCGGGACAGTCCGCAGGTTAAAAGGAGCACGACCGGACACGCCGCCAACAGCCACACGAACAACAGCGAGTTGCTGGGTAACGTGCTGGAGAACATCAGTATGACAAGCCAGGCGACGTAGGCTGCTGCCACCGTATGCAGGCGGCTCCAGGTCAGTTCAGCGCCACCTGCAAGGGACACGCCGAAAACCGCGAGTGCGGTCAGAAGGAGCAGTGAAGAGTACAGATGCAGATGCACCGTGGGGCCGAGGTACTGGAATACCGACAGGGCAAACGCCGCGCCAGTCAGCCCTGAAATCCAGCTTTTGGTGGTCGTGGTCAGTGAGTGGCCCGATAGTTGAACGGCGTTCGAATGATCATGCCAGAGAATGGCAAGCCTGTGAATGAATTGACCTGGTACTGAGGACCTGGTTTCGGGGACTATGTTCCCCGACCAGACCGTGGCAACATGCTGGCGTCGAGCATTTGATGATTGACACCAGGTGAATTCATGGCCGCCAGATTTTTCAACTCAATCGTTGCAACGTCGGACCCGCCAGCCTCTGGCGTGCCCAACCCAATCCACTCAGAGGCTGGCGCCGACACGGCGGGATATTCGGGCGCACTCGTCGCGGGCGTTCGCACGTACGGCTGGGCAGCGGAAACGGTCGTAGGCGCACTGGGTGAGTCGTGGCTGGACAGCGGATGGATCGACTACCGGCTGCCCAGACCTCTGTTTGCGGGCGAGCGACTGGACATCGTGGTGGAGCGAAGCGGCGATGCCTGGTCCGTGTCGTGCTGTGCGGGTGCGGACAGGAGGATCGTGCTCGATGGCACAGCAGGACCCGGTGAGGCAACATGGCTCGATGAGCTTGACCCGCCGGCACCTGCCCCGGCCAGGAAACAACCCGATACGCTGCCAGGTTACGATCTTGATCATGTACCACTGAGAAAGCCCCTCAACCCGCTGACGGTCTACGTCTCGTCGGACGCCGCAAGGCAGATGGTTTCACAGGATCTGGGGCTCAGCAGCTCGCGTTATCTTGATTCAGGCGTCACCCCGTCATTTGTCCATCCGTACTTTCTCGCTGCCCGCATGGCGCCGCTGACCAGACACAACTTTGTCTATGGACCGACGATCCACGTTCGTAGTCAGATTCAGCATCGGCGTGAGGCGCGGGCAGATCGTGACATCAGCGCGGGGGCGCAGATTGTGGACGCTTATGATCGCAACGGTCACTGGTATCAGGTGCTCGACGGCCGGGTGACGGACGGCCTCGGAGACCTCGCACTGATCCGCCACCATACGATATTCCGGCCTCGTGGAACCTCGAATGCCGAACCAGAATTGGGGCAAACCAGCCACAGCCCGGGTACACCATGACCCTGACGGCATCCATCAAGGTCTGGGACCCACTCGTTCGCACCTTCCACTGGTCACTGGTCGCCTTCTTTCTCCTGGCATACCTTCTTGAAGGCACCCGGCCTGCGCTACACAGTCACGCCGGCTATGTGGTTGCCCTGCTCATCGGCTTTCGGCTGTTGTGGGGCCTGATCGGCCCGACAACTGCGCGATTCACAGATTTCGTCAGGTCACCCAGGGTCGTCATGCTGGATCTGTTGGGGCTGCTGCAGCGCAGAAGACAGGACTACCTGGGCCACGATCCACTCGGTGGCGTCATGATTTGCGCCCTGTTGATCACGTTACTGGTGACTGCGGTGTCCGGGATGATGCTGTTCGCCCTGGAGGGTAGCGGTCCACTGGCCGCCTTTGACAGCATCGCCAGCCTGCCGGGAAGCGTCCTCGCTGCTATTCACGCCTGGGCCGCCGATGGCGTGATGGTCCTTGCCGTGCTGCATGTATCCGGTGTCCTTCTGACGAGCTATCAGCAGCGTCGCAACCTCATCCTTGCAATGATCACGGGCCGCAAGTCAGCGCCCGTGGATATGGATCGATGAGCAGACTGGCGATCATGGCACTGCTCGCGACCGTCATGTCCGCTGGCGTCTCAGGCAGCACTTTGACTGGTGCGTCAGACAATTCTTTAGACAATTTCTCAGACACTGCGCCAGACCATGCACCAGAGAACAGTTCAGAGAATGCCGTCGATGGCTTGTTGAAGCAGTGGCGGGCGGAGGCCCAAAGGCCTTTCAGTGCATCCGCCGGTGCGGCTGCATGGACCCGTCAATTCCAGGGACGCAGCTGTGCCGACTGCCATACCGACGTCGTGAGCGCATGGGGTCGGCACGAGAAAACAGGCAAGCGGATCGAACCACTCGCGCCTTCGGTCAATCCGGAGCGACTTACAGAGGTCGCAAAGATCAACAAGTGGCTGCGACGAAACTGCAAGTGGACCTACTCCCGGGAGTGTACGGTCCAGGAAAAAGGTGACATCCTCTTATGGTTACGTGAGCAATAGTGAGCAATGGGATTCAGCATGGATAACGGTTCAGCGTCACCTCGCAGCCTGACCATCGGCACGGTTCTGCTGGCAACCATCCTGCTTTACGGGGTGTACGGGGTTGCCGTCAACGTGTTGGCCGAAGAGACCGTCGAGGTCATAGTCGATGACCTGTACAAGGAGGAATGTGGTGCCTGTCACCTCGCCTATTTGCCCGGCCTGTTACCGGCCGCCAACTGGCGCGCCGTGATGTCGGGCCTTGATGACCATTTCGGGGAGGACGCCTGGCTCGAACCGGAAACCCACGACCATATCCTGGTCTATCTGCAGACCCATGCCCTTGCTCTGGGGCAGAACAGCCGAGCCACCAGGTTCCTGCGCAATCTCCCTGATGAACCCCTGCTGCGGATCACGGAACTTCCGGGATTCATTCAGGCGCACGAGGAGGTACAGGAACAACTGGGCGAAGAGATGCTGGCTGAAGGCTTCCTGAGCCCGTGCCGTGATTGCCATCGCCAGGCAGACCGGGGAATCTTTGACAAGGAATTGCTCAATCCCGGATACGGTCCCCAGACATGGGGCGGGCCACCTCCCGGGGACTCGCCGGTCGAAAACGACTAGCCAGGTGATTCCCGGACCCGGAACCGATTCATCCGTAAGCGGCAGGACCAGCGCCACCCGACGCGCGTCGGTCGATCCACCCAGTGCCAGCGGATGAACTGCTGGCCCAGGCTGGCACAGGGTAGCAGCGACCATACTGCCAGGGCGGCGATGAGCCGACCGGCTGAGAACTGCGGCGGGTTATCACCGCGGCGGGATCACCGCACGACGCTAACGGCTGGCCACCTCGTCGCTGTCAACCAGCTCGATACACAGGATCTGCGACTCGCCCCCTTCAAGGGCGGCGAGCGGTGCCGGATTGTTCGCGGCGCAGGCCTTGCCATCGGGGCTGAAATCGAAGTCTCGCGTATAGGTGCCCCGCAGCGGCACCGGGTAGACCACCCAGCGTTCCTCCGCTGGAATAAACCGGTACAGGCGATCGGTCATGTTCTCGTTGACCCAGACCTCCTGGGTTTTCGGATGGACCCCGAGCGCATAGGGCGCGGGCCTGAAACCATCAGCAAACTCCGGCATATCGTAGACCTTGCTGACGATAGTGGTCTTGCCAGCCACTGTTTTTGGTGTGATCGCCGCCAACTGACCTTCGGAATACCCCGTCACCCAGAGGACGCCGTCAGTATCGAAGTGCATACGCCGGGGGCCCCGCATGGGTGTGTCGAAACGGGTGATCTCCAGCGTGTTCGGATCGATGCGGCCGATCTCGTCAGCAAACAGACGGCTGTACCAGATCGAACCATCCTGTGGATGGATGTCGATGCCATACGGCCAGGTACCGTAAGACACACCGCCAGCAACCGCATCGCCCAGCGGAATCACGATAGACTCACCCGTCTTCGGGTCCGTTCTACCGAGGTGCTCAGCACCGGAGATGGTATACCAGGCAATGCCTTCCTTATCGACCCGAATGGTATGGGGATAGTTGATGCCCCCGCCGATGACATAGGATGGCTCCCACAGATTGGTTGCCGGGTCAAATATCCCGATCGTATTGCTGCCGGAGTTGGTGACGTAGTACTTGCCGTCCAGGCCGAGCGCCAGTGAGTGTGGCGAATTCCGGCGCCGTTCACCGAAGGTCTCAACCTCCTTCATGCCCGTACCCGGCACATAGAACCGGTTTCGCGGCCCGTACTGGGAAACATAGAGCGACTCACCCGAAACCGGGTCGGTCACTGCCATGTGCGAATAGCCCTGGTCCGCGGAATACATGATTCCGGTTTCAGGATGGATGATCGTATCGTGGGGATTGCCCTGCTTGAGTCGATACTCGGTAATCCTGGCATCCGAGATCCGGGCATCGACCGGGAATTGTGGCCTTACCGAGATCGGTTCGCCATTAAAGCCGGTCGACAGCATCACGGAACGGCGCTGCCTCAACTCCTGATCAAACTTGCCACCCATGTATCGATGCATCCGGATGATTGTCTGGTGCCATGACTCCGGTGTGCGTGGATTACGGGTCAACTCATTGCCGAGCTGGTGACAGGACAGGCAATCACGTTGAAACTGGTAACGATTGAATACCGCGTCGTCACCGGTCTCAAACGGCAGGCTGCCAAAATGGTAGCCGGCTGGAAGGCTATCGGAGATCTCTTCTTCCGTGACCATGGCAACCATGGTGAGGTCACGTTTGAGCGAGCCATTGGCGCCCAGTTCGATCGCAAGCGACAGGTCGCGGTAATAGGGCGTGCGGAGTCTGATATCGAGTTCGCCGTAGAGCACCGTATCGAGTTCAAACCGCCCACTGGCATCCGAGTAAACAGATTGCGCGATCAGGCTGTCTTCGCTGCTGGCACGCACCAGGACCCCGTGCATCGGCTCGCCCTGTTCGTTCGTGATGCGCCCCGAAAAGGTCCCGGCCAGAACCATAGACGACAGCACCAGCCCGATTACCAGCGCACCCACCCGACATATCGATGGTTTCATGAGTCACCCCCTCCTCCACGTCTCAGGATACTAGATCGGCACCACACCCCCTGCAAGGTGGAACGATTGACCTGCATCAGAAACTGACCCGATCGCTGCGGCGCTGCTTGTCCCGGTTATTTAAGGGGAGAGAAGTAGGCAGGGTCGAAATATTCAATGCTGACGGGACGCAGCGCGGTCGGGTCCAGACCGGATTCGGCTATTCGAAGGAGCCATTGCTCATCGTGACTGAACTCCTGCCAGGCTTGCCTGGCCTGCTCCGGGTCTGGATGGGCGAGCACACAGATCAGCTGAACGACCCCACTGCCACTTTCGTCCGGGCTGTCAGACTGCGGCGTCCAGAATGCAATCACCTGGATGCCGTACTTGATGAAGAATCGACCGGAGTGGTTCCGAAACAGGTCATGCAGAGCACGCAGATGATCCCGGGCGACCGCATAGGTCCGAACCTCAAATGTACATTGTCCGCGTATCCTGCTGAACCCAGCACCACCAGCAGCAGCGCCGCGCTCAGCCGTTGCTTCAACCGGGATCTCGTCTGCACCCCGCGGGCCCGGCGCCCGATGGCAGCACGACAGCCCCGGCCAGTGTGTCCGTGATCAATAGATCGTGCCTCGATCCTGCCTGGCAGATAGTCAGTGCGCATGGTCTGCAAAGTGTCTCATGGGCGATACCTCAATGACAGCTGACAACCCACGTTTATCTGCATTCTCCAGCCATTCCGCCTGGTGGTGGCAGGAACTGGAACTGGCCAGATAACCCGGGTTGACGGCACCCACCATAAAATCCAAAGTATCTGAAGTACCCGAACACGATGCCTGCACATCCTCGATGCGACTTTCTGCCAATCTGTTGCAAGCGGTCACAAGAGCAAACGCACAAGAACATGAGAATGAGCGACCCGGCATCGGGCGAGCAATCCATCCGATCCCTGTCGGTGCAAGACAATATCATGACAATGATATGACAATGACATGAGGAGGATATTTGCGTGAGCTATCCATCATTTCCATCATTTCCATCATTTCCATCATTGCTGATTTCCATATCCCTGGCCCAGCCGGTGACTGCCGCGGCCGATTCAGTTTCATTCACCAGGCAACAGGCCGAAAGAGGCGAATCGATTTATGGCCGGGCCTGCCTGCCGTGCCATCAACCGACCGGAGGCTCGGGCGTCATACCGGTGCTCGTAGACGATAGCTTCAAGACCCGTTGGGCGGGCCGGCCGCTGTCTGATCTTTTCGCCGCCATAAAGCGGATGCCACCGGGAACCCCGCTGGACGACGAAAGCTACGTCAACATTACTGCACATCTGCTCAAGACCCACGGGTTGCCATTCGGCGACAGCCCATTACCGTTAGATGTACAGACTCTGGCGTCCATGACCATGCCGCCATCGGAAGACTCCATCTCGACTGACACCGTGCCCGGCGACGCCAGGCATCCACTGCTCGCGTCGCTGTCTCCCGTGACGGCAGGCCAGCTCGCCAATCCGCCTGCGGGCGACTGGCTGAGCTTCGGGCGCACCAATGAAAGAAACGGCTACAGCCCTCTGCATGAGATCAACCAGGACACCGTCCATCGGCTCGCCCCTTCCTGGAGCCGCAAGCTTGCCGCTGGTACCAACAACCCTACCCCGCTGATTCACGACGGGGTGATGTTCCTGTACACGTTCCCGGACACGGTGATGGCGCTTGATGCCACCAACGGCCATCTGCTATGGCGCTATCGACACGAACCTGTGGGAGTCGCGGCGAGCCGAAAGATGGGTATCGCGCTTGGGGACGACAAGGTGTTTGTTCCGACCTCCGACATGCATATGCTCGCGCTCGACATGAAAACCGGTGAGAAGATCTGGACATCAACAATAGCGACCCGAAAAGACGCTGCGGCTGGCACCGAGCGCACTGCCAATCCAATGTCCCGCTATGATTTGCGCGCCGCACCGATCATCGCTGCAGGCAAGGTGATCATGGGTGTGGTATCCAGCGTGGTACCGACCGGTGGATTTATCTTTGCCCTTGATATGAAGACCGGCGAAGAATCCTGGCGTTTTCGAACCATCGCACAACCGGGTACGCCCGGCGGCCACAGCTGGAACGGGCTACCTGCCGAACAGCGCTCGGGCGGCTCGGTATGGAGTTCGGCGAGTTATGAGCCGGACCTTGATCTCGTGTATTTTGGCATCGCTCCCACCTACAGAGTGCAGCCGTTCTACAAGCCCTCGAATGATCCTTCTCAAACCCGTGAGGCCAGGTACACCAATGGCACGGTCGCCCTCGACCCGGACACCGGCGAACTACGCTGGAGTTATTCCCATCACATCCTGGATCACTGGGACCTTGACTGGGCGTTTGAACGCCACATCATGGATTTGTCTGTCCATGGCAGGAAGCGGCGAGTTGTCGCCACCGTCAGCAAGGGCGCGTTGCTGGACGCACTCGATGCGGCAACCGGCGAATACCTGTTTTCTGTGGAAATGGGCATTCAGACCACCATCAGCGCCATCGACCCCGTCACCGGAATGAAGACCAACAACCCTCAGACCGAACCAGGACGTGAGGGGCCCTATCTGGTCTGCCCCGCTGCCTTTGGAGCCCGCAGTTGGACGCCGACTGCATACGACGCTACCAGCAAACTACTGTATCAGCCCTTCATCGAAGCGTGCTTCTCCGCCAACGTGCCGGGTTATCCGATGTTGATCACAGGTGTATCCGGAAACATGGGCACCTGGCCCGGCAGCAAGGGCAAGATCGGCAGGCTGCACGCCATCGACATGGAAAAGGGGGAGACCCGATGGCTGCACCGTCAGGTAACGCCGATCGTCAGTTCGACGCTGGCCACAGCGGGCGGACTGGTGTTTGCCGGCGATCTCGACCCTTCGTTAAAGGCCTTTGACAGCGCCTCCGGTGAACTACTCTGGCAACGGGCCCTGACCGATGACCCCAGCAGCAGCATCGTGACCTATGCGGTCAACGGCAGACAATATCTGGCCCTGGTCATCGGACAGTCGAACAACCACCACCGCGACTGGAAGAACTACTACAACCGCATTACTTCCGTGAACAAGTGGCCTCGCCCCGCGCCGGTCGAGGGAAGTGGCCCATCAATCCAGGTTTTCGCCCTTCCCACAGCCCCTGCCACTGCGCTGGAACGCAGCCCACGGAACCGCGAGCGGTAAAGCGAAGCGCTAGCCCGGAGGCCTTTTGAATGTTGCAAACCAGGTCACGTTGTAATCATGACTTTCAGACGGCAACCAGCGATACCAATACAATCACCTGCTCGAAACAAGATTTGACCAGGTCGATTGAAGTTGCCAGTAGTCAATCCATTCCTGCAAATAGTCCTCGTCAAGGCTGATCTGTGTTTCCAGGATCGCTTCAATATCAGCCAGATCCTGAAACCGCCCGGCAATCAGCTTGTGGATGATCACGTCCTCTACAGTCAGTATTTTGATCTCTTCGCCGTCAACGCATTCTGTGATGGCCCTGCGGAGGGCCAGCTGCTGATATCCCGTTCCCGCTATGATCAAGTCCGCCACGCCAAACTTCTTGTGCTTCAATCTCAATAACTCTCCTGCAGGATCGGCGCGAAACACATTCCAGCCCGCGGCCTCCAATACGGCCTCCAGATGGGTCAGGGAGTGACCCACTCCAGCCAGTAGCAGATCGATATCTCCGGTCATTCGCACGGTTGCCCGGTACCGGTTTGCTGCAACAGCGCCGATCAGGACCCAATCTATTGTTTCGGCATCGAGAACAGGTTTAAGAGCAATGAGTGCGTTATCTTCGTTCAATGGATCGCACGTGGTTCAGAAAGTTGAGATGAGCTCGAAGGTCACCGTCATGATCAATATCCAACCGATGGAAGGCATCCATGTGACCTTCAAGTTCACCCATTAGCACCAAAGTCTCAGCCAATGAACCCGGTGGTCCGGGGTTGGGCAAACGCTGATTCGCCTCGCCGATACGCTTGAAATACTCTTTGTCTGACGTTACGCCGCTCATGTCGGTATCTTACCAGACCTGCGCTGTATGCCATCCGAACTCGGGACCGAAAAAAAGATGTTTGATGCCTGACAGGTTCTCCCGACACACCACAGGCGCGAACCGATTCAGGAGTTCAAAACGTACGTCCAGCAGACAGGCGGAACACGGCAGAGTCAGATCAAACCCAAGTAGAAATGTCCGCTTCTCTGCAAGAGCCTTCTCCCGAAAAGCGGACACTTTATCTTTGGAGCAACCGGACATGACTACTTGAGCGCTACAGGAACGGCAGAACCATGTCGGCACTACAATGTCGGCAGCGCCATGGAGAGGCCGACCGGCCCATGTTACTCTCCAGTGTTCGCCTTGGAGTTGACCAACATGCCCATCACACGGCAGGCACTGCCGGCAGTCATCTGCCTGGTGTTGATCGCCTGCACCCAGGAAGACTCTGCGCCCCGACCGCAGCGAACCGAGCTCGCACCACTGGTGGAGTCCGTTGCTGCCCGCCACGGCACACTGCCACTGGTAGAGCGGCTGACCGGTACTGTGCGGGCCGACAATCAGGTCATTCTGTTTCCGGAAGTATCCGGCCGTGTCACCCGGGTTCTGGTAGAAAGTGGTGAGCAAGTTCAAAAGGGTGATCTGCTGGTCGCCCTGTCGGATCAGCAGTATCGGGAACAACTTCGCCAGGCCGACGCCGGATACCGCATCAACGAGGCGAGAGTCCGCCAGGCACAAGCCCGACTGGCAGAACTCAGGGCCCAGGCGAGCCGCACTGAATCACTGGGACGCCAGGACATGGTGAGTCAACTTGAACTGGAGCAATTGAAAGCCAAGATGGAGTCTGCCTCGGCCGACGTCGCACTGGCCCAGGCACAACTCGAAGAGGCCGCCGCGACCAGGGCCGAGCGGGAAGGACTGATGGCCAAGACAGAGGTCAAGGCACCCATCAGCGGAGTCGTGGGGCAGCGCAACGCCGAAGTCGGTATGCAGGTGACCCCTTCAACGCGATTGTTCACCATCGGAAACCTGGATCGGGTGTCCGTGACCTTCAGCATTTCTGACAGCATGCTGCGCAAGATCGAAGTGGGCCATCCGGTGGAGATCCTGACCAATACGTCGACCGGAAGCCAGCGCGTCATGGGCGGCGAACTCACTCGAATCTCGCCGTTTCTGGATGAAATCACCCGCAGCGCCGAGGCGGAAATCGAAGTTGCCAACCCCGAGCGCTGGCTGAGGCCAGGCATGTTCGTAGCAGTCGATGTGTTGTACGGCCAGAGTCGTCAGGCCACGCTGATTCCCATCAGCGCGCTGTTCAGCGATCCTGAAACAGGCGCCACAGGTGTCTTCGTACTGGCGAGTCCACCGGCGGGCGAGGCCACCTCAGGGACCCCTGCTATTGACGCGGCCGCTGAATATGAAAGCAGGGAGGTCACGTTTCGTGGTACCAACATTTTGGCGAGAGGTGCCATGGAGGTCGCAGTGGACAGCATCTCCCCCGGCGAATGGGTCGTGAGCCTGGGTCAAAACCTGTTTGCCGGCCGTTACGATTCCATTCGTGTCAGACCCGTGACCTGGCAGCACGTGATGGTCCTGCAGGGGCTAAAACGTGAGGATCTGCTGGGTCAGATCCTTCAGCCGGGCGTCCAACAGAGTGCCCCAAACAACGGACGACGTGGGGATTCCGAATAGGATCACGATATGAGCATGACAAGCACTGCAGTTGCCAGACCTGTCGCCACGATGATGGTGTTTCTGGTGATCGTCGTTCTCGGCCTGGCAGGACTTCGGTTTCTGCCCATTGATTTGCTGCCACCGATCGAATTTCCACAGCTTACTGTCGCGGTCGACTATCCCAACGTGGGTCCGGAAGAGATCGAACAGATCATCACCAGACCGATCGAGAATGCGGTGGGAGGAATACAGGGGGTAGAACGCATACGCTCCCGTTCAGAGGAAGGAGAGAGTCGGGTGACTCTGGATTTTTCCCGGGGAACCAATATCGACGCCGCGGCCAACGACCTTCGAGCCGCACTCGACCCCATCCGCGACAACCTGCCCCCCGAAGTCGAGCCACCACGGGTCTGGAAGTTTGACCCCAACAATGTCTCTATTGTGGTCATTGGCGCCACTTCATCGGTCCGGGATCTTCAGGAACTGACGCTGATCATCGAGCGGGAAATCACCCGACGCTTCGAACAGGTACCCGGTGTTGGCTCAATTGGCATCTACGGTGGTGTGCATCGCAATGTCCACGTCGATTTGAAGCGGGACCGGCTCAATGCATCGCGGCTGTCGTCCGTTGATGTCCGACGGGCACTGGCGTCGAGCAATGCAAACCTCCCGGGGGGCAACGTCTCCCAGGGTACCCAGTCTCTGTACGTCCGGACTCTGGGGGAATACCAGAGCCTGGAGGCCATCCGGGAAACCGTGATCACGTCGGTGGAGGGCAAGCCGATCCGGGTCAGTGATGTTGCCGAAGTCTCATTTGGCTATGACGATCTGCAACGTGTGGTCGAGATCGATGGCAAACCCATGCTGCGCTTCGGTGTACGCAAACAGAGCGGAGCGAATACCGTCACGGTAGCGGCGGCAATCCGGGCCGAGGTCGAGCGAATCAACCAGGATCGGCACGATATTGAACTGTTCGTGGCCCAGGATCAGAGCACATTCATTCAGCAGTCCATCGATACGGTTCGCCAGTCCATGGGGTGGGGAGCACTGCTGGCTGTGTTCGTCCTGTACGCGTTTCTGCGCCAGTCTTCTTCGACCATCATCATCGCCGTCGCCATCCCCATTTCGATTATCGCGACCTTTGGCCTCTTGTACTTCAACGGCCTGACCCTGAACCAGATGAGCTTTGGCGGGCTGGCCCTGGGGGTCGGCCTTGTGGTCGACAATGCCGTGGTCGTTCTGGAGAACATCGTGCGGCAGCGCGAAAACGGACGAGACCCGGAGGAGGCCTCGCTGATTGGTACCCAGCAGGTTGCCGGGGCCATCGTGGCATCCACGCTGACGACTGCTGTCATCTTCCTGCCGGTGGTGTTCATGCAGACCATCACCGGGGTCATCTTCCAGCAGTTGGCACTGGTGGTGGTGTTCTCTCTGCTGTGTTCATTGCTGGTCGCCCTGACTCTCGTACCGATGCTTGCCAGCAAGTTTCTGAGCATCAACTCCGCCACCGGAGAAAGCGCAACCCCCTCGCGCCACTTCTTCGGTACCGTAGAGGAGAAATATGGTCGGCTCCTCGACTTCTCCTTGCGCCATCGCATCTGGGTCCTGGTGATCACCACCGCGCTGGTCGGAGCCAGTGCGCTGTCTGCACCGCTGATCCCGGTCGAACTTGCCCCGCAGACCGACTCCAATGAAATTGATATTGATCTTCGGATGGCCTCGGGCACGAACATCGCCGTCGTGAACGTCTACCTGAGGCAACTCGCCGAGCTGGTGCGGGCGAATCTACCGGAAGACGCGGTCCTGTATTTCCGCACCGATGTGCGGGATGGCCGCGCCGAGGTGGAACTCACCATGGCCGAAGACAGTCCCATTTCGTCTTCAGTGCTGGCCGATCACCTCCGGGAGGCAACCGATGGTCTGATCCCTGGTGGAGATATCCGGGTACAGTCACAGTCCGGGCTGTGGATTCTGCGGCGGATGTTCTCTTCCGGAGGGGGTGAGGACGTGGACATTGAGATCAGAGGCCATGATCTTGCCCTTGCCCAGGAAGTCGGCCACCGCATGAAGGATGCCATCGAGCAGATCCCGGGCATCAAGGGTGTGCGGCTTGAAGACAGCCGGGGACGACCCGAATCCAACATTACATTCGACCGCGCCAAACTGGCTGCCTTCAATCTCACCGTTCAGGATGTCGCCCAGGTCATCCAGACCAACGTCGGCGGCAGCCGTGCAGGTTCGTACCGGGTCGGTGGGGATGAATTCCCGATCATCGTACGGCTTCGCGCCGAGGACCGACAAAGCACCCAGAATCTGGACAACATCTCGATTCGACTGCCCAGTGGAGAGGTCATCCCCATATCTGCCGTGATTTCCAAAGAGACGGGCTATGGGCCACCGGAAATCAACAGGATAGACGGGCAACGGGTGACCCGGCTGTCCGCCAATCTTGAATCGGGGATGGCGCTCGGCGACGCGGTGGAAGCGGTACGAACCAGACTGGCCGAAATCAGTCTGCCACCTGGCATCTCAATCATCTATAGCGGTGAGTACCAGGAGCAGCAAAAGGCCGCAGCCGACTTCCGACTGTCTCTGGCCATTGCCCTGCTGCTGATCTACATGGTCATGTCCGGCCAGTTTGAGCGCTTCCTTGACCCCCTCATCGTGCTGTTCGCCGTACCGCTTGCCATTATCGGGGTCGTCCCGACCCTGCTTGTGACCGGGACCACCATCAACATGCAGAGCCTGATGGGCGTCATCATGCTGACCGGCATCGTGGTCAACAATGCCATCGTGTTGGTAGATTACATCAATCTGCTACGCCGAGAAGAGGGGCTCGATATTGTCGAAGCCGTCCGCCGCGCCGGCCGAAGGCGCTTGCGCCCCATCATGATGACCACCACCACCACAGTGCTGGGGTTGCTGCCCCTTTCGCTCGGAATCGGCGTCGGAGCCGAAATCCAGGCGGCACTTGCCAGAGTGGTACTCGGTGGACTACTGGCGTCAGCCCTGGTCACGCTGGTATTCATTCCAGTGCTGTATCTGACCTGTTATCAGGGGCTTGAGCGACTGCGCGCGTGGCGCACCGGACACACCGACTCTGCATCCGAGCCCGCTGCGGGTATCCAGATATCCTGAGCGGTCGGGTGACCGAAACAGGCAACCCGCCAGCGTTGGATTGAAGTTGGCGGACGCATCCGAGCACGTATTGAAAGACGGTTTGCACAAATCGTGCATCACTGGATTCTAAAGTTGCCCTATAGTAGCCACCATCTGCCAGGGAATCTTCAAATAAAACCCGGCACCGACCAACTCTGCCTCCCGGCAGAATTCTAGGAAAACAAGGTGGTGAAGTGAGATGAGTGACCCGGTTCAATCCCTCAGAGAAGCGAACGTCAGCCGTTCAGCCTCGCTGCGAGCACCAACTCCGCTGACCGACGGACTGGAAGTCAGCACCATCGACCGCGCACGTGTCGACGGGGCCGTGGCACAAGTTAAGGCGCAGGGGTATTCCATCATGCCGGGCTTTCTGAATGACGCCCAGCTAAGACAGCTCCGATCGGATCTGGTACCGATCTTTGCCATGAGCGGAACGCGGGACCCAAATCAGAAGGGGCGCTACTCCGGGGTACAAACCGTGCACGTTCACAACCTCTTTGCCAAGACCCGTGCGGTGGATGAAGTGGCCATCGATCCTGTGTTGTTACTGGTGATTGAGGGCGTATTGGGACCGTTGTTCCAGATGTCTGTCGGAACTGCCATGTGTCCTCAACCCGGTGTGGACCCCCAGGGCCTGCACCGTGACGACGGTCACTACCCGCTGCCGCGCCCAAGGCCGCCGTTCATTGCCAATACCCTGATTGCCCTGGACGACTTTACCAGGGCGAACGGAGCGACACGTATCGTACCTGGCAGCCACCAATGGACCGGTGAGATCGACCCGGACCAGGACGTCATCTTCGCAGAAATGCCAGCCGGTTCATTGCTGGTGTTCGACGGCGCCCTCATCCATGCGGGGGGTGGCAACAGTACCGAAAACCAGACCCGTCGGTCGGTCAACCTGAACTTCAACCTATCCTGGCTGCGTCAGCAGGAAAACCAGTATATTGGCATTCCACGCTCGGAGTGGCTGAAAATGCCCCTTCGGCTGCAAAGGCTGCTCGGTTTTCAAAAGGTCAACTTTCTGTATGGCGGTGTTGACTACACAGACCCGCTGGACTACTTCAAAGAACACTCCGAGGCGCTGGCATGAGTGTGGCTCCTGCTGGCCTCCAGTGAACATGGCTGGGTGCGCTTGATCTGCGCGGGGATTCGGCTGCAATCAGCCATCGCGATGCAGGCTTTTCAGTCCAAGACCACTAATCTGCCACCGCCCCTTCAAAGTAAGCATTCGCCCGCTCGAATGCGGCAGGGCCGATCTGCATGCCGATCAACCGGCCCGGGATGTCATCCGCCGGGGGATGGATGCCGCCCCAGATCCTGGACAGGCTGCACTGGTCCGAGGCGTCGTAGTACTTCGCCCATTCCAGCGTCATGTCCACGCTCGGGCCCTGCTCAAAGACCAGGAACTCGTTCGCCTTCACCTCAAAGCCGCTCATCCCGCCCGGGAAATACTCACTCCCCGTCAGCCGCGTCAGCAGCTCCGCTGCCGCCCGGGAATACGTCGAATGGCCCGACACATAGCCCGCAAACGGCGGCGTCACGAACGATGGCCGCTGATACGGCCACCAGTTCTCTGCCAGGATCCAGTCCACCCCGGCCTCGTCCACCGCCGGGTCATCAATAAAATCAGGTCCCTTCCAGGCCCGCAACTTGATCTTGCCCACATGCTCTCCCCCATCACCCGCCAGCGGATCATCCTCATCAACCAGTTCGATATAACCCGGTTCCAGGGGAATGCCATCCAGATCATAGGACCCCAGCGTGTCATCACTGCTCTGGCCACGGTCTGCCATCGCCCGCAGCGATGAGATCGGCCGGATGTAGTCATACCAGCCCTTGATCCCCCAGGCCGTGATCGCCGTGTCGTGCATCGCACCACCCAGCGTGAAGTAGGTCTTCACATCCCACTCCAGCATCGGCAGTTCCGGGCCAACACCCTCAAACCGGCGCTCCAGCAGCGGATGATCATTCACCTCGTTCACAATCACGAACCAGTGCCCGGGCGGCGTCTCCGAGTCCGGCCCATCGGCCCAGAACTCCGCCAGCACCCGCGTATAGTCACCACGGGGCACCATCTGCGGCTCATAGGGTAGTCCGGTGACCGGGTTGAACTCATAACCGGTGGATGGATCACCCCCCTGCAGGGTGTCATAGAAGTCAGGATAGTCCTCGAACCGGGTCGGATAGCTCTGGATGTTGCCCAGTGACGCCGGTGAGATATCCACCATCACCCCATCGGACGGGTCCAGATGGGAGGACCACTTCGCCACCAGTGAATGGGTCCACTTGTAGTTGTCCGACAGCGGTCCATCGATGGTCGGGGGCGGCCCCGGGTCGTGATACACCCAGTAATCAAAACCGTCCCGCTGATAGATGGTGAGATCGGTCGCCGACAGGGAGAACGGCACCACGATGCCCCACTCCGGGCCCAGAAACTCGGGCTGGCTGCTGATGGGATTACCTGCCTGGTCGATGGAGACTGCCAGCCTCAGGGGTTGCCAGCGGTTCAGGTCGACGATGTCCGGGTTGCCCGGTTCATCCGGCGCCAGTGCCGGGTTCACCGGCGAGTACGCCACATTGGCATAGCTGTTCGCTTCGTTGGCGCCATCGGCCAGTCCAAAGCGGATATAGCAGTCCGCAATGTGGTTACCGAGCGCTGCAGCTGAACCACCGCTGTAATCATCCGATTCCACGGCAGGATCAAGACCACTGGCACTCATCAGGGCATCGGCATCCCGGCGGATCTGGGCACCCCGGGGGGAGGCCACAAAGCGGTGCCGGATCATCCGATAGGCCGCATAGGACAGGGCCTCCTGCCGTGCCGCGGTGACATCGGCCGGGGCTGACAGGGCATCGAAACTGCAGGCCTCACCGGCCCGGGTCCGGCCCAGCAGCCAGGGCTCGGCAGTCGCGTCATAGGCTGCCCAGGCATCGTAGACTGCCGCCGAGATATGAAACAGATTACGGGCATGCACCGTCGGCCGGGCAAAGTCATTGCGAATCGCCTGCAGCAGTACCTCGTTCCAGCGCCGCGCCAGGCTCACGTCGGCGTCCGGGGACACCCCGGGCAGATAGTGCGCGGTGATGCGCACCGTTGCATCCGGCATGGTAAACGTCGTCGAGGGTTCACTGGCATCAGCAAAACTGCCGCCACCGTTGCTGGTCCAGTGGCTGAAGTAATAGTGCGGCGCGGCGGGCAACGCCTCGATGGCGATCTGATTGCCGACATCAAACCGTCCCCCTCCAGATCCCCCATCCACGATCAGCCGCTGTCCGGTCACCACATTCCTGCTGACCGTCACCATTTGATCGGCTGCAAGACCCGACAATGCAGATATGCTGCCGTCGGGCCAGCGAACCTCAATGTCTACCTGGGTGGCCTGCCCCAGTCCAAAATGCGCTTCCGCCGGGTTGTGAGACGTGAAGTTGTTGCCGATGCGAATTTCACGCACCTGTGAACCATCGTCGGTGGTGGCGGTGACCCTGTCACCGATGCCAAACCGGTTGTCTACATTGGATTCCAGCCTTACCGCCACATAGTGGTTTTCAACTGCAGAAGTATTGCGATAGAACACGAGATGATCTGAATCATTATTCGAAATCAGGATGTCCAGCAGACCGTCCCGGTCAGCATCAAAGCATGCGATTCCCCGGCCCTGGCCTTTATCGGTGAGCCCGGCCGCGTCCGACTGTTCAACGAAGGTGCCATCACCCTGGCCCCGGAACAGCCTGACCTGATCACTGGTGTAGTCATTTTCTGCCCGGTCGTCCAGCTTGTTCCAGCCATTGACGTGTACGATGTCGAGATGACCATCATTGTCAAAGTCTGCAAAGCAGGACCCCCAGCCCCACCCCCCCCGGGCGACACC
>JAQBUI010000031.1 GCA_027624035.1 Pseudomonadota bacterium | reverse complement strand
CCGCCCTCGGCAGGTTCGCCTCCGAACGGGCCATCGACAGCGGGGCACGGATAGCCCGGTACCGGCAAGCCAGTACGCCGGCACCGCTGCTGCTCCGCGCTGGCTTTTTCCTGGCCGAACAACTGGTGCTGAAGAACATTCGGCGCCTGCTCGGGATCGACCGGAGTCGGATACTGTCTACTGCGGCGGCGCCGATCGCCCCGGAGCTGATCAGCTGGTACTGGGCCCTCGGCAAGCCCATGTTCGAGGTCTACGGCCAGACCGAATGTACGGGGCTCATCACCGCGAACCTGCCAGGCACTCTCCGCATTGGCAGCGTGGGCAAGACGATCCCGGATGGCGAGGTCAGATTGTCCGAAGACGGCGAGATTCTGATTCGCAGCCCGGGAGTGATTCCTGGCTACTGGAACAACCCGGACAAGACGGCAGAGACGATCCGTCAGGGCTGGCTGTACAGCGGCGACGTTGGACGCATCGACGCCGATGGTTTCATCTATGTCGTGGACCGAATCAAGGACATCATCATCACCGCGGGCGGCAAAAATATCACGCCGAGTGAGATGGAGAATCAGCTGAAGTTCTCGCCATTTATCTCTGATGCCGTGGTGATCGGGGACAAGCGTGCCTTTCTCACCTGCCTGATCATGATTGATCAGGAGAACGTCACCAAATTCGCCCAGGACAATGATGTACCATTCACCAACTATACGAGCCTGTGTCACACTGCTGAGGTGCAGGATCTGATCTGGACCGAGATTGAGCGGGTGAACCAGAAATTTGCGCGGGTGGAAACCGTCAAGAAGTTCCGCCTGATCGACCAGTTGCTGGACCCGGAGGATGAAGAACTGACGCCTACCATGAAACTCAAGCGCAAGGTCGTTAATGAAAAGTACGCCGAGATGATCGAAGAGATGTACCGCCCCTGATTAAAGAGGTTCCCTGGCGCAATCGGCTCGGCGATCCGCCAGACATTCGAACAGACAGGAGATCACGATGAAGACAACCCGATGGTTCACCCCCTTTTCAACAGCGCTGATGGCGGGGCTCCTGCTGATCCTCACGGCCTGTGGCGGCAACGAAAAAGCGCCGACCGCCGCAACGCCAGCGACGACAGTCGACCCGGGCCAGGCGCCTGCCACCCCAGGCGTGACCGATGACGAAATCGTCCTCGGCAGTCATACGGATCTGTCCGGGTCCATCGCGATCTGGGGGGTCGGCTCCATCAACGGCGCCCGGATGCGGTTCGACGACGCCAATGATGCAGGTGGTATCCAGGGCAGGAAGATTCGCTTTGTCGTTGAGGACACGCAGTACAAGGTGCCCCGTGCGATCCAGGCCGCCAACAAGCTGATCAACCGGGATCACATTTTCGCCATGGTGCTGGCCCTCGGGACGCCGACCAACAATGCGGTGCTGACCCAGCAGCTACGGGCCGGTGTCCCCAATATGTTTCCACTCACCGGCGCAAGGGCCATGGCGGAACCCTACAGTGATCTGAAGTTCACCCAGCGCGGGATCTACTACGACGAGATCCGGGCAGGTGTACGGTACTTCGCAGAAGAAATGGGTAAAGAAAAGCCGTGCGTCATCTATCAGGACTCTGACTATGGGCAGGAGATCCTCGAGGGGGCAACCGATCAGCTTGCCGCCATGGGCAGCAAACTCGTTGGCACATCGGCACACAAGCCTGACGAAATCGAGTTCACATCGAGCATCATTCGGCTGCGAGACGCCGGCTGCGACGTGGTGTATATGGGCACTGTCCACCGGGATACCATCCTCGTCCTTGAGGCGGCAAGGAAGATGGGGTTCGGCGCCACCTTCGTAGGCAACAATGCGGCCTATGGTCAGGTCATTGCCGACCAGACCAGTGGATCCGGCGAGGGCTACCATGCCTTCGTGCACATGGCCAAGATCTACAAGGATGATGATCTTCCCGACGCCGTCACCACCTGGTGGCAGGACTACGAGTCCCGGTTTGGCGCTGAACCAGGCATCCCTGCAATGGAAGGCTATCGCGCTGCCGACCTGATTGTCCTGGCCCTTACCAGAGCTGGTCGGGATCTCACCCGGGAATCGTTTATCCGCGCCATGGAGTCCATCGATGACTACCAGGACATCTTTGGCTATCGTATCGTCTTTGGCCCTGGGGACCACAAGGGTGTGGATGAATCGGTGCTCTCTGTGGTCGAGAACGGGCGCTGGAAGACACTCGCTACCACCATCGGCTACTAGCGGGGACGGGCGATGCGGGTCGGGATACTCGGCGGCGGCAGTTGGGGTACCACAGTCGCCTCACTGGTTCTGAAGAACGCCCGGGCCATCCTGTGGGCACGGGACCCCGACACGGTCCGGGAGATCAACGATGAACATACCAACCGGCGATACCTGCCTGATGTGGCGTTACCTGCCAAGCTCGTCGCAACCAGCGATCTCGGCGAAGCCGTGAGCGAGGTGGACGTGCTGGTGATCGGCATTCCATCGCAATCATTCAGAGACATTCTGCACCAGGTCCGTGACCTGATCGGGCCGGAGGTTCCGATCATCAGCCTCACCAAGGGTCTGGAGCTCAAGACGCGGATGAGGATGACCCAGATCATCTCGGAAGTGCTGCCCGGGCATCCCTGCGGGGTGCTGACCGGCCCCAATCTTGCCAGGGAAATCATGGCGGGCTTCGCCGCCGCCAGCGTCCTTGCGATGGAAGACCAGAGTGCCGTGAAAGCCTTGCAGGCGCTGTTCCACAGTGCACGCTTTCGAGTCTATACCAATCATGACGTCATCGGTTGCGAACTCGGTGGTGTTCTCAAGAACATCATCGCCATCGCTACCGGCATCGGCGATGGCTTCGGGGCAGGTGACAATACCCGGGCCGCATTGATGACTCGTGGACTCGCCGAAATCACCCGGCTGGGAACGGCCATGGGAGGCGAGCCCCAGACGTTTGCCGGCCTGACCGGTATGGGCGACCTGGTAGCCACCTGTACCAGCGTCCAGAGCCGGAACAGGACGGTCGGCTATGAACTCGGCCTCGGCAAGGACATCAATCAAATCATTGCCGCCATGTACATGGTGGCTGAAGGCGTCCGAAGCGCACCAGCCGTGGTTGAACTTGCCGATGAATATGCTGTAGAGATGCCCATTGCGACCGAGGTCTGTGCGGTGGTCCAGGGCAATCGAACCGCCAGGGACGCCCTTCGCGGCATGCTGAGAGCGAGCATTGGCGCTGAGTCCGAACCGAATTAGGACCTGCGTTTCGAGGACGGTTGTCATGGGTTTGTTATGAACCGTCCATAAATCCCTTGCCAATCCACATAATAAAGTATTTACTTTACTAAGTTGACTTCATTGGATTGAGGACGGGGAGAGTGACATGAACCAAGAAATTCACGTCGGCAACATCGAAACACTGCGGCACAAGCCAGTCGTCGTCCGGGGGGAGCGTCACAACATCGTGGTCTTTGCGGAGGGCGATCAGTGTTTCGCGGTAGACAACCGCTGTCCTCATATGGGCTTCCCATTGAGCCGCGGCTCAGTTCAGGATGGGATTCTGACCTGCCACTGGCATCAGGCCCGATTTGACCTGAGTAGCGGTTGTACCTTCGATCTGTGGGCAGATGACGTGCTGCGATTTGCGGTGCGCATGGACCAGGGCGAAATCTACGTCTCGTCGATGCCCTGCGAACAGCGGGACGCAACGTTTTATCGTCGCCGGCTCATCCAGGGACTGGAACAGAATGTCGGCCTGGTGCAGGCCAAGAGTCTACTGTCCATTCTGGAGGCAGACAGCCCACTTGATGAATTGCTGGGTGACATCGTCCTGTTTGCGGGGGCAAATCTCAACCAAATCACCGAGGGCATGACCCGACTCGGATGTATCGCCAACCTGTATTCTCGTCTGGACCTGGACGTGGCCTACCAGGGGCTGTTCTATGCACTCCGCCAGATTGCCCAGGAGTCAGTCGGGGCAACACCCCATCGCTACAAGTCACCGTTGGCTGGCGACGATTACGACCAGAGCCAGCTCAAGGCCTGGCTCAGCCAGTGGGTTCGCACCCGGCATCTCGATGGGACCGAACGGACCCTGCTGACCGGCCTCAAGGTTTTATCTGAAGCATCGCTTGCAGATCTCCTGTTTTCAGCAGCGAGCGAACGGCTCTACGCCAATGGCGGTCACGTGCTGGAGTCATGCAACAAGGCATTCGAATTTGGTGAACGGCTCGGGCCGGAACACATGGATCGGACACTGGCGCTGCTCGCCGATACATTACGCAGCGCACGGGGCCAGGAGGAAAGCACTAACTGGCATCACCCGATCAACCTGATCGGCCCCCTCGCGGAAGTCGACAGACAACTTCCCGAGATCCTGGCAGCCAACCGGGGAACCAGGGAGCCAGGGGATTGTTTGCTTAACGCGCTAGCCGGTGATGACCCCATCGCAATGATCGACGCGATGCTCGACGCATTGAAGCAGGATGTCTCCGCCTCACGGATCGCGAGGGAGGTCTGCTATGCTGCGGCGCTGCGGCTCGCCCGCTTTGCCACCTCAAACGAGGTCACCGACTGGTTCAATCCCCAACATACCTTTATTTACTGTCATGCAGCCTGTCGGGCGGTGGAACGAAGCGCCACGCCACAGGTGGTTCGTAGCGTCTTTCACGGTGCAGTTGCTTCCTATATGGACCGATTCCTGAACGTTCCACCGGCCCGTCTGCCTTCAGAGCGACATCGCGATATCAGCCCCCGAAGCGGCGAGGTCATTCTGGACCAGTTGCTGCAACGATTGGACCAGCGGGCCGACATTGACGAGACGGCAGCCCTGGTGGCCGACTACGTTGCACTGGATCTACCTTTCAACGACCTGGTCAATACCCTGACCTTCGCCACGATACGAGAAGACCTCGACTTCCATTGCCTCCAGGTTCTCGATGCGGCGGTTCAGCAATGTGAACGCTGGGAAGACCCGGTCGCCATCGAAAACATTCTGGTGGGCGTGACCAGGAACCTGGCCGCGCACTGCCCTACCCGGCGAGCCGGACAACAGACTGCGCGAATTGCGGCGAAGCTGCAGCGTGGAGAGGCGATCTACGAGGACGACTGACTCATGATCAAGTCATTCGACGGCAACCGACCGCGGGTACCCGCTTCGGCCTTCGTGAGTGAGACGGCGCTGGTGATGGGCCGGGTCAGTCTGGGCGAGCACTGCGGCGTCTGGCCAGGGGCCGTGATCCGGGGCGACTTTGCAGACATTGAAATTGCCGATAACGTGATTGTGGAAGACAACTCGGTGATCCACGGCGGCGAAACCATGGAGATCGGTGAACACGTGATCATCGGCCATGGCGCGGTCGTCCACTGCCGGTCGATCGGCCATCACACGCTGATTGCGAATAACGCGACGCTGCTGGATGATGCCGAGATTGGCAGTTTCTGTATCATTGGTGCAGGCTGCGTGGTGAGCCCGGGTATGATCGTACCGGATGGTTCACTGGTATTTGGCGTTCCCGGGAAGATTGCGGGTCCGGTGAAGCCTCACCAGCATGAACGGCTGCAACGGGGTAATGGGAGCTACATCGCCATGTTTGAGAAATATCGACGTGAAGGCATCTGACGGGGCCCGGGTGCTCATCCAATGACCCGGCAGACCCATCTACCTGAGGAAAAACTCGTGGAAGACCCGAGAGACCTGCTGACCAGCGCCGAAATCAGGGACGTGACGGCGCCGAGCTACTGGCTCGGGGGCCGAATCATCGCCTTTGACTGGTTCCTGATCATCGGCCTATTCGTGCTGGCGGCAGCCTTCCCGAACCCACTGACCATCGTACTGGCCGTGATCCTGCTGGGTGGGCGGCAGCTCGCGCTGGGTGTCATCATCCACGAGACGGGGCATCGAACGCTATTGCCGTCTGCGAGGGCCAATGATTTCTGTGGCCGCTGGCTCGCCGGTTACTGGGTTTTCTCCGACAAGGCCGCCTACATGAAGGGGCATTTGAGGCACCACCAGGACGCGGGAACACTTCAGGACCCGGATTTACCGAACTATGTTGACTATCCAATCCCACGGGTGCGCCTGAAGCGCAAGGTAATACGGGACCTCAGCGGTCAGATCGGCTGGCGGAGAATGAAGTCCATTGGACGGTCGATTCGAGATCTCGCCGGAAACAAGACGCCACTGCGGCCCACGATCATCCGCTCCCTGGCCGTTAACGTCATCATGCTCACCATCATGACGCTGGCCGGCCATCCGTGGCTGTATCTGCTCTGGATAGCGGCATTCATGACGACCCACATGCTGGTGACCCGGGTTCGTCAGATCGCAGAGCATGCTGCCGTCCCTGATCACTACGTCAGAGATGCCAGACAGAACACGAGAACACTCCATGTGTCCTGGGTGGAACGCCTGCTGATCGCGCCGCATCAGGTGAGTTTCCACCTGGAACATCATCTGCTGCCTTCGGTACCCATTTATAGACTCAGTCGTCTACATAATTTGCTGCTGGGACGGGGATTTTATGAGGGGGTTATCTTCCCTCGGGGATATTTCAATCTATTGAGACAGGTCACCTACCCTACGCGCCAGAACACACCGCGTAACGTCTAGCCTTCCTGTTTGTCTTCCGTGTTGTCGTCTTCCGACTGGATACGTTGGAAGATTTCCTCACGATGGACGGCAACATCCTTAGGTGCGTTCACGCCGATACGCACCTGATTGCCCTTGACACCGAGTACGGTCACGGTAACTTCATCACCGATCATCAGTGTTTCGCCCACTCGCCGGGTCAAAATCAGCATTCATCTCTCCTTGGTTTTGTGGTGCGCTCCCTTACCACGACAGGGCCACACCACCTGGCTGCCTTCGCCTGCAATTACTTCTTCGGATTGGATTCAAGGTCCAATTCGAACGCAGCGTGCAACGCTCTGGCAGCCAATTCAATATACTCCTCTGCGATCACGACCGAAATCTTTATTTCCGAAGTAGAAATCATCTGGATGTTAATTGACTTGTTCGCCAGAACCTCAAACATCCGACTCGCCACACCAGCATGCGATCTCATGCCAACACCCACCATCGACAGCTTGGCAATCTTGTTATCACCCGTCACCTCTCTGGCATCAATGTCCCTGGCCACTTTTTCCAGCAGCCCCCGCGCCTCATCATAGTCGTTTCTTGCAACCGTAAACGTGAAGTCAGTGGTATTGTCTGCGGCAACGTTCTGGACGATCATGTCGACCTCGATATTGGCCTCGCTGATGGGCCCGAGGATGCGCCAGGCGATACCCGGAATGTCCTTGACACCCAATACCGTCAGCTTCGCTTCGTCTGAAGTAAACGCGATCCCTGAAATGATGGGCTGTTCCATATCCGATTCTTCCTCATTGGTGATAAGCGTGCCCGGCAGGTTGTCGAAATCAAGATCGTCGAACGTCGACAACACTCTAAGGGGTACCTGATACTTGCCGGCAAACTCGACCGCCCGGGAGTGCAGAACTTTTGATCCCTGGCTGGCCAGTTCCAGCATCTCCTCAAACGTCACCCGGGCCAGACACCTCGCTGAGTCGACCACTCTCGGGTCCGTCGTATAGACCCCTTTGACGTCGGTGAAAATCTGGCACTCCTTGGCCTTCAAAACCGCAGCCAGGGCCACGGCAGTGGTATCCGACCCACCGCGACCGAAGGTGGTGATGTTGCCAGCTTCATCTGCTCCCTGGAATCCTGTCACCACCGGCACTTCCCCGGCACTGAGGGCGCTTGCGAGGCCACTGGTCTCGATGTTCAGAATACGGGCTCTGGTATAGGATGAGTCTGTCACAAAGCCAGCCTGGGGGCCGGTAAAGGACCGGGCCGGGCAGCCCAGTTTCATCAGCATCATCGCCAGCAGTGCCACCGTTACCTGTTCACCGGTGGACAGCAGCACGTCGAGCTCACGTCGGGCCGAAGATTCCTGAAAATCTACCTCGTTCGCCAGGTTGACCAGCCGATCCGTCTCATGTCCCATCGCGGAGACGACCACCACCACTTCATAGCCAGCCGCCCGGGTCGCCAGAATCTTCCGGGCCACATTCTGGATATGCTGGACAGAAGCCACGGAAGTTCCGCCGAACTTCTGGACTATGATAGCCATGGGTCTACCCCCCAGGGGAAAAAGGTCGCCATTAAACAGAAAAAACGGTCACTTGTGAATGCTGAAGATCAGCTAATCTGAATCGTTCAAGTGCTGTTCAACGAACGCACGCACGCTATCGAGGGCAGCGGGCAATGCTGCCACGTCGCTGCCTCCGGCCTGGGCCATGTCGGGTCTGCCCCCGCCCTTGCCGCCGACCTGAGCCGCGACGTGGTTGACAAGCTCCGCTGCGCTGATCCGGTCCGTCAGGTCCTGGGTCACGCCCGCAATCAGACCAACCCGTTCGCCGTTGACCGTTGCGAGTACGACAACACCGCTACCGAGCTTGTTCTTGAGCCGATCCAGAGCATCGGGGAGACTCTTCGCATTGGCACCCTCCATTCGCTCGACCAGCAGTTTAGCCCCTCCCAGGTCGACCGCAGCATCAGCGAGGTCACCGCCCGCGCCGCTCGCCAGCTTGCTGTTCAATTCGTTGACCTGCTTCTCGAGCTGCTTGTTCGCATCAAGAAGCTGGCCCAGTTTTACGATCAATCCGCCACGGTCAGACCGGAGCAATGCCTGGGCCTGGGTCACCGTGGTCTCCAGATCGTCCACGTAATCGATCGCGTGCCCGCCAGTCACGGCCTCAATGCGGCGGACGCCGGAGGCGACACCCGTCTGATTGACGATCTGGAACAGACCGATATCACCGGTTCGGGAGGCATGAGTACCACCGCAGAGTTCTATAGAGAAGCCATCGCCCATCGTGAGAACGCGGACCTTCTCCGAGTACTTCTCACCAAAGAGCGCCATGGCGCCCCTTGACCTGGCTTCTTCGAGGTCCAGCACCTCCGTTGTGATCTCGGTATTGCGGCGTATCTCTTCGTTCACCCGTCGTTCAATCGCATTCAACTCATCGTCGGTCACGGCTTCAAAGTGCGAAAAGTCAAACCTCAGTCGATCCGGGTCGACCAGGGAGCCACGCTGATTGACGTGCACGCCGAGGATTTCCCGTAACGCGCTATGCAGCAGATGGGTCGCTGAGTGATTCAGACGAGTCGCTCCGCGCAGTGAACTGTCGACTTCCCCGGACAACACATCGCCAGGCGTCACCGAACCCTCGACGACCGTTACGCGATGGACGATCGTATCGCCGTCGATCATCGTATTGACAACATCGACCGTCACACCATTGCCAAGAAGACGCCCGACATCCCCGACCTGCCCTCCGGATTCGGCATAAAATGGTGTGCTGTCCAGTACCAGCAGGGCCTGCTCCCCTTCGTTGATTCGATCGAGAGACTGCTCCCCCCGAAACACAGCAAGCACCTTGCCTTCACCGGTTAGTCCCTCATAGCCTGTAAACCTGGTGTTGAACGTCAGATTGAGACCTGTCAGTTCTTCTGCAGCAAACTTGCTCGCGGCTCTGGCACGCTCCTTTTGTTGCGACATGGCACGTTCAAAACCAGCCATGTCCAGTGACAGGTGACGCTCTCTGGCGATGTCCTCCGTCAAATCTACGGGAAAACCGTACGTGTCATAGAGTTTGAACACCACGTCACCCGGGATTTCGCTGCCTGACAGATCCCTTACAGCCTCGCCAAACATACGCATGCCTTGATCCAGCGTGATTTCAAACTGCTGTTCCTCCTTCAGCAGGATTCGCTCAATCTGGCCCCGGGTTCCGACCAGTAGCGGATACGCTTCACCCATTTGCTCGACCAGGGTGCCAACCAGCTTGTGGAAGAACGGCCCCCGGGCCTGAAGCTTGTGGCCATGGCGCAGAGCCCGTCGGATGATTCGGCGCATAACGTAACCCCGACCGCCATTGGAGGGCAGTACGCCATCGGCAATCAGAAACGAGGCCGACCGGACATGATCTGCGATCACCTTCAGCGAGGGCTCGGCCAGATCACTGCAATCGAGCAGTTTCGCCGCCTCCCGACGGAGCGCCATGAAGATGTCGATGTCGTAGTTGTCGTGGACGTTCTGCATGATTGCAGCGAGACGTTCGAGCCCCATTCCCGTATCGACACTGGGCCTTGGCAATGGCGTCAACGTGCCATCCGCATCCCGGTCGAACTGGGTAAAAACAAGGTTCCAGATTTCCACATAACGGTCCAGTTCACCATCCGGCGACCCTGGAGGACCACCTGGGACATCTGGCCCATGATCGTAAAAGATCTCTGAACTCGGACCACAGGGACCCGTGTCTCCCATCGTCCAGAAATTATCATCATCCCCCAGTCGGGTGATCCGATTCGGATCAAAGCCAATGTCCTCACGCCAGATTCGCTCTGCCTCGTCGTCGTCGACGTGAACGGTGACCCAAAGCCGTTCGGCAGGCAGGCCAATGACGTCGGTAAGGAACTCCCAGGCATATCGAATGGCGTCTTCTTTAAAGTAGTCACCAAAGCTGAAGTTTCCGAGCATCTCAAAGAAGGTATGGTGGCGGGCTGTATAGCCCACATTGTCCAGGTCGTTGTGCTTACCGCCAGCTCGCACGCAACGCTGACAACTGGCCGCCCGGACGTAGCCACGACGTTCACGCTGCGCGAGCGCCTCTTTGAACTGAACCATTCCGGCGTTTGTGAACAACAACGTCGGATCATCGCCCGGCACCAGGGATGAAGACTCGACAATCTGATGACCCCGGCTCGCGAAATAGTCGAGAAAGGCGGTGCGCAAGGCGCGGCTGTCCATGGAAGTTCACTCGAAAAGCAAGGCCGGTAACGATACCTAAAATGCCGGGATCAATAAATACCGGGAGAACCTCTGATCAATTGAAATTTTCGTCAGCCCAGACCAAACACACACGACACCCGCAAATACGCTTTGACTGCACGAGGTCCTGGATACGGGTTCAACGTGGCTATGGTCAGGCGAGGCGTCCATCCGGACGTTCACGGGATCGTTCAGGGCAACCCTCGATCGGGGCCCGTAGTGGCAGGCAGCCTCTAATAGCTTCTGATAGCCCCTAATAAAGCGCGCTGATCTGATCGAATGAAAAACCCCGCTGCTGCAGAAACCGGCTTCGCTTCGCCCGCTCCCTTGCATCGGCAGGCGGCATCAGCCCGAAACGCTTCTCGGCCACGGCCGACGCCTGCTCGTACCAGTCGATCGCACACGCCTCAAGGGCCTCCGAAATCCTGGCATCATCCACGCCCTTGGCCCGCAACTCAGCGCGAATCTTTATCGGGCCCTGCCCCCGACTCACCCGGGCCCGGACGAATGCCTCCGCCAGCCGATCATCACTCTGCAGGCCCTCCTTCTCAAGGGCACGCACTTCACTTTCGATCAGCGCTTCCAACGACGCTGCCCGTTCCAGTTCACCTGTCTCGCGACCGCCGCCATCCGGCGGAGCAGACCTGACGGAGCCTGACTTGCTGGCTGAAGGCTCTTTTGGAGGCGCCTTTGAAGACTTTCCTGCAAGGCCGGTTGAAGCTGTTCGCGCCATCATCCTTGCAAGGTCCGCAGCCGCCGCCTTGACCGGGTCTCCCGGTTCAGAGGATCCCTGGTACCCATGGTCGCCCGACCTTGCTGAAGTGCCAGACCTCTCGGATGCGGCTGACATGGCAGTGTTGGCGTGACGCTTCGCCGCGACTGCCTGCGACACGTCCGCGTCATTACCGCGCCCTGATGGCTGGCCGGCCGAAGAAAATCGACGCTTCAGCTTATTCTGCAGTTCCTGAACGGAATGCTCCCGTCTTGCCAACAGGTCCATTGCGGCGCGACGGATATCAGACCGACGAACATCAGACATTAGTTCGAACTGATGGGTGTCACATTGACGACATCGTCATCGTCGTCTGCCCCAGAGGTGGCCACAGTATCGTCAACCAATCCCAGCAGCTTCACGCGAATCTGCTTCTCGATTTCCTGCGCAGTCTTGGGATTTTCCGCCAGATAATCCGCAGCATTCTTCTTGCCTTGACCGATCCGATCACTCTTGTAGCTATACCAGGCACCTGCCTTGTCGATCAGTCCCTGCTGCACGCCAAGGTCAATGACCTCGCCCAGCCGGTAGATTCCAGTCCCGTAAAGGATCTGGAATTCTGCCTGTTTGAACGGTGGTGCCACCTTATTCTTGATGACCTTGACCCGGGTCTCATTGCCCACCACTTCATCGCCATCCTTGACCGAACCAATGCGCCGGATGTCCAGACGCACCGATGAGTAGAACTTCAGGGCATTGCCACCGGTTGTGGTCTCCGGGCTGCCGAACATCACACCAATCTTCATCCGGATCTGATTGATGAACACCACCAGGGTATTCGAATTCTTGATATTCGCAGCCATTTTACGCAGTGCCTGACTCATCAGACGAGCCTGCAGGCCTACGTGATGGTCACCCATCTCCCCTTCAATTTCGGCTTTGGGCGTCAGTGCTGCCACGGAATCAACAATCACCACATCCACCGCACCGGAACGCACGATCATGTCGCAGATTTCAAGCGCCTGCTCTCCGGTATCCGGCTGGGACACCAGCAAGTCGTCGATGTTGACGCCAAGATTCCGCGCATACAGGGGATCGAGCGCATGCTCCGCGTCCACAAATGCACAGGTACCACCGTTGCGCTGGCACTCTGCAATAACCTGTAGAGTCAATGTGGTCTTGCCGGACGACTCCGGGCCATAGATCTCGACGATCCGCCCACGGGGCAGGCCACCAATACCCAGGGCAACATCCAGCCCCAGCGAACCGGTGGAAATGGATGGTATCTTCTCCTGGGGTGAGTCTCCCAGGCGCATCATCGCGCCCTTGCCGAACTGCCGTTCTATCTGTGACAGTGCTGCGCTGAGTGCCTTTTCCTTGTTTTCGTCAGTTTGTGCCATGACTCCCCCTATTTTTGATTCTGATCTGGTTTCTGTTTTACGCATTCGACGACTCTCTCTTGTGTGAATCTCTTGTCTCTTGTGTGAATCTTTTGTCTCTTGTGTGAATCTCTTGTCTCTTGTGTAAATCGGGTAGATTGTCTCGGACAGACTTCCCGTCTAGATTATCCCGTCTAGAGTATCCTGTTTGGACTGGCCTGTTGAGACCGGCCTGTTAGACTGGGCCTTTAACTGTATATTTAGACAGTATTATCCATATTCTGGATGAAACACCAAATGCTTTTTTCACAATTTGACCCCCAGCCCTACCCATTCAATCTAACGACCCGCCTCGGCTGGAACCAGTGGCGGTTGACCCATGACCGCGTAGGCATTCCACCCGCAGGAGGCTGCGACTCTGGTACCAGGGCTTGCCCTGGCAGGAGTTCAGGACGGGGCTGGTACGTCCGGGTATGAACATCACCATTCGAGCATTGATCAGTAGCCTGCCGCGGTTCTCTTTGCAGATCGCTGTTCTGACCACGCTCCTTGTCACAGTGTGGCAGTCCGCAGTCATACTGGCTGCGTCGTTACTCGTCCTGCAGGTCGATGGAGCAGGGCCCGGCGTGACCTCCAGCGAACGAAACATTCGCACCGCCGCCCACATCGCGCCGTGGTATCCCCCTCCCTCTGCCGCCCTCAGCCAATGGTACATCGACCGATACCAAACCCGGGGCGATACCGATGACCTGGTGAACGCGCTTGAAGAGACTCGGAGGCTGACATCACTGCAACCCGCCGTCGCCGAGCACTGGGCAGCCACGTTCACCCTCAAGGGCCGGCTCGGTGAATATGACGCAGAATTCATGGATGCCCTGCAAATCGCCGCTGGCCTCGGCCCATGGGAGCCAGTCACGGCCCATCTGATCATTGATGGCGGCACCGATGCATGGGCGTTTCTGAGCCCGCCAGCGCGGGATATTGTGATGCAGATCGCCATCAATTCGCTGTCCAATGCCTCAAACTGGCTTCGCCCTGACAGTGCGCAGATACTCCTTGACCGGCATTTCATGACGCCCGTCTGCCGGCACTTGAATCCTGTTGCAGCAGGCGCAATATATTGTCAACAATCAAAACAGTCTTCGGAGCCACGCTGATCGTGCGATTTCAGCAGACAGGTGTTATCAGCAGGCTTCACGCCGTGACCGTCGCGGCGCTACTGCTCGTCAGCGTGGGCGCCTATTCCCTGCCGGTTCATATTCGAGTGGACGACCGTCCCCTGCTTGAGGTGATTCAGTCCGCCCTGATAAACCAGGAGCCAATGGAGTCCATCGTCACCCGCCTGATTGCTGGCTCACCTGAGTACAGCGCTGAAATCATCGAGGCTGCAGTCGCCCTGTCGCCAGGGAGCGTCCGCTCGGTGGTCAATGCGGCGCTCAGCGCAGGAGCCGATGCCTCGGCCGTGGCCAGCCAGTGCAGGACCTCCCTGACGTTACCCCAGGTAAAGGCTGTCGTCGGTTCCGCCATGGCAGCGCGTGCGGATGTCGAGACCATACTTTCCGCCTGTCTGAACTCCAGGCCAATAGAATACGCTGCCGACCTTCTGGCCGCCGCCCTCACCGAAGCATCGCCTGACCTGTACGATGAGATCATCGCAGTCGGCTTCAGCATCATTGAGGCCACCGGGTCCGATGGACGCGCGCTGCTGGTAGAGAGCGTCATGCAGGGTCAGATTTTGAGCGGTGATGCGTTCGGCCAGGACCCGGGACTGGTTCAGGACTATGTCAACGACGTGGTCACCCATGCTCGCCGAAGCAAACGCAGCGTGAGTCCTCCTGTTCTCGGAAGGGAACCGGCCTCAAGCGCAAGCTAGTTCCATCCTGAAAGTACCGCTATGGGCGGGAACGCGGCGACAACAAAGGTTGGAAGGAACTGGCCAGTTCCTGTCCGGAAACTCGACACCGTGGTGGCTAGTTCCTTCCAACCTATTGATTTCTGAACAACAATATTGGAATGTCACCGCGACTGGACTCATACCGGTACTTTCGCGACAGGAACTGGCTATCGCGGAAAAAGACCTTAATCGGAGGTTGAACCTCTTTCGTCGCTAGTCAGCCGCGATTCCCGCGCAGGTCTGTTGCGGCGGAAACGCTGAGATGTCAATTCGTCGGGCCTCGGTCAGTTCGTCGCCCTGCCAGATACCCTGAATGATGTCGCCTGATCTGTGCAGTCGCCCGGGGCCACTCTTTTCTCCTTCACGCCACTGGCCTTCAAAGCAGACCCCACTGGCAAACCGAATGACCCCGTGACCGTGGGCAGCGTCTCCATGCCACTGTCCCCGGTAACGGCTTCCGTCATAGAAGCGATACTCTCCTTCACCCTGCTTGCTTCCCTGGACATACTGCCCCTCGTACCGTTCTCCGTTGGCATAGTAGTACGAACCGTTACCGTGCTTGCGATGGTCCTCGTACTCGCCAATATAGCGGTCACCGCTCGCAAAATAGTAAACCCCCATTCCGTCACGCTGGCCGTTCCGATACTGTCCCACATGTCGATCACCATCGGTGAAGTAGAAGGTGCCTTCCCCGTGCTGACTACCGTCCCGCCAGGGGCCCTCATAGCGTGTGCCATTGACATAAAAGAGGGTACCTTCGCCGTGTCGGACTCCATCCTGCCATTGGCCCTCATAGCGATGACCGGTGGTTTTCTCCATGAACACGCCGAAACCGTGGTGCCGGCCGTCGTTGAAGCCACCCTGGTAGGTATCACCATTGGGATAGAGGCGTATGCCCTCGCCCTGCTGACGCCCGTTTACCCAGGCACCTGTGTAGTGACCACCGTTCGCCATGTACAGTGTTCCCTGGCCCTGTTGAACGCCCTGGTGCCATTGTCCCCTGTAGCGGTTGCCTGCCGCATGAACGAAGCTGCCCGGTCCATGAGGCTGATCATCGAACCATTGACCCTCGTAACGATGACCGGCGGAATGAATAAAGACCCCATGCCCGCTCCGTCGGTCCTCGCGCCAGGCACCAGTGTACCGGTTTCCACCGGCATAGATCTGCGTGCCTTCGCCGTGGCGGCGCCCATCAAGCCAGGACCCTTCGTAGGACTGACCCAGCAGATCGCCATCGTAGTGCCAGGTACCGTGACCATTGCGACAATCACCCGCAACGCATCCAGGGCCCTTCACGATCGGTCGCTTGCCTGACTGGGTCGACCCGGATACTTCCTCGAACGATTGCGTCGTGCGCCCGGGCTCGCTGGTGGCTCCTGCGGCGACCAGGCCATGGATGATCAATGTCAGGAACCAAATACCCCGAATCATGGCCCCATATTGACATCTTTCGGCGGCGGATTGGAGTACAGATGACGGGCACTGGTACGTTGCGGTTTACCGGTTTCCAGCCAAATGGAAGCCGCACAGTTGCGAACATTGACCCAGCGCCGACCTGAAAGATGACCAGTTCCCTCTTATATCGCCACCAGTATCGACGACTATATTGGGACTCTGAACGACGGTCTCGACTGGCTGACGGAGTCACCAGATCTCACTGCCAGTGCTTATGGCTGGGGCACATTCATGGCGGGTATTGACGCGCCGCTCATGGGCCGGCGGACCGATGGAGCGGTCGGGGCCCTCTGCGCCTGGCCCTACGAGAAACCGGTCATTGTGTTCGGCCACCAGACGTCAGTACCAGACAAACCGGCCGGCCCAATCGCTGGCCATCCTGGAAGCTGCAGTGGCTCATGCCCGTAGCGGTGCGCAAGTCGATGCATGGATGCCGGAGTCCGCCAGTTCCCACTCGGCCTCAACCTGAACGAGGTAGTGCAGCACATCGGGAAGATTGGTCCTTGGAGGGACGTTGATCGCCAGGATGTCCAGCCCGGCGCCCTCCATACCACAACCCATCCGCTCCAGCACAGGGACGGCTTGCTCCCGACGCAGAGTGGTCGCAAACAATGCCCGGACGGTGCGGTTGCCTGACTTCATGATGATCCGCTGGAAGACCGGAACCCGATGAATTCGATCGTAGCGGGCCAGCACGATGTCGGCTACTGATACGCCAAAGACATACACAGGGATGTTGCTCAGTTTGAACCGGTCCTTCCCCAACGACAGCGCCCAGAGCGTCTCGGACACGGGTTCTCCGCCCTCCTCGAGCAGAAACTTGACCTGCGCAAGCTGCGCAGCGGATGGTGGTACGGATTTCACCATGGATCGCCCCCGTCGACTAACACTGTATGGATAAACAGTATAAGCAGGGCCCAGACCAAATGCCAGATCTTTGGGATCTATGGAAGGATCCGACCCCCGCACCACAGTTCAGACTGCGCCGAGTTCAGACAATTGTTCCGTCAACTGCACCTTTCCGAGGGCACCGCGGCGATACAGTGCGACCAGCGACGCCCTTGCGATCTGTCTGTCCGAAATCCCGAAGTGCTCACGCAGGCTCTCCCGTGACTCGCTTAGCCCGAACCCATCGGTCCCGAGCGCCGTGTAGTCCGTTGGCATCCAGCGCGCAATGCCGTTGGCCAATGACTTCATGTAGTCGGTCACCGCAATCACCGGGCCTGACTCTTTTTCAAACAACTTCCGGATATACGGGACCCGTTCGGGTTCCAGGGGATTATTGCGGTTGTCCTGTTCACAGGCCTCGGCCTCCCGACCAAGTTCGGTAAAACTGGTGACGCTCCAGAGATGGACGGCGTACCCCAGTCGTTCAAGCATTCCGGCCGCACTGACCGCCTGTTGCATAATGGCACCACTGGACATCAGGTGAATCGGCTGGCCCTCGCTGCCAGACCGACGCCAGCAGTATGCCCCCGCCAGGATGCCACGGACAATGCGCTCATCGGGGCCTTCGGGCGCATCAACAGAGCCTTCAACAGAACCATCAATCATCCCGGCCCCCGGGCCCATCGCCGGCATCACATAATTCTCGTTGTAGACCGTCAGATAGTAGAAGATGTCTTCTCCCCGCTCATACATCCGATAGATACCCTCCCGAATGATCACGGCCAGTTCATAGGCAAAAGCCGGGTCGTAACTCTTCAGATTGGGCACCGTGGAGGCGAGCACATGGGAATGACCATCCTGGTGCTGCAGGCCCTCACCGTTCAGTGTCGTGCGCCCGGCCGTGCCGCCAAGCAGAAAACCGCGGCACATCATGTCGGCACAGGACCAGATCATGTCGCCGACGCGCTGAAAGCCGAACATGGAGTAGAAAATATAAAACGGAATGGTGGGCACGCCGTGCACCGCGTAGGCCGTACCCGCTGCCTGGAATGAGGCCATGGCCCCGGCCTCACAGATGCCTTCCTGCAGAATCTGACCGTCGGTGGCTTCCCGATATGACATCAGGCTGTCTGCATCAACCGGCGTGTATTGCTGCCCCTGGGACGAATAGATGCCGGCCGCCCGAAACAGGCTATCCATCCCGAATGTCCGGGCCTCGTCCGGCACAATGGGCACGATCAGATCACCGATGTGTTCATCCTTCAGCAGGTGGCTCAGCAGTCGAACCAGCGCCATGGTGGTCGAGATGCTGCGCGTCCCTGTGCCCTCGAGAAAACGGCCGAAGGAGGACAGTGGGGGCGTCGTGACAGCCCGGCAGTTCACCTTCCGGGTCGGCAGATATCCGCCCAGGCGCTTGCGGTGCCCCTGCAGATAGGCCATTTCATCGCTGTCTTCGGCCGGCCGATAGAACCGGGCACGGACAATTTCCTCATCGGATAGCGGGATACCGTAGGCGCGCGCCAGTTCCAGACGTTCTTCGGGACTGAGGTTCTTCTTCTGATGGGCAGTATTTCGACCCTGGGCCGAGTCTCCCATGGAGTCACCCTTGACGGTCTTGATCAGAATCACGGTGGGGCCGTCGGTCGCTTCCCGGGCGCGCGCAAACGCGGCATAGACCTTCTTCGGGTCCTGCCCCCCCGTTTGATCTGTCTGACCTCATCGTCAGACAGAGCATTCATCATCCGCGCCAGTTCCGGCTCGCCAGACACCCAGTGTTCCCGCTGCACGTCACCGGGCAGGATGGAATAGCGCTGATAGTCGCCGTCAACACATTCTTCCATTCTGTGCCGCAGGATGCCCCGCGTGTCCTGCGCCAATAGTCCGTCCCAGCCACTGCCCCAGATCACCTTGATGACGTTCCAGTCGGCGCCTCGAAAACCCCGCTCCAGTTCCTGGATGATCTTGCCATTACCTCTCACCGGCCCGTCCAGGCGCTGCAGGTTGCAGTTAACCACCAGCACCAGATTGTCGAGCCGTTCGCGGGAAGCCACATTGATCGTACCCATGACCTCGGGTTCATCGGATTCACCATCGCCAATGAAGCACCAGATCTTGCCGCCGTTTTTCGGCTTCAAACCACGATTCTCGAGGTATTTGGCAAATCTCGCCTGGTAGATTGCCGCGGGTGTCGACAGGCCCATGGAAGCGTTGGGCACCTGCCAGAAATCCGGCATGGATCGTGGATGCGGGTAGGAAGACAGCCCCCCGCCCGGGGCCAGTTCCCGTCGATAATTCTCGAGTTGAGCTTCGCTGAGGCGGCCCTCCAGGTAGGCGCGGGCGTAGATTCCCGGCGCTGCATGAGGCTGGGGCATGACGATGTCACCGCCATAGTCGTCGGAGCAGTTCCGGAAACAGTGATGAAAACCCACTTCCAGCATGGTCGCGGCGGAGGCATACGTTGCGATATGCCCCCCGACCCCCACGCCACGGTCCGCAGCCCGCAGCACCATGGCCATGGCATTCCAGCGGATGATATTCTCGATCCGCTTTTCAAGTTCGATGTCACCCGGATACTGCGGCTGTTCTGCGGGTGATATCGTGTTGATATAGGGCGTATTGAGGGTCGCCTCATTCAGCGTGATATTGCGATTGATGGCGTGGTTCTGCAGCGCACGGAGGATGTCCCGAACCCCGGCCTCGCCGAACTGGCGAAAAATATCCTCAAGGGCGTCGATCCATTCGACCCGGTCCTCGGACAATTCATCAATCAAGTTTGGTAGTTTGACAGCCACAGTACTCGTCCATTCCAGTTTTCAACGGCTGCACCATATACCCTGGGCACCAGTCAGAAAAGGCACCCTGATGGTTTTGGCTGTACCGGCAATCGATACTGTATATAATCCCAGTAACCGGTTCACGGCACGACGACGACATGAATGAGGCCAGCCTCGCTTCCTCCGATCACTCTCCGGCATTCGGTGCCGGCCTCAACGAGCCCCAGCGCCTTGCCGCCACCTGGGGCACCCCGTCAGCCACGGGTCCGCAGTCCGGTCCGCTCCTGATCATCGCAGGCGCAGGCACCGGTAAAACCAACACACTGGCCCATCGTGTCGCCTGGCTACTGCTGTCTGGTGTCCGCCCGGAACGGATGTCCCTGATGACATTCAGCCGTCGCGCCGCACAGGAGATGCTCCGGCGGGCAGAAAGGATCACCACCGAGGCCATGGCTGCCAAAGGACACTCGATGAGTTCCGCCGCCCGGCATATGTGGTCCGGCACGTTTCACTCCATCGCCAACCGGCTGCTGCGGGAATTCGCTCGATCATTGCAGCTGGACCCTGCCTTTTCCGTCATCGATCGGGGCGACTCGGGCGATCTCATCGATCTGGCACGACAGGACCTCGGCCTCGCAAAAAAGTCAAAGCGGTTTCCACGCAAGGATACCTGCCTTGGCATCTACTCCCACCGCGTGAACACTGGCAAGACCCTGAGCGACACCCTGGAACAGGTCTACCCCTGGTGCGGCGAATGGGAAGCCGAACTGAACGCACTGTTTCGCCGCTACGTGGAGATCAAGCAGGCCCAGGAACTGCTGGACTACGACGATCTGCTGCTCTACTGGCATGCCCTGATGCAGGAACCATCGCTCGCAGCAGAGATCGGTTCACGTTTTGATCATGTACTGGTGGACGAATACCAGGACACCAACGTGCTGCAGGCGGACATTCTGATGGCATTGAAACCAGAAGGAGACGGCCTTTGCGTCGTCGGCGATGACGCCCAGTCCATCTATTCATTTCGCGCCGCCAGCGTCGAGAATATCCTGACCTTCCCCGAGCGGTTCTCACCTGCCGCTCAGACGATCACCCTTGAACAAAACTACCGATCGGTGCAGCCGATACTCGATGCAGCCAACGCACTGATCGCAGAGAGCCAGCGACAGTATCAGAAGCACCTGCACGCCACAAAGCAGTCCGGCCAGAAACCACGCTATGTCTCCGTGGAGGACACGGTAGACCAGTCCCTGTATATCGTCGAGCAGATCCTGGCCCAGCGCGAAGCTGGCACCCTGCTTCGCGACCAGGCGGTCTTGATGCGCAAGGCCCACGACAGCGATGCCCTGGAACTCGAACTGGTGCGGCGTAACATTCCTTATGTGAAATATGGTGGTTTGAAGTTTCTGGAGGCAGCCCACGTCAAGGACGTGCTGGCACTGTTGCGGTTCGCGGACAACCCAAAGAACCGCCTGGCCGGATTTCGTACCTTGCAACTGCTGCCTGGCATCGGGCCGGCCACCGCTGAACAATGCCTGCAGACATTTGAGGCCGATGGCTTTCGCCCGGCCGCGCTCGGTTCATTTGCAGCCCCCGCGGCCGCAGCGCAGGACTGGCCGGAGTTTACCGGGCTGTATGCGGCCCTCCACGCGAGCACAGCATGGGCCGGCCAGATGACCCGGGTCAGGGCCTGGTACGAACCCCACCTTGAGCGCCTGCACGGCGCCGCCCACGTCCGTGCCGGCGACATCGAACAACTGGAAGCCATGGCAACGCGGTTTGGGTCGCGAGAACAGTTTCTGACAGAACTGACCCTGGACCCACCCCAGGCATCAGGGGATGAAGCCGGGCCACCGCTTCGGGACGAGGACTATCTCATCCTGTCCACCGTGCATTCCGCCAAAGGCCAGGAATGGGACAACGTTTTCGTACTGAACGTCACCGACGGCACCTTCCCCAGCGAATTTGCCACCGATGATGCGGCCGCAATCGAGGAGGAACGGCGCCTGCTTTATGTTGCCATGACCCGTGCCCGCAATGATCTGCATCTGATGGCACCACTCAAACATTACGTCACCCAACAACGTCGTTATGGTGGCAAACACATCTATGGCGCAAGAAGCCGGTTCATGACTGATGGCCTGATGGCCACCTTCGACGAGGTGAGCTGGCCGAACAACAGCACAGAGCCGGGCAGTACCGCAGAACCCCGGGCCAGCGTGGATGTTGGCCGACGGATGCGCTCCATGTGGGATTAACAGACTCAGATCTCTGGTTTCCAGGTCGAGCAAGAACACTCGATGGCGGCCAGTCCTTGCCACAGTGGCGGCCAGATTGGCATCATCGATGAACTCGAAATGCTCGAACATGGACTCCGGATCCCCTCGGTATCCATTAGTGCAAATCACTCTGGATTCATGGCTAGGCCGCCATATTGACGCCGTGTGTCACCCGTGAACGTGTCCGTGTCCAACGCCCGAAATTGTGCTCGAAAGTCACCTGGGCCGCAGGATCTGGAGCCGATATTTCCTTAGGGAAGCTCTGATCAATTGGATTTTTTCGTGAGAGCAAGGCGGAGGCGCCCGCAGAAAATCGCGAAAACGCTTCAATTTCGCGATGTTTCGAGGACGACTCCAACGCAGCTATCGCGGAAAAAGACATTGATCAGAGGTTCCTTAGAAGTTGACGACAGCCCCATGGATGGGGGCGGCCGCGAATGTGACGCTCTCACGTATTTCCTTGCCATGCGCCCCCCAGTCTGTTGCGCCGTCCCGAAGCCGGTTTTACACTGGCCACGTTGGGAATTCATGAAAGGGGACCACATGCTGCTCGTCACGTTTTACCCACAACGCGCAGTCGCGGTACTCGAACCCCATGGCAGGCTCACCCGGCGCGACTTTGAAGAAGCCGCGTCGATCATCGACCCCTTTATCGAGGGCGCTGACCGCATCAAGGGGCTGGTCATCAAGGCACAACACTTCCCCGGCTGGGACTCCTTCGGTGCACTCGTCGAACACATGAAGTTCATCTGGGACCACCATGAACAGATTGGACGAGTCGCCATGGTCACCGATTCACCCCTTGGAGCCGTCGCGGAAGCACTCGGTGGTCACTTCGTCGACGCCGAAATCAGGGAATTTCCCTACACCGATCTCAGCGCCGCCATGCAATGGATCAGCGAAACGGGACCCTGACCCGATTTCTTCCCGCTATTTCTTCCCGCTATCCTGCTCCGCCACGGGGCAGGCCCGACACCCGCCCCTGCTGGTCAACGTCAGAATCGAAAGAGTATGATGTCGATCCACATCTGACGGGACATTTGACCATGGGCCTACGTGGCACCAGCGTGACTTTGAAATGCATCGTTGTGGCCGCGCTGATGGTGGCCGGGGCCCAGTCAGCACAGGACGACCTTGCACCCCAGATCAAATGGATTGGCAAGGTAGATCATCAGCCAATCGCCGAGATGAGCGGGCTGGTTCGAAGCAGGCGCTATCCGGATGCATTCTGGTCCCACAATGACAGCGGTGATGCGGCCAGGCTTTTCGCCATCAACCGGTCCGGCGACGTCATCATCCCGCCCCATCAGCGGACCGCGTATCACGGCGCGAAGGTTGAGCCAGACAGACTGCCATGGCCCGGCCTGCAGGTTCTGCTGGCTGCTCATCTGGATTGGGAAGACATCGCCATCGATGATGAGATGATCTACATCGCCGACATGGGGAACAACTACAATGATCGTCGTGATCTTGGCGTTTATGTCCTTTATGAACCCAACCCACTGCACAACAGATCGGCACGAATCCTGAAATTCATTCCTGTGCACTACCCGGAACAGACGCTGTACCCCGCAAGGCAGTGGCACTACGACTGTGAAGCGGTCTTCGCGGACGGCGGCAAACTGTATTTCATCACCAAGCATCGGGCCCCGGGGCAGGCGGCCATTCCGGAGGTCGGCGCGAATCTGTATCGGCTCGATTCCTTCGAGACAGATTTTGCTAACCCGCTGACCCGGGTCGAAAGCAACGGAATGCTGACGATGGTCACCGGGGCGGACCTCTCCGCCAACGGACAGCACCTTGCTGTACTGACCTACACCGGCATCTGGGTCTTTGACCGGCCAGCGAGCGGTGATCACTGGCTCTCGGGGACGCCACGGGGCATTCCCCTCGACTACCGGGTTACCAGGCAGGTCGAAGCGGTGGCCTGGATCGATGACGACACGCTGCTGATCAGCAACGAACAGCGTGACCTGTACGAAGTGAACGTCAGCACACTGCCAGCGTATCGCCCGGGCCCATAGAACCGACACCTCGGAGCCCTGGCCAATCCGATTGAGGTGTGAATTGAGAGGGAGAGACTGCCATGTGCAGAAATATCAGGACCCTGTACAACTTTGACCCCCCGGCGACCGGCGAAGACATCCAGGCCGCGGCCCTGCAGTTCATACGCAAGGTCAGTGGCACGTCGAAACCGTCGCGCGCCAATGATGCCGCCTTCAATCAGGCCGTGGAGGATGTCGCTGACATCGTGACTGAGCTGCTGGCATCCATGGTGACATCCGCTCCACCGAAAAGCAGAGAGCAGGAGAAGATCAAGGCGCAGGCCCGATCAGCGGGCAGGTTTGGTCGCTGACAACCTTGATCGCCCAGGCCCAACGGCATGATCGAGGGTTCAAAAAACCGACGAAAGGTCGCCTTAAACTGTGATCTCGCCCGGGGGGTTGTGCGTGGATCAGGTCAAGATCGACCGTTGTTTCATCCAGGGAATCGGCAACAGCGAACACGACGAGGAGATCATTCGAGTCATCATCGCGGTGGCGCATACCATGAGCATCAAGGTCATGCCGGAAGGGAAATCAGGGACACCCCAGACGCCCTGGCCCACGGTACAGGTCATATCGTCAACTGAGAACTGCACAATTGTGGCAGGATTCAATGGACGGTCTCCTGCCCGTGGTGCGACGTCACCTGGAGCCGCAGCGTATAGGCCAGTTTCTCAAGGTCCGCCCAGTCATGGGTGAGCCGGGCGGTAATCAAGACGGAAAACCGATGTCCGTCTCGAACGGCGCTCAGCATTACGGTCCGCAACTCAAGCCGCCTTGCCAGATGAACCCAGTTGAATGAAAGCCGGGTGGCTGGCGTTTCGCCATCTGACAGCGTGGTTGAGACCGGCGCCAGCATTGCCATACCAATGCTGTCGCCACCGAGAGACGACACATAGGTCTTGGCCTGCCCCAGTTCATCGAACTGCTGAGGTGAGACAATCGTCAGATCCATTCGCGGTACAGCATTGGGTGACGCGGCCACAAACACCTGATCCCCCGACAGGTCATGCTGTCTTTGATAGGCTGATGGATACAACAGTGATACCCCGTGTTCAACATCCTCAAAGACCCGCAGGTCCCAGTCCGGAACGATGACCGCACCATCAAGATCCCGGGCAACTCGCAGGCCAGCGCCATGGTAGAGCGCCCCCGGTGGCTCATGGCCACGGTCCTCGGCACCAGCTTCGGACAGGTCAGACCCCCAGAACCCACCCCGGATGGCCCTCGCTTCACAGTTCCCCTCGACCGGGGCTCGATGATCAACAGGATCGCGGGCTGGCTTATGACAGTCCTGCAGCCACTCCCGGACGTTTCCCCTGAGGTCGTACACCCCGAAAGGGGATGGGATGAACTGTCCCACCGGGGCGATATCCGGGTAACCATCGTTGCACTCATAGGTGAATCGCTCGGGGCTCACGGCATTTAAGGCGGCGTCCGGGACGTTGCCTGTTTCACAGATTGTCCTGGCAGCCATGAGCGTGCCGGCATCAGGTACGCCGTCGTCGGGCCGGACAGTATTCCGGCCTCCAGAACGTGAGGCTGGAACTTCCATGAAAACCTGTTCTTTAAGCCCGTCATTGCCAGCCCGGCTGACATACTCGAACTCTGCCGCAGTCGGCAGGCGGTAGCGGGCCCCGGTTCTCAAACCAAGCCAGTGAACGTAGACCGAGGCCGCATGCCAGTCGATACAGGAGGCAGGCAAGTCCGGCCCGAATGCCTCCCCGAGATCGTTCCAGATGGCGGTGTCATCCCAGGTCCAGACGCCGTCACGGTCAAGGTCGGTGTAGCAGCCATCTCGCATCTTGTATCCGGTATCGCGAATGAATCGACCAAATTCGGCATTGGTGACCTCATAAACACCCAGTGCAAACCCCGGCACATCGACCCGGACGGGCTCACCCACCGGGCTGGACTCATCACCGGGTGACCGACGCAACCAGCTGCCCTGTGGAATGACTGCCATCAGGGGGCAGTCCCGGCAGTCCCTGAATGTGGACTGCCTTTCTTCTTTATCTTGTGCGCCAGTCTCGCCTGCCAGCGCGACCAACAGAACCAGCACAATCGTTCGCATCTCTAGCTCTCCGTTGACGAAGTGCAGCATAGCTCAGGCAGGGCGCCACTTGGACCCCAACCGCTGATTCCGTGCACGCATCACCGTCAACTGACCCTGACCATTGAACGCGATGATTCATCAAGCCATCCAGCAGGCTGGCATGTAATTGAGTAAACTGATGCCATGCACTTTATTGTTCTGTTTGGCCCGCCCGCAGTGGGCAAGATGAGCGTTGGTGATGAAATCACCAACCTGACCGGAATGCCGCTGTTTCACAATCATCTGTCGATTGAACCCGTACTCCGATTCTTTCCCTTTGGCAGCGCGCCATTCGCGAAGATTGTCGGCGAATTCCGGCGCCTGATCCTTGAAGAAGCTTCCCGGAGCGAGCTGCCTGGGCTGATCTTCACCTACGTCTGGGCACTCGATCTCGCGTCGGACGCAACCTATCTGCAGAATATCTGCCGCATTTTTGAGGACGCGGGTGCCGACATTTCGCTGGTCGAACTCAAGGCAGACCTCACCCAGAGGCTGGCCAGGAACAAGCAATCCAGCCGGCTCGCCGCAAAGCCCTCAAAACGCGACACGGCGGCCTCCGAGCAACGGCTCCTCGAACACGAGCGGGTGTATCAGATGAATTCCACCGGCACGCTTCCTCTGCCCTACCGGCACATCGTTGTGGATAACACGTCACTCCCGGCAGCGGCGGCCGCCAGGCAGATTGTGACGACACTTGCACTCCCCATTCAATGACCTGCCGGAGAATACCGGGAATACCGGGAATACCGGGAATACCGGGAATATGGGGAGTACAGGGAGTACAGAGAGTACAGGGAGTACAGGGAGTACAGGGATTTCAACGCTTCTCAAAAAGATCAACCCAGAAATCTGCAGTGACCGCCAGCGACGCCGGAATCGTTCCACCGGAAACGGGCAGTCTGCTGCGATAGCGAATGGGCGTCATGGCAACCAGACTGCTGATCGCATCGGCGTCCAGGATCATTTCCAGGGTGACTCGATGCGCCACACGATGCGTGAGTCCCGGATATGCAAGCCCTGCCCTCTGATGCTCTCTCGCCACCGCAAAGAGATAGGGCTTCACTTCAGCGAGGTGCCTGGGGCCAGGGCTGACTCGAAGCAGGTGTCCGTGCTGCCGCAGGACTCTGACCGCCCCCTCCGGAAACGGTGCCATCAGCACCGTCACCGCTTCGAAGCTGTTGTCCGCCAGCGGCAGCCGGGTGGCATTGGCCACCGCCAGATTCAGCTTTCGCTGACGACGACAGGCGGCGACAATCGCGGGCTTTGAAATATCCAGCCCGTAAATGTCAACCCTGGGGTCCGGCACCAGCGACTCGGTGAAATAGCCCTCCCCACAGCCAACATCCACGACGCAGCGACCACTGTCCCCTTCGCCTGGGCCTGATTTCAGGGCACTCATCAGCAAGTCGCTGACGGCCACCGACAGACCCAGGTAGAAGTCTCTGTTCAGAAACCGGGCGCGCGCGGAGATCATATCGAGACTGTCTCCGGGCGAGTTGGACCGACGGTGATGCGACGGAAGGAGATTGACATAGCCTTGTCTCGCGAGGTCAAAACTGTGGCCCGCGCTGCAGCGAAGGGTCCGGTCCTGCTGAACGAGGGGTTGCTGGCAGTTGGGGCACTGAAATCGATCCATCGACAGATTCTACCTCGCCGGAAAGACGCTACCGAGTCCGTCCTGACCCCCGGCCCGTTCCATGTTGACGCAATTTCCACTGAATCTCATTATTCATGGCTAATCCTTGCGCCGACTTGCTGGTATATTTCTGCGGTCAAATCATTCCTGACCTGAACACAGAGCGAGCCATCTCATGCCCCTGAACCATGCCCCGAACGGTTACCAGTGCCCCTTCTGTATGATCGTCGCTGGCGAGGAGGGGCGAGCCACCGCCACCATTGCCGCTGAAGTCATCGAGCGGACCGACATGGCGACCGCGTTCATCGCTTCAAAGCAGCTATTGAACAATCTTGGTCACGTTCTCGTGATACCTAACCAGCACTTCGAGAATCTGTACTCGCTGCCCGATGAATTTGCGGTTCCGCTTCAGTCTCTGACCCGTCGAATCGCCATCGCCATGAAGCATGCCTATGGCTGTGATGGAATTTCGTTGCGCCAGCATAACGAACCAGGCGGAGGCCAGGATGTCTGGCACTACCATATTCACATCTATCCGAGGTATCGGGACGACGAATACTTCCCTGCCAAAAGTACAGCCAGACCCATTGCCGAGAGGGTGTCCCAGGCAGCACTCGTCCGGAACCAGCTGGCCCTGCTGGGTGAACAACCGGTCCTGGCCACCCGGTAGACCATTGTGACTGCTGGCGTTTGGGATGAGCTGGAGTCATCGACACCAGCCCTGTGCCAAACTGCCCCATATGACCCATCTCATCCTGCACTTCATCGTTCCACTGGCGATCAGCCTGGGATGGTATCGGCAACGCTGGGTGGTCGCTTTCGCACTGATGCTGCTTGGGCTCGCCATCGACGTGGACCATCTGCTGGCAGACCCGATCTATGATCCCGATCGATGCAGCGTTGGCTTCCATCCCCTGCATCAGATCATACCGACTGGTATCTATGTCGCGATGTTTGCCCATGAACGAACGCGGCTGATCGGCCTCGGCCTGTGTCTCCACATCCTGCTGGACTCAATTGACTGTCAGCTGACCAATGGCATCTGGATTCATACTGGCTGAACGGTCGGCGGTACTCTCGGCCGCCCTCTTCCCGGGGCCCCGGCAGTGACGCGGCGCTTTTTTCGATCACTTTTTCGATGGCGCATCATGTACACTGCGCACTTTTGCACAGGAGCGACGAAATGACTGACACAACAGAACAAATGCTCAGGGCTGCGACTGAAAGCCTGATGTATGTCGTGACGCGCCCCGAACAGGTCATGGTGCGGGGCAAGGGCAGCTACCTGTGGGATGCCAATGACAACCGCTATCTCGATTTCATCCAGGGCTGGGCAGTGAACTGCCTGGGTCACTGCCCTGCTCCGCTGGTCCGCGCCATCAATCAACAGGCGAAACGGCTGCTCAATGGCAGCCCGGCACTGTTGAACGACCAGATGATTGCCACTGCCAGCTTGCTGACCCGGAACTCCTGTCTTGACAAGGTATGGTTCGGCAACAGCGGCGCCGAGGTCAATGAAGGTGCCGTGAAACTCGCCCGCAAGTATGGCTCAGTCAAACTCAATGGTGCCCATGAAATCATCACCACTCGAAACAGTTTCCACGGCAGGACCCTGGGAATGATGTCGGCGTCCGGCAAGGCCGGCTGGGACCAGCTGTTTGAACCAAAAGTACCCGGATTCAAGCATGTAGACTTCAATGACCTTGCGGCCACCCGGGCCGCCGTCACCGACCGCACCTGCGCCATCATGCTGGAGCCTGTACAGGGGGAGGCCGGGGTCAACGTGGGGACCCAGGACTACATCGCCGGCCTGCGGGCGCTGTGTGACGAAAAAGGCATCCTGCTGATTCTGGACGAAATCCAGACCGGTATCGGCCGAACCGGAAAACTGTTCGGTTATGAGCACTACGGCATCGAGCCTGACATCATGACCCTGGGCAAGGGTCTGGGTGGTGGCTTCCCGGTGGCAGCCTTTCTTGCCAGGGAACACGTGTGTGTATTCGAGGCAGGCGACCAGGGAGGTACATATGGTGGTCAACCGCTCGCCATGGCGGCGGCTGGCGCCGTGCTGAGCCAGATGATCGACAAGAATATTCCCGAGCGCGCCAGGAAGCGCGGCAACTCACTGAAGCGAAAACTGAAGGCGCTCGGCAAGGAAACGGGGTTGACCAATATCCGCGGCCTGGGGCTCCTGCAAGCCGTGGACCTGCCTCATGACCGCGGCGCTGATGTGGTGGCAGCCGCATTCGATCGTGGCTTGCTGATCAACGCACCCAAGCCGACTTCGTTGCGCTTCATGCCGGCATTGACGGTCACGGACAAGGAGATCGACGAGATGCTGGGTATTCTGCGGGATTGTCTCTCTGTAGTTGCCTGACGCGGCCACTGGGTCACGGGCTCCGATCGGCGATCGGAGCCTGCGGGAAGGCCAATTGATTCCCTGGGGAGGTCTTGCAGGGAGGTGCCATCGCTTCGGGCTGCTTCTGTCCGGTTTAGTCTGCGCCGGAAATCCAGGGGCTAGGCCAGCCGCTGGAGCGCTGGGCCGTACTGACTCGCGTAGAAGTCGCCGTCCTCACCCAGCCGCTTCAATTGTTCGACCAGGCGATCCAGTTCCTCGTGACAGTCATCACCGCCCAGAATCCGGGCGGCCACAATCCAGCCCTCGGCCATGAGAGCACCCTCTTTCGAGTCGGCCTGTCTGCCAGCTTCGCGTGCGGACTCAAACGCTTCGATGGCATCATCGTACAGATGATTCGCCAGCAGGTGAGCCCCCAGCATCCAATACCCGTTGGCTTTTTGAGCAGGGGGTGAATTCAGGGTATCCGCCAGTTCGAGATTGCGCCGACAAAGCATGAGCGCCATGGCCAGATGCTCCGGGGAAATCGCCTCATGGGCATCCTCCCAGCCGGGCCAGCAGGCGGACGAAATGTTGAAGGTCATGTTGCGGACGAGCGTCAGATAGCCCTGCCGGCTGTCGCCGCTGGTTCCGGTGGCAAGATGGTCGGCGGCCGCGATCACACAACGTGCGGCCAGCACATAGGCGTCGAGGTCCCGCTTCTCCTGGTGCAGGGTCTGCCAGGCCGAGAAGGCTACGGCCCTTAGTTCATCGACAGTCAATGGCTGCATGGTCAGCTCCTGTTCATCAATAGTAAGTGGTTGCAAGCGCTTGCCTGGCGTGACATCCCTGACCCGTTGGGTCGCTCAAGCTGCGCTTCAATAGCCTGATAACAGCAAGTCTAATGACGGCCCGGCGCATCTCCAACCCGCCAGATGGGACATCACGGGACAAGCTCCCGTTGCTCGGCGATGAGTTCCCGTGCCAGACCCGGTGTTTCGTTCTTCTGTACCAGCTCAAAACCCTGCCGCAACACACTGGCTGCATCTGCAAGACGGCCCACCAAACGATACACCCGTGCGGCCAGCGCATATGTCCTCGGTTCCTGTATCGTCAGACGCCGATACGCGTCAAGCGCAGCATCAAGCCGCGCAACCGCGTCGCCGGACCTTCCCGTTTCCGCCAGCCAGACCGATTCAAAGAGATCGCAGTCAGCCAGCCCCCTCTGGAAACCGGCTTCCACGGCAATGCTACGGGCCACGCCAAGATGATGCTCGGCCAGCCCATGGTCCTGTTTGCCCAGATACAACATAACGAGGCCAAGATGACAGAAGACGAGGCTCGTCGGGACCTGTTCCTGCTCATAGAGTCTGATCGCCTCACGCTGCATCGCCTCACTGGCCTGCCACCGGCCGAGCCCACAATACTGATCACCGAGATTCGACAGATTGGCGGCCGTCAGGCGCCGGTGCCGCAGAGCCCTCGCCAACCTGAGGTTGGCATGGTCCAGTCTGATGGCGAGCAAATGGTCGCCACGGACGTATTCACGAAATGACAATTGCATCGCCGCGCGCAACTGCAGATGCCTGTCGCCCAGAGTGCGGGCAATCTGCCGCGCCAGTGACGCATAGTGAAAGGCATCGTCAAGCTTGCTCTGGCGAAACAACGCCAGTGAGATAGCCATATAGAGGTGACCGAGTTCTTCATCGCTCAGACCCTCCACCACAAGACCTTTCGCCAGCCGTTCAAACAAGCCGAACTGGTGTGGCGGCATCAACGACTCGAGCAGATTGCTGTCAAGCAGAGACCTTGCAGCACGGACCTGGTCCGCCGCGGTTGCCGTGAACGGCTGAGCAGTCGTCAGCAGATCCGGCACATCAACTTTTACAATCTCCGCCAGCCTTCGCAGTTTCGCATCGGGTATTCGTCCGGTCTTTCCCGACAGCCATCGGTACAGGGTCCTGCGATCCACACCGATCTGTTCTGCAATCCACCAGCGACGCAATCCAAGGTCGTCAATACGTGTGACGAGGAAGCCCGAATTCAGCTTGCTCACTGCGACCCCGGCACCCACACGCTGGCACACTCACCAGCTATGGAATCCCTGGAATACACAGGGCCCGGCATGGAACGCTGCAGCCCCCCGACTTCGGCCACATCCTGTCGGTGCCGCCAGGCTCCAACTGGTAATCTGATCTCTGCCCTTACCGTATCCATCACAAGCTGCCCCTTTGACTGGTGCCCGTCCGGGACTCTACCGGTGGGCAGTACCCTGCCTTGGGTTGTCCGTGGATGTGCTTTTTCGCGGCGTGCGGACCAGGCGCTTCGGGCAGCAATACATTCCAGCCTGCTCGATTGTACTCCATGCCTTGTCCGACCGTGAGGATCCATGCTCGAGTGACGCAGGTGATCTGACTGCATCAGGGCAACCGGGGCGATACACTGATACCCGTCATAACGATGCCAGTTAGCGCTACAATGACGCCGACCTGGAGGAGCTGATTTTGGACAAATCATTTGTCACAAACCGTGGCGATGAACCGGACACCCTGGTGTTTCATGACCATGAACACACAGAGCTGGTTCTGTCTCAGCCGATCTGGACACAGGGACGAGTGTCAGCAACCGTTGTTGATCAGCCTGAGGCCATCAACAGCAGCGCAAAGATGACAGCCCGCGCACTGGTGCCCGGTAGAACACCTTCGGCTTTGCATCCAAATGACGTCTGACACCTCACAACACACCCCTATGATGCAGCAATACCTCAGCATCAAGGCAGATCATCCAGATCAGCTTCTGTTCTATCGCATGGGTGATTTCTACGAACTGTTCCATGACGATGCGAAGCGTGCCGCGAGCCTGATGGACATCACGCTGACGGCCAGGGGCCAGTCCAATGGTCAGCCGATACCCATGTGCGGGGTACCATTTCACTCCGTGGATACCTATTTGGCTCGGCTGGTGAAGCTCGGGGTCTCGGTGGCCATCTGTGAGCAGATCGGCGACCCGGCTACCTCCAAGGGCCCGGTGGAACGCAAGGTAGTTCGGATCGTCACCCCCGGCACCCTCACGGAAGACGCCCTGCTCGACGCAGGCACCGACAATCTGATTGCTGCACTGTCCTGTGATGGCAGGGGCTGGGGATTGGCCACACTGGATCTCGCGAGTGGCAGGTTTGAGATTGAGGACATCCATGATGAAGACGCTCTTGCGAGTGAACTGCATCGGCTGAAACCGGCCGAACTACTCATCGCTGATGGTGTTGCCTACCCCGATGTGGTCACGTCCAGGAGAGGAGTTCGGCAGCGGCCCGTCTGGGAGTTTGAGACCAGCAGCGCGGTCACGGTCCTGACGGACCAGTTCAGGACCCTGGATCTGTCCGGCTTTGGTGTGGATCATGATTCACTGGCCGTCAGGGCCGCTGGCTGTCTGATCACCTATGTTCGGGAAACCCAGCGCGGAGAACTGCCCCACGTACAAGCCCTGCGCCTGGTAAACCGCGACGAGGCCGTTATGATCGACCCTGCGTCACGCCGCAATCTGGAACTCGACACCAACCTCGCCGGTGGCCAGGACAATACCCTGCTGGCGGTGATCAACCGCACCCGAACGGCCATGGGCGGGCGCCTGCTGCGACGCTGGATCAATCGTCCGATCCGGGAACGGCAGACCCTGGAAGCACGCCTGGACGCCGTCGCTCGGCTTCAGCAGGACTTTGCCTGGGAGCCCCTGCAGGTACTCCTTGGCAGGATTGGCGACATGGAGCGGATTCTCGCCCGGGTCGCGTTGCGTTCGGCAAGGCCAAGGGACCTCGCCCGGCTGCGCGATGCTCTGGCGGCGCTCCCAGAACTTCAAACGGCCCTCTCTGTGCTGTCTGCATCAGAACCTTCTGAACTCGGGCCACAGGCTTCACAGGAAACATCAAGAATCCCGGAACTGGGCAGCCAGTGCCAGCCGTTACCGCAGACCAGCGACCTGCTGCATCGCGCGATCATCGACAATCCCCCCATGGTCATTCGTGAGGGTGGTGTGATCGCTCCGGGCTTCGATGACGAGCTGGACGAACTGCGGGGCATCAGTGAAAACGCTGCAGACTACCTGCTGCGACTGGAAAATCAGGAACGGGAACAAACCGGGCTGTCCTCATTGAAGGTAGGCTACAACCGGGTTCATGGTTACTACATTGAGGTCAGCCGTACCCAGTCAGAACGTGCGCCAGCGCACTATGTTCGTCGCCAGACCCTGAAGAACGCCGAACGATTCATTACCCCTGAGCTCAAGACCTTTGAGGACAAGGCACTGTCCGCCAAAAGCCGCGCCCTCGCCAGGGAGCGGATTCTGTACGAGCAATTGCTGGATGCACTGCTGCAGGCACTGCGCCCTCTGCAGGCAACGGCCGGCGCCATTGCCGAACTCGATGCTCTCGCCAACCTGGCCGAACGCGCCACGTCGCTGTCGTTAACCCGCCCGAGGCTCAGCGACGAACCTGTACTGGACATCGAGGAGGGTCGACATCTGGTCGTGGAGCAGATGCTGGATGACCCCTTCATCCCCAACGACCTGACGCTGGATGACGAGCGCCGTATGTTGATCATCACCGGCCCCAACATGGGTGGAAAATCCACTTATATGCGGCAGATTGCCCAGATCGTCATCCTGGCGCACATCGGCAGTTTCGTACCGGCCCGCAACGCCATGATCGGTGAGACCGACCGGATCTTCACGAGAATCGGCTCTTCTGATGATCTGGCGAGCGGCCGATCAACGTTCATGGTAGAAATGACCGAGACCGCAATGATTTTGAACAACGCGACGAGAAGGAGCCTCGTGCTGCTGGATGAGATCGGCCGGGGGACCTCCACCTTCGATGGTCTGTCCCTCGCATGGGCCTGCGCACGCCATATGGCCGAACTGGTGGGCTCGTTCACGCTGTTCGCAACCCACTACTTTGAACTGACCTCACTGGCCGATGAACTGCCAGCCACGGCCAATGTGCACCTTACCGCCAAAGAGTATGACGAACGCATCATCTTCATGTATGCCGTTAACGATGGTCCTGCCAGCCAGAGCTACGGCCTGCAGGTCGCGAAACTCGCTGGCATCCCCCGGGACGTCATCGAGGCGGCCAGGCTCAAGCTGATATCCCTTGAGGAAAATGAAATCCGCCGGGACGGATCACCGCTTCAATCGGATCTGTTTCTTCCACCACCGCCAGCGGCGATAAGTGAACTGGCCGAGCGCCTTGGGCGTGTCAATGTGGATGATCTTTCCCCCCGAGCGGCTCTGAATCTGATCTATGAACTGCAGGCATTGTTGCCTGAATCATGACCGCGACGCGCACGTTGTCTGGGCCGCAAAAGCTGCTAGAATGCCCTCTTTTCCGCGGCCAGCCCGGACACCGACGGACCGTCAGGACGAACCCGTCGCCGCCCCTGTTTTCAGACAGGCGCACAAAGCGACCGTAACGACGGGCTGACCAAAAAGGGACAGACGACAAAAGGACCCATCATTATGACTTTCGTGGTAAGCGACGCATGTATCAAATGTAAACACACTGACTGCGTGGAGGTCTGCCCGGTCGACTGTTTTTACGAGGGGCCCAATTTTCTGGTCATTCACCCGGACGAGTGTATTGATTGCGCGCTGTGCGAACCAGAGTGTCCGGTGGACGCCATCTTCTCTGAAGATGAATTGCCGGAAGCAGAACATCAGTTCCTCGAACTGAATGCTGAACTCGCGGAAATCTGGCCCAATATCACAGAGAAAAAAGAACCACTCGACGACGCTGAAGATTGGGCGGAGGTGAAGGACAAACTTCAGTATCTTGAGAGGTAAAGAACCTCTCCCGGGGCAACGGAGTAGGCAAAGACCGGGAGATGCGCATAAAAAAACAGGAAACGACCGGCGAATCGTTTCCTGTTAGCGGAGTCCCTTCCTGTTGCTTCCCTGCAATTCAAGCCGTGGTAGCCTGATCCCTTTCTCGAATCCCTCGAATCCTTGCGAGATGGCCCCAGTTTAACACCGCAACGGCCATGGGCAATTGAGGCAGGGCGGGCTGATGGCCGAATGGTTCCTGGTTTATCCATATTATTCAACAAGTTACGGATATTTCAGGCACATTTCCGGGCATCTATCCTACACGGATTTACGACATCTCCTACACTCCCGGCACTGACGAGGTCCAGTAAACCTCTCAAAAAGGGTCCCTGTCCGCGATATCGCAGTCGAAGGTCGACGTTGAAATCACCCACAGTTTCTGCAAGCGAACTGCTCTCACGTTTAGTCAGAGCTTCCTTCACGCGAAGGCAGAATACCAATCGGGTCTCTCGGCTTGCCGTTCAGCCGAACCTCAAAGTGCAGCATCTCGACCTGGCTGGCGCTCTGCCCCACTCGCGCCACGGTCTGCCCGCGCCGGATGTGCTCACCCTCCTGCACCAGCACCTCCTGATTGTTGCCGTAGGCGCTGAGATACAGATCGTTATGCTTGATGATCACCAGCTTGCCATAGCCTCGAAGATTGCCACCGGCATAGACCACCACGCCATCCGCGGCCGCTTTGACAGGGTCCCCCATGCGTCCGGCAATATCGATCCCCTTGTTCAGGTCGCCCGACAGTGAGAAGGGCTTGATGACTTCACCTGACAGCGGCCACGACCATTTCACCCGATCGTCCCCACTGCCCGATGGTGTCGACTCGGGCGGCTTGGCCACGGGCTTGCGCGGTCTTTCCCTGGGCCCGGACTGCTTCACCGTGCGACCAGCACCGGAGATGTCAATCTTCTGATCGATGAAGATGGTATAGGGCGGCTCGATGTTATTGGCGGCGGCCAGTTCCCGATAGTCAAAGCCATAGTTGAAGGCGATGGAATACAGCGTCTCGCCTCTGATCACCCGATGATACTTCGCTCCCGATGTCCGGTCCTGGCCAATATCAACCACAGGGACCGTGCCCTGGGAACCGCATCCCGACACCAGCAATGCCGAAGCCAGCAGCAGGCCCAGCAAGGCTGCATCATGACTTCGCATCACCACCGTCGCGAGAGTCGCGGGCGTCACGAGCGAGGGCAAACCAGTCGATCAGAATCACCAGGACGATGCCACCGAGCGCACAGGTCGCAGCAATCAGTAGTTGAGGATCCTGACCCGTCATATCAAGGTAGGACTGTGGCAATAGCGCTTCTTCGGCCACGGGTATCTGCGTGCCATCGGACTTCAACTGGTAGCTGACCGTAAATTTCCAGGGCCACAGCTTGCCGAGCGCACCCAGCATGAACCCGGTCAGCAGCGAAAGCGTCTCGTTGCGAAACCGTGCCAGCAGGAACGACAGGACCTGCGCAAAACTCACGAGGCCAATGGCGCACCCCGTCGCGAGCGACAGTACGCTCACGAGATCCAAGGACCTGATCGCTTCTACCACGAATCCATAAAGCCCCAGGATCAGCAGGATGAAGCTGCCGGATATGCCGGGGAGTATCCAGGCACACACCGCGATCATGCCACCCAGAAACAGGGTCAGCGGCGACGGCTCAAGTTCGATGGGCGCCAGATGGGTCATGAAGAAACCAATGGAAACACCCAGAACAGCCAGCATCCACGTGTCGAGCTTGCGCAAATCAGTCGATCGCCCGACCGCCCACACCGATGCCAGCACCAGTCCGAAGAAAAACGACCAGACGGCGATGGGCTCATTGTGCAGCAGATAGCTGATGGCCTTTGCCAGCATCAGCACCGATGCACCCATGGAGGCGAACAGTATCAGCAGGAAGGTGGCATCGGTATCCCGCCACACCCGGGCGATACCGTGGTCCTTAAGCTTCACCAGCAGCATGGGGTTAAAGCGCTTCACGGCATTCACCAGCCGTTCATAGATGCCTGAAATGAAGGCAATGGTTCCGCCAGACACGCCAGGGACAATTTCAGCCGCGCCCATCAGGACACCCACCACGACGGTGCGAACGTGTGAATGCATGTCAGCTCTTACCCTTGACCAGCGGAACGAAGTGAACGGGCTCAAGGACCTCGGAAACAAAGCCTTCACTGGTGCGCGTGACCAGCACCAGATTCTGGGTATCCCCGGTGCCATCGTCTGTACCCAGCGGCAGGACCATACGGCCACCCTCGGCAAGCTGATCAACCAGTTCCTGCGGGATGTGCCTCGGCGATGCCGTGACGATGATCCCGTCAAACGGGCCACGTTCGGGCCAACCAACACCCCCATCGGCATGGCGGTAACTGATGTTTCGTAGCCGCAGCATCCTGAATCGCGCAGCGGCCTTCTCGAGCAAGGGCCCAATCCGCTCAACGGTGAACACTCGCTTGACCAACTGCGCCAGTATCACCGCCTGATATCCTGACCCGGTGCCCACTTCGAGCACGTTATCAACCGGGCCCTCGCTCAGCAGAACCTCTGTCATACGTGCCACGATATAGGGCTGGGAAATAGTCTGGTTGAAGCCGATTGGCAGGCTTGTGTCCTCGTAGGCCCGATGAGAGAGCGCCTCATCCACAAACAGGTGTCTTGGGGTAGAGCCGATCACGCCAAGGATGTGGTGATCAACAATACCCTGAACCCGCAGCCGATCCGTCAATCGGTTGCGGGTTCGCTGTGAGGTCATGCCGACCCCGATCAAATCCGTTTCACCACTCAAGACTCTGTCCTTTGCTGATCCTCGGCATAGTTCACCACCTCGCGCAGCAGCGACGTCGCGAAACTTCCTGCCGGTAATGTAAATGAAAGACAGATATCGTGGCGGTCGAAACGCCAGGACATCTCCTGAGGCCTTACGAGCATCGGCCGGGTGCCGGCCTTTACCTTGAGTCGTTGCAAACCCTCGATCCAGCCGGCATAGGCTTCGGGCATGTCGTCCTCGCCCGGTTGCGGGTCCCGGGACCGGCCATAGAGCGGCCCATTGTCAGGAATCTCTCCCTCGTCGATGCACTTCGACAGATAGTGATTGAACAGGCAGGACCGCGCCGCGGAAATGAGCATGTCCCGACCCCTGATCGTGCCACGGCCGCGCTTCAAGAAAGCATCCGCGAGAACAAGATTACGCCCGTCGCGGCCAAACCGCTGCTCGCCGAAGTAGTTCGGGAAACCGTTTACCTGAACGCTCGACAGCGCATCATCGACCTCCCCCATCCGATAGGACGGCGCCAGATCGCGGATCCAGAGCGTGAAACGATTCCCCTTGAGCTCACCCCGGCGCAGCTTGCGCTCGTGGCGGGCCACCTTCAGCACCGTGACCCCCTCAATGGACAGTGCATCCCAGTCCGGATCACCCTTGGGCAGATAGCAGCTGAACCACTGGCGGGTGATGGCATGGCGGTCCTTGCGCCCGGCATAGCTGACGTCGACTTCCTGCAAACCGCAGAAGCTGGCGATCTCCCGGGCCACCCAGTGGGTATTCGCTTCCACCTTCTCGATCAGAAGATACACATGCTCACCTGACTCTACCGGCAACTCCAGCGGGATCTCGGCCACCCGAAAATCAGCCGCACTGCGACGAATAGAACCCGTCACCACAGGTGCAGCATTCAGATATCTCAATGCCAACATCATGTGGTTTCCATCAGCACGACCGCGAGTCCGGCAATACCCTCGCCCTGGCCAATCGCTCCCATCTTTTCAGTGGTCGTGGCTTTCACGCTGATGGCCCGCTTGCCCGTGCCGCAGGCATCAGCGATCACCGCACACATGTCCGCTGCCCGCGCCGCCACCCGGGGTGCCTGGGCGATCAGGGTCAGATCTGCGTTAACCAGGTGCCAGCCCTCTGCCGCGGCCAGTGCCATGACCCGGCGCAGCAGATCAAGACTGTTGATCCCCCGGAAGCGCTCGTCACTGTCTGGAAAGTGTCTGCCAATATCGCCCAGTGCAAGGGCGCCCAAAATGGCGTCCATCAGGGCATGGAGCAATACATCGCCATCAGAATGCGCCAGAATCCGGCGCTCACTAGGCATCGACACGCCGCCGAGCCGCACCTCAAAGTCTCCGGTTTCCGGCCCGAACCGATGTGCATCAAAGCCCTGCCCGATTCTCACGGGCACACTCCCTGGGCAGCGAGTACGAGTTCTGCCATGGCGAGGTCGGCCGGGTCCGTGATTTTGATGTTATCCCGATGGCCCTGAACCAGGCACGGCCTGAAACCGGCGAGTTCCAGCAGCGCGGCTTCATCGGTGACGGTCTCACCAGCCCTGCAGGCGCTCGCCAGTGCCGCCATCAGCTGGCCATATCGAAACAGCTGGGGCGTCTGGGCCTGCCACAGCCCGGTACGATCGACGGTACGATCCACCCTGCCGCCGACTCCGGATTTCAAGGTATCCACCACGGGGACTGCGAGGAGCCCGCCAGCCTCCCCGGTGCCTGCGATTTTAACGAGTTGAATGATGTCCGAGGTCCGCACACAGGGACGAACCGCATCATGAATCATCACCAGACGATCATCTTCCGGCGGTAACGCACGCAGCCCGGCCCGAACCGAGTCAGATCGGGCCTCGCCGCCGATCACAATCTCGCAGTGCTCTGTGCCCGGAACGTTCCGGTACAGAACGTCGCCCTCAGAGACTACCAGTACCAGCCGGTCCGGGCCGAGGCCAAGAATCCGGCCCAGCGTAATCTCCAGAATGGTGCGACCGGCGATCGTCAAATACTGCTTGGCGACCGCCGACCCCATGCGACGACCCGCACCTGCGGCGGGGATCACGACAGAAATACCGGACAGCGCGTGACGCTCCATAGGAGCCCTCAGCGTGCCCGTATCAGTCACGCCGTAATCGTACGGGGAAGTGCTCACGCTGGCACCTCGTTGCAGTGAACTTCCATGAAAGTCTAGTCTTCGACCAGCAGGAAGAATGTCTCATCCCGCTTGATCAGACCGAACTCACTGCGGGCTTTCTCTTCGATGGCGTCAACACCCTGCTTCAAGTCAACGATCTCCGCCTTCAGGACCGCGTTACGCTCCGCCATGGCCTTGTTACCCGCAGCACTGGTGTCCAGTTGGGTGGACAGGGTACTGACGTGAGCGAGCGAGCCCTCGCCCACCCAAAGCCGATACTGCAGCCCGCCGATCAGGAGCAGCAGACCCGACATGACAATAGCTGTGCGATGCGGTTTCACTGGCATATTAACGTCGGAACTCCCCCAGTCCCTTGAACAGCGCGGACGAGTGATCCTCAATGCGTAGCAGTCGGTTGTATTTTGCCACTCGATCAGAGCGACTCAAAGACCCCGTCTTGATCTGGCCGGCAGCCGTTGCGACCGCGAGATCCGCGATCGTCGTGTCTTCGGTCTCGCCGGAACGGTGTGAAATCACGATCCCATAGCCGGCATCCCTCGCCATTCCGATGGCTTCCAGCGTTTCGGTGAGCGTACCAATCTGGTTGAGCTTGATCAGGATGGCATTGGCGACCGACGCTTCGATACCCCGTTTCAGAATGGCTGGATTAGTGACAAAAAGGTCATCGCCAACCAGTTGAACCCGGTGACCGAGTTTCTCGGTCAGATGGGCCCAGCCCTGCCAGTCCGACTCATCCAGCCCGTCCTCGATAGACAAAATGGGATATCGATCGACCAGCGAACCCAGATAGTCCGTGAAACCCTCGGCGTCAAAGCTGCGGCCCTCGCTGGCAAGCACGTACCGGCCATCATCAAAGAACTCCGACGACGCGCAATCCAGCGCCAGATAGACATCCTCTCCCGGCTTGTAGCCCGCCCTTTCAATGGCAGTCATGATGACTTCCAGGGCCGCCTCGTTGCTGGCAAGATTGGGCGCGAAGCCCCCTTCATCGCCAACTGCCGTGCTGTGCCCTTGGGCCAACAGTACCGCCTTCAAACTGTGAAAGACTTCAGCCCCGCAGCGCAGCGCTTCGGTGAAATTCGGTGCCGACACGGGCAGGATCATGAACTCCTGAATGTCGATGCTGTTGTCAGCATGTTCACCACCGTTCAGGATGTTCATCATTGGCACCGGCATGCTGTATCGACCCGGACTGCCATCGAGGTCCGCAAGATATTCATACAGTTCCGAGCCACTGGACCGCGCTGCCGCGGTCGCCGCCGCAAGGGACACCGACAGCATGGCATTGGCGCCGAGGGACGCCTTGTTTTCAGTTCCGTCCGCCTCAATCATCAGGGCGTCCAGGCTGGCCTGATCCTCCACATTCCGCCCAAGCAGCAGTTCCCGGATACGCGTGTTGACGTTGAGCACGGCCTGCTGAACGCCTTTACCCCCGTATCGTGCCGGGTCGTTATCACGCAGTTCCAATGCTTCACGGGACCCCGTGGAAGCGCCGGACGGCACGCAGGCCGTACCGATGGCACCGTCTTCAAGCTCTACCGCCGCTTCGACGGTAGGGTTACCGCGAGAGTCCAGAATCTCCCACGCCCTGATATCTGCAATCTCCGTCACGAGTCGATCGTCTCCTCTTCCGGTAATACTTCGGTTTCCTTGACAGGCCGATCAATTCTCTGCAACAGCGCCAGCAGTTCTTCTATTCGGCCGAGGGGCCACGAATTCGGGCCATCGCTGCGGGCATTGGCCGGGTCAGGATGCGTCTCCATAAACAGGCCATGGATGCCCACCGCAACCGCCGCCCTGGCCAGCACAGGGATCATCTCTCGCTGCCCGCCGCTGCTGGTCCCCTGGCCTCCCGGTAACTGGGCGCTGTGGGTCGCGTCGAAAACCACCGGACAGCCGGTCTGCTTCATGATGGCCAGGCTGCGCATGTCCGAAACCAGGTTGTTATAGCCAAAACTGACCCCACGCTCGCAGACCATGATGTCGTCATTGCCCACCGCTTTCGCCTTCGCGACCACATGCTGCATGTCCCAGGGGGCCAGAAACTGGGCCTTCTTGATGTTCACCGGCAGTCCGGCACGGGCCACATTCTGGATAAATCCGGTCTGACGGCACAGAAATGCCGGCGTTTGCAAGACCGATACCACATCCGCCACCTCGTTGATGGGGGTGTCCTCATGGACATCCGTCAGTACCGGCAGGCTGAATTCCCGTTTCACCATGTCCAGCACTTTTAAGCCAGCCTCAAGCCCCGGGCCGCGAAAGCTCTCGTGGCTGGACCGATTCGCCTTGTCGAACGAAGATTTGTAGATCAGATGAATGCCGAGTCTGGTGCAGATCTCTTTGAGACGCCCCGCGGTTTCTCTGGCGAGTTCAGGCGATTCAATAACACAGGGGCCAGCGATCAGAAAGAAGGGCGTTCGGTCCGTCACCTCGAAGCCACACAGTTTCATATTTACTCCATCAGATCGTATTGGCCCGTTTCATGGAGAGGATTGTGGGTCGCACCCCTGCCCCGGGTTGTGTCGTCATTATATTCGTATTGCACCGACATTGCCGGTGTACGGCGCTGTCCCTGTCAGCCGTGATGGGCCACCGCAGCTTCAATGAAGCTCTTGAACAGTGGATGGCCCTCCCGGGGGGTCGAGGTAAACTCCGGGTGAAACTGGCTGGCCACGAACCAGGGGTGATCTTTAAGCTCAATCACCTCAACCAGGGCGCGGTCCCGGGACCGGCCGGCAACCCGCAGGCCCGCGCTTTCCAGCGCACTGACGTAGTTGTCATTGACTTCGTAGCGATGCCGATGACGTTCCTTGATGGTGTCCTTGCCGTAAATCCGATAGGTCAGGGAGTCGCAGCTGAGCAGACACTCCTGTTCACCCATGCGCATGGTTCCGCCAAGATCAGAGTCCTCCGAACGCAGCACCCGGTTGCCGTCCTCGTCCAGCCACTCGGTAATGAGGGCGATCACCGGATGAAGGGTATCCTTGTTGACCTCAGTGGAATTGGCACCCTCAAGGCCGGCCACATTTCGAGCGATGTCTATGATCGCGGCATGCAGGCCGTAGCAGATGCCAAGGTAGGGAACGCCATGCTCCCGGGCATAGCCCGCTGCTATGATCTTGCCTTCAAAGCCCCGCCCACCAAAGCCACCCGGAACGAGAATGGCGTCGGCACCCTCAAGGATCTGCGCGCCCTGACGCTCAATATCCTCCGAATCCAGAAACTCGACATTGACCCGGGTCCTCGTGTGGATACCGGCGTGGACGATAGCTTCATTCAGTGACTTGTAGGCATCCAGAAGGTCCATGTACTTGCCCACCATCTTCAGACTAATGGTGTGCTCCGGATGCATCTGGGCCTCCACGACTCGCTCCCAGTCCGACAAATCGGCGGGCGGACAGTCCAGGTGCAGTTTGTCCACCACGATCTGATCCAGGCCCTGTTCATTCAACAGCGCGGGGATCTCGTACACGGAGCGGGCATCCACCAGTGGAATCACATCTTTGGGTTCCACATTGGTAAAAAGCGCAATCTTGGCAAACGCACTGGTTGGAATGTCATGGTCTGAGCGTACGATCAGTATGTCCGGCTGCAGGCCCATGGAACGCAGTTCCTTGACCGAATGCTGGGTCGGTTTGGTCTTGCTCTCGCCGGCAGACGCAATATACGGCACCAGCGTCAAATGCATCAGCAGCGCCTGCTGTGAACCGAGTTCATAACGAAGCTGGCGAGCAGCTTCAAGAAACGGCTGGGATTCGATGTCACCGACCGTTCCGCCAATCTCGACAATCGCGATATCGGTCCCCTCGGCGCTCTCGAAGATTCGCCGCTTGATCTCATCAGTGATGTGCGGGATGACCTGAATGGTCGCACCCAGATAATCGCCGCGTCGTTCCTTGGCAATCACGTCCGCATAGATGCGCCCGGTGGTGAAGTTGTTACTCCGGGTCATGCGGGTCTTGAGGAAACGCTCGTACTGGCCAAGGTCCAGGTCCGTTTCCGTGCCGTCTGCCGTCACGAAGACCTCCCCATGCTGGAGCGGACTCATGGTTCCCGGGTCCACGTTGATGTACGGGTCCATCTTCAGCATGGTGACCTTGAGGCCCCTGGCTTCGAGCACGGCGCCAAGGGAGGCGGCCGCGATGCCCTTACCAAGCGACGAGACGACACCACCGGTCACAAAAATAAAACGAGACATGATAAGGGCCTGATCTCCATCCAGTACGGCCACAAGGGGTATGGCCAAGATGGGATTTAAGAGTAACACCTCACCCGGGAAGGCTCAATGTAAATTCGGCTTTGCAGCCATGAGCGTGTCCGTATCAAGCACGCCGTAGTCCTGCAAGGTAGTCGTGCAAGAGAGTGCTCACGCTGGCACCTTTCATGGAAATTCCGGCCGCACGCTGTGCCGTCCGGACAACTTCCCGGCGCGACAACGGCGTGCCCGACCCGGGCA
>JAQBUI010000126.1 GCA_027624035.1 Pseudomonadota bacterium | reverse complement strand
TATCTGGGCGTATAGGTCTTTGTCTCTCATAGGGGACTACGATAATCTGCCCACTCGATCAGGGGAAGAGCCGAACTATATGAAGCACAGTTGGTTCAGGCTGTTTGTTTCAACCTTGAAATCTGGTCCAAATCCCTGTTCGAGAAGATCTGCCCTGGCAAGAACCGTTTTGTGGGCTACGACCGATGGATTCAATCCCTTGAGCATGCGGTGGGCCTGTGGGGCCGGGAGCGGGTCTATACGGCGATGGTGGCGGGAATCGAGCTCGAGCCGGAGCATGGCCTGAGCTGGGAGCAGGCCGCAGACCTTGCCATCGAGGGTGCGGAGTTTCTGTGTTCACGGGGCATCATTCCCATCTACTCGCTTCACTGGCCGGTGGGTGGTCGCGATCATCCGGAATACATGAACCGGCTCCGTTCCTACTTCGAAAGACTGTCCCTGGGGTACGAGGCCATACGCCGGAAGTACGACCTTGGTATCTGGGAGGGTTTCATGTGCAGGCATTGCGCGTATATGCAGCTTGAATGTGATATTGACCATGAGGCCGGTATTGAATCCAGCCAGAAGAGCACCGCACAGTGAGTGACGTAAGGCCAGACTCATCCGGTATTGTGGCGCTGTCCACGGCGTTCTGGGATGCCCAGGTCCTGCTGACTGCGAATCGAATCGGTGTGTTTGACGCATTGGCGAATGGCCCGCTGGAGCTGGAGGCCATTTGTGAGGTCATTGGTACTGCACCACGGCCTACCCGGCTGCTGCTCAGGTCGTGCGTTGCGCTTGGGTTGCTGGAAGAATCAGACGGACGGTTTCGGCCCAGCCCTGCAGGTGAAGCCTATCTGGTGCCCGGCAAGCCTGGATACCTCGGTAATGCCATTCGCTACAGCGATAATCTTTACGATACCTGGGGGCACCTTGAACAGGCGCTCAGGGAAGACCGGCCACAGATGGCCAATGAAACCTATCTTGGCGGCGATGCGGGCGTCACTCGTGACTTTGTGTATGGCATGCACAACCGGGCGCTCGGTATCGGCAGGATGTTGGTAGAACTCGTTGACCTGGCAGGGCGCAACAGGCTGCTCGACATTGGCGGCGGGCCCGGAACCTATTCGGCGCTGTTTGCCCAGCGATTTCCTGACCTTGTGTGTCGCGTGTTTGACCTGCCCGGCGTGGTCGCCCATGCGGCGGACATTGTCAAGACAATGGGGGTCTCGGACCGGGTGGAAACAGCTCCAGGAGACTATACTGTGGATGAGTTCCCTGATGGCAACGATGCGGTGCTGATCTCCGGCGTGTTCCATCGTGAAACCGAGGCTGGCTGCCGCACTCTGATCGAAAAGGCCGGAGCTTCACTCGACCCCGGCGGCATGCTGATCATCTGTGATGTGTTCACGGACGCGGGGGGCACCAGCCCTGCATTTGCGACGGTGTTCGGGCTCAATATGCTGCTGACAGCACCAGACGGTGGTGTGCGCGCCGATGCGGATGTGTCCGGGTGGATGAAAGAGGCTGGATTTGAAACCCATTCGCCCGCTCACTTTCCGCCCCCGATGCCGCATCGTGTGGTCTGGGGGATCAGGCGTTGATCAGAGGCATTGCGTGTCTCGTATGCTGGACTGGTATGGTGCTGTCTTTAAGTAGCATGGCGGCGGAGTTATCAATGCCCGGCTCGTCGACGCCGCTGCCGCCCCACCCGCGTCTGCAGCAGCCCATGATGGAGGATTTGGGCGACGGTCGATACCGGGTTGGCCAGATCGAGATTGACAGGGAATCAGCACAGTTTTCGGTGACGGGTCGGATGCTCCCGCTTGAGTCCGAGGGAATGCCGATTGAGTTTCTCGCCGTGACGATGGGCAGTTCGAAGGCCTATGAAGCGCTGATTGAGCTTGAGGCGAGTGCAGTGGAATTCAACCTGGCCTGCATATTGATCGGATTGGACCCCAGCCACGCGACGCGACCGGAAAGACACTTTGACGAGCGAAGGCTTGACGGGGATGTGGTTGATATTACGGTCAGTTGGCTCGCAGGAGATACCCGGATCACCCGTGAACTGGCGCAGTTACTGAATGTGAGGCCGGCACAGCCAGCTGCCTCTGCGCCGCCGGTGCCAGACGGGGCACGTTCTTCAGAGGCGCCCGTGACCACGGATGCTCAACAACCGGCTCATGTGTGGGTTTACACCGGTTCGTTCTTTTTTGAAGGTGGTGACTACGCCGCGTCCCAATTGGGCACGCTGATCGGCGTTGTTCACGATCCCTGGAGCATCATCCAGCATCAGGACGGGCTTGGCCTCGGCCACTATGGTGCGGTGACCGCAAATCATGACTTGTCACCCCCGGCGGACACCCGGATGACCATCAGCGTGGCGAGGGTATCGACCCCAACAGCGGGCCAAGACTAGCCCTGGAGCAACGCGCGGTGAAGAACCGCTGTCCAGTCAATTTGAGTGATGTGGTGAAACGATCGAAGGTGGTTGAGTCTGGGTCGCTTGGTTTCCTGGATCACCATGTGCCCTTCAATCCAGTGTCCGAACAAGCCGCTGCCGGGAAGCATGGGGGCCTTGGCTCGTGACCGCCTTCCGGGCATGGTCAGCCAGCCGGCGAGCCAGGGTATTGCAGCGCCGCCGGCAGCACGATATGCACCCGGAGACCGCCCTGTGGTGAAGTCTGCATGGAGATTCTGCCACCGTGTGCTTCGACCACCGTCTGGGCGATCGCGAGGCCAAACCCGGCGCCACCGCTTGCCCGGTTACGAGAAGATTCGACCCGGTAGAACGGCAGAAACACTTTCTCTCGCTGATCCTCGGCAATGCCCGGGCCGGCATCGTCGAAGTCGATGGTGATCCCGGAGGCATCTCTGCCCGTGCTGATGGCAAGTTCCCCGGCATAGTTCAGTGCATTTTCGATGATGTTCTGTATCACTCGACGCATGGCAGAACGTTGACACTCGACGATCAGGCCTGGCGTTGCCGCACGGAATTCACAGCGGGCCCGACAGTCCATTGATTCGATGACGCTCTCGATCACCTGGTCCAGCTCCAGGGGTTCTCTTGCTTCTTCCACAGAATCATCCCGCGCGTAGGCAAGTGTCAGAGCAATCATCTGTTCCATTTCCTCGATGTCTCTGATGGCTTTGTCGCGCTGGGTGTCGTCAACGATAGACTCTGCGCGTAACCGAAGTCGCGTCAGGGGTGTTCTGAAGTCATGGGACACCGCCCCCAGCATCTGGTTGCGGGACTGGAGTAGTCGTTGAACCTGACGCTGCATCCTGTTGAAAGCCCGGGCGGCATCCCGGAGCTCCCTTGGTCCCTGTTCGTCCAGGGGCTGCGCGCCCAGAACATCGCGCCCCATGGTTTCCGATGCCAGTGCGAAGCGAGACAGTGAGCGCAAGGGGCGGTTGACTGCCCATGCGGCGAGCAGGATGACGCCGATCGCCATCAGGCTGAGTGATGGAATAGCACTTGCCGAGAGAATGTGTCCCCAGGTTGACCCGGATGTCCTGAAGTTGAGCCAGGTACCGTTGGTGAGTGCGACAGAAACGAGCAGTGTCTCCTGGATGTTGAAGAGCCCTTCGATCCGTTGAATGATGACGGAAGCCGCCTGCATGTCGGCTGCCTCATCCGATGTCTGGTATCTGGTAGAGATGTCGCCAGGTTTTTTGCGCAACATGCGATCCACCAGCCCGGCAATGTTGTCGGAGTGGCTATCGGAGCTCTTGTCTATGGTCTCTGAAACGGGTTCTGTCCCGATCGTGACCTCAAAGCCCGGACCGCTCAGTTCTGCAGCCAGATAGTCCCGGTAAGTGGCGGGTACGCCTTCCATGAATCCAGTGACGGTGGCAATCCGCTGGGCGAGCTGCTCCTCCCGGGCGAGGGTTGCCGTCGATGCGCTGAAGTAGACGAACAACACCAGGCTCACGAGGTGAAACAGCAGCAGGCTGACCGCCAGTACTGTAATCGTCTGGACTCGTAGCGAGACCCCCGTTTCCCGGTTCACGGCCTCTGCACGGACGCTGTGAAGATGTAACCAATACCTCGTACGGTCTTGATGAGCCTCGGTATGCGAGGGTCGGCCTCGATCTTGCGGCGTAATCTCGCCACCAGCATGTCTATGCTGCGGTCCTCTGGGTCGTCCAGGGTCTTGCCCTGGGTCAGGTCCAGAATTTCATCGCGGCTGAGCGTCTTGCGCGCATTGTTCGCCAGAGCCCAGAGCAGATCAAACTCACCGCTGCTCAGCCTGATCATTTCGCCACCGGGGTCGGTAAGTTCCCGGGTGGAGGCGTTGACTGTGAAGCCGTCAAAAGACAGCCGTTTGTCATCCTGGCCAGATTCTATGCCAGGTGAGCCATGTCTGGTTCGCCACAGGACCGCCTTGATGCGGGCCACCAGCTCGCGCGGGTTAAAAGGCTTTGGAAGATAGTCATCGGCGCCCATCTCGATGCCGATGATGCGGTCCATGTCATCGCCCTTTGCAGTCAGGATGATGACGGGGATCCTCGATGTGGCACGGATCCGCCTGCAGATCGACAGACCGTCTTCGCCCGGAAGCATCAGGTCGAGGATGATCAGGTCGATGTCATTCGACGTCAGAATATGGTCAGCTTCTCGTCCGTCGGGCGCCGTCAGGACGCGATAGCCCTGACCGGACAGGTAGTCCTTCAGCAACTCTCTGATCTCCTGGTCATCATCCACGACCAGCAGCAACGGTGGTTCTTCGATCATCGCTTGAATATATCAGGATGAACCCGGTTATACATTATCGTCATCGTCAGTTGAGATCGGCCATCGAGCCAGGGTGGACTGGTCTGGTGAGCAATTGGTCATTTGATACCAGTGGACTGAATGCCCGGTGTGTCCGGATTCAAGCCAAAGATAGACCAAGCAGTCCACCGTTTACCCAAAAAAAGTAAGATAGACTATTAACAAATTTTGTTACATAGACTGCTCTGTTCACTGGACGAGGGCTTCCATGCTCGCCGTCCCTGTAGAAGAAGACCAGGAAGACACTGGGAAAGTGCTAGAAAAAGCAAATGCGGCCGGGCCGGTACGCAACGCAATGGAGAGAATCTCAAGATGAATATTCCGTCAAAGAAGAGCCTGCGGGCTCCAATTGGTGCGCTGATCTGGATGGCGCTACTGGGGCTGAGTGGCTGGACCATGCAGGTGTCTGCCGAGACTCCCCAGGCTGCGACCGTACCCTGGATCAGCATTGCGCCTTCTGTCGGCCATGATGTGATCAGTGGTCAGGCGACGAAGCTGAAGGGCGTCGAGGCCGGGCAGCCTGCCCCCGTGGTCCCGCCGCCACCACCACCACCACCACCCACATTCCCGTTTGAGACCATTGATTCCATTACAGTAGAGACACTGTCCACTTGTGGAACTTCGCCCCAGAATTTCTCGTTGAACGGCGTGGCGCTTGGCTCCATGAACGTGAACAATGCACACTGCACCTGTTCTCCGCCGTTGACTCGCGGCAAGACGACCGACCCGACCGCACTGGCGGCATGGGACGGAAGTGACATTCAGGGCAATGTCGGCGGGTTTTCGCGTTCCGATAGGACCACTGTTGATCTGTGGGCTTCGATGACCGTGACGTCAGATGGCGATGCGCGCAAGATTTGTCTGTTTGACCGCAGCGGTGGTGGATGTACCACGACCTATCTTTGCTCGGGACACTCGAGTAGTACTGTTAACGTTTCAGTCAGTAATGCATGGAACGCTGCTGCCGTACCGGCTGATGCGCCCGATCTGGGTTCCAGTGCCGTTGCCGATGATCGCCTCTACTTCGGCACCAAGTACAAATGGGATTTTGGCGACGGCGATTCGACTGGCTGGCTGAATATCACCGACCCCCACAATCTTGAAGCCGCCCATACGTACACAGGTGCTGCCGGATCACCCTTCACTGCCACGTTGACGGTGTGTGATGACAGCGATGCGTGTACCTCGGCGGAATATCCTATGGTGATTCGTGCCGCGACGCTGGATACGAAGATCAATATTGCGATCGATGAAGGGCTGTGGGCGTTGCACAAGGGCCTTAATCGGAGCACTGGCCAGATCGTTTCACCCGGAAGTTATGGCAGCGATACCGCCAATCATGCGGCTGCCATGAACGCCTTCTTCGCCCATGGCCACGCTATGGCGGATGAGCCCTCTCTGGGCGTGGTAGTGCCACGAAGCGAGTCGAACCCCTATGTTCGAACCATGCAACTGGCAATGAACTACCTGTTTACCAAACTGGCAGTTGACTCCCTAACCGTTGAGGACGGCAACGACCCCGATACCAACGGCAATGGCATCGGGCTCAGCTATACGGCGAACAACCATGGCGTGTACGGCAATGGTCCGATCATTGATGCAATCGTCGCGTCGGGTACCCCAAGTGCGGTTGCCGAGGCGGGTATCGCAGAAGTCGAGGGCCGCACCTATCGAGACATCGTCCAGGATATGGTGGACTCCTATGCCTGGGGTCAGACCGATACCGGGGGCGGTGAAGGCGGCTGGGCGTATACGTTCCAGAACGACACCTTTGGCGACAACTCCTCTGGTGGATGGGCTGCTATCGGTTTGATTCCGGCCGAACGTACCTTTGGTGTGACCATTCCTGACTTCGTCCGGACCCAGCTTGATCTCTGGATGAACACAAGCTTTGCAGACCTCGGCAACAGCGGCACGTATGGCTATACCAGCGCGAACTGCCTCTGGGGCTGTGCTGGCTCGACCGCCCACGGGATGCTGCAACTTGACCTGTATGGTGATGTGTCGTCAGCAGCCGATGATGCCAATGCGTCATCCAGATGGCTGCACACGGAGAGCTGGATCAATCAGAACTGGGGAGCCGGACCGTCCGAGGGTAACGCCAATACGGTAACGGGTTATACCTATGCGCTGTTTGGTGCCACCAAGGCGCTTCGTCTGGCGAACCCGCCGGTAGAGACCATTTATGCCTATTCAGACCCAGGCAATCCGGCTGCTCCCGGACCGTCCAATGGATTTGACTGGTACAAGGATCCCAATAAGGGTGTGGCAAGGGTCGCCGTGGACCGCCAGAACCTGAACACAGGGCACTGGCCCAGCTTCCAGGGTGGTGCCGGTGCGAACGGCCTCTCTACCAGCTGGCACGTCATCATGCTGGCGCCCGCGCTGTTTGAAGCCGGGCCCCGTGCGGTGGCCGGAGCATCCCCGACAACCGTCAATATTGGACAGGCTGTGTCCTTCGACCATTCGGAGTCGTTCCACCTGGACCCATCGAAAGTTATCACCACCTATGAGTGGGATTTCGATGGCGATGGTACTTTCGACTACTCGACCGGTGACGAGAACGCCGTCCCCACTTTTGCCTACTCACCGGATGTGACGTCACTGCCGCTGACCTATACGGCAGTGCTCAGGGTATCTGACGGGAATCTGAACAGTACCGCGACTGTCGATGTGGAAGTTGTCCTCGGCAATGCGCCCCCCACAGCGGTCATTACTCCTGGTGCGATCACTGCACCCCAGGGGTCCGTTGTGGCGCTGTCCGGCGCCGCCTCTTCTGATCCTAATGAAGGCGAGCCGCTGTTTGACTCTATCGTCGAATATGCCTGGGATCTGGACGATTCAAATGGACTGACGCAATTCGTGGTAGGTACTGTTGATGCGTCTGTCACCTTTACGACCCCCGGGATTCACAAAGTGGGCCTCCGGGTCAAGGACTCCTTCGGATTGGAGGCCGTTGGCTTTGCGACCATCACCGTTCCTGACAATCAGGCTCCTGTGGCCGCCTGTCAGAACGTGACAGTGGAAGCTGGTCCTGGTGGTGTGGCGGATGCCTCGGTGGATGCAGGATCTTCTGACGCCGATGGCGATGACCTGACTATTACTCAGGACCCGGCCGGGCCATATAGCCTCGGCTCGACAACTGTCACCTTGAACGTCTCCGACGGTCAGGCAAGCGACAGCTGTTCTGCCACGGTAACGGTTGTTGATACCACTGACCCGATTCTGGTCGGTGGCGCTGATCAGACGCTTGAAGCGACGTCACCGGCAGGTGCGGTCGCGACCTTCAGTGTCTCAGCCAGTGACAACATCGATGGTGATCTTGAGGTGACCTGTACGCCCGCGTCGGGTAGCGTTTTCCCGCATGGTGAGACGACGCTCGTCACTTGTACAGCCGAAGACGCTTCAGGTAACCAGGCGTCCACCAGCTTCTCAATAACTGTTGAGGATACAACGCCTCCTGACCTTGTGATTCCGGCGGACCAGTTGCTGGAGGCTGCTACGGCTGCCGGAACAGCAACCACGTTCAGCGTGACGGCAACGGACATCGTGGACACAGAGCCTACGATCGTTTGTTCTGCGGCCTCCGGGGATACGTTCCCGATTGCCACGACCACGGTCGAGTGTACGGCAGAGGATGACTACGACAACGTTTCATCCGGCAGCTTCACCATTACGGTGCAGGATACGATTGCACCGGCCCTGGTGATCCCGGCTGATCAGTTGCTGGAAGCCGCCTCGGCTGCGGGTACGGCGACCACGTTCAGCGTGACGGCGACCGATGCAGTGGATGCTGATCCGACGATTGTGTGTTCTGCAGCCTCCGGGGATACCTTCCCGATTGGCACGACCACGGTCGACTGTACGGCAGAGGATGATTACGGCAACGTTTCATCCGGCAGCTTCACCATCACGGTGCAGGATACGATTGCACCGGCCCTGGTGATCCCGGCTGATCAGTTGCTGGAAGCCGCCTCGGCT
>JAQBUI010000125.1 GCA_027624035.1 Pseudomonadota bacterium | reverse complement strand
ATGAGTTGAGAGGCTCACGTCCGGTTCTGGGAGAGCGTGGGGGTGTGATTCCCCTGCGCCACTCACCTGTTTGATGATCTCTACCTTCTGCAGAATCTCCCCCGCCCGCTGAATAATACTCTCTCCTGCGGGCGTAATGGCACTCAGATGCTTTCCATTGCGGATAAAAATCTCGACACCGAGTTCATCCTCCAGCAGACGGATCTGCTTGCTGATGCCTGGCTGGGACGTAAACAGGCTCTGGGCGGTGGCCGACACATTGAGGTCATGATGGGCGACCTCCCAGACATAACGCAGTTGCTGAAGTTTCATGCACACCAGTTATATTTAATCGAAATAACAATAGCCCCAAATATTCTTTTTGTGAATAGTCTGGGTTGATTACAGTATGGTTTTCCGCCTGGAATTTTCATGGAATCGTCATCTGCCTGCTGGGGCCCTCAGGGCCACGTCGTCGAACTACTCCCGCATGCGGTCCGGGTACACTGACACCTCCCTATGGACTTTCTATTCTACATTGCGGCAGGCGCGGCAGTAGGCTTTACAGTCGGTATTACAGGCGTCGGGGGCGGCTCCCTCATGACCCCGTTGCTTTTGGCGTTCGGGTTTCCGCTGCATGTGGCCATCGGCACAGATCTGCTGTATGCCGCGGTAACCAAAGCAGGTGGTGCGGTGTCTCATGGTCGTCGCGGCAATGTCGACTGGAAACTTGCCTCATTACTGGCGGCCGGCAGCATTCCTGCCTCTCTTGCGACCGTCTTTCTGCTGTATCAATTCGGAACGCCTGATGGCTACGGAGTATTGCTGAGCGGAGTACTGGGATTCATGCTGATCTGTACATCGGCCGTCGTAGTGTTCCGCTCGAGACTGCAGTCGATTGCCATTGGACGGGACCGGGCCAGCCCGCCGTGGTTGCTGCCGGTAATCGGCCTTTTTCTGGGGATCGCCGTGACACTGTCATCTGTCGGCGCTGGCGCCATCACGGCCGCGTTGTTGCTGATCCTCTACCCCGCCTTTCGTGGCGTTCGCATCGTCGGCACTGACATTGCCCATGCGGTTCCGCTGACGCTGGCGGCGGGGCTCGGGCACTGGTACCTCGGCAACGTCGACTTCGTGCTGCTTGGATGTCTCCTGGTGGGTTCGCTGCCAGCCATCAGTTTTGGTGCACGGTTCAGCAACATCCTGCCGGAGCGGGTGATTCAACCGCTGCTCGCAGTCATTCTGTTCGGTGTGGGCATCAAACTCGCCCTATTCTGAGGGATCATTGACAACGCCGTGGGGTACGTGTCCCGTCGGAACGATTTCGCTCGCCAGCCTGCAGTGCTCTGCCTGGTCATCAAAGAATACATCGGCACCGTAGGCCCGCAGGAATTCTGCTTTCGTCATGCCGCCCAGGAACAGGGATTCATCAATTCTGATGTTCCACGCTCGCAGTGTCTTGATGACTCTGGCGTGGGCAGGTGCCGACCTCGCGGTCACGAGTGCGGTACGAATCGGCATCACCCCGGCAGGGAATTCAGACTGCAATTGATGCAGTTCTGCCAGAAAGGGTTTGAATGGACCCCCGGAAAGCGGTTCGTCGGCAGCCTGCTGTTCGCTACTGGCGAATGCGGCCAACCCCTGCTTCTGATAGATGCGTTCGGCCTCGTCAGAGAACAGCACCGAGTCTCCGTCGAAGGCAAAGTGCAGGGTCTCTCCAGGTTGGTAACCTGCCGGCGTGCGCAGGATGCTCGCCGCTGCCAAGCCACCGGCCAGAGCTTCTCTGACGTCGGCGGCATTGGTCGACAGAAACAGATGGCAGCGAAATGGATACATGTAGCGATATGGAGAGGCGCCACCCGTGAAGGCCGCCCGGATAATCGGTAAGCCATGGTGCTCGATGGAATTAAATACCCGCAGACCGGTATCTGCGGTATTCCGGGACAGTAATATCACTTCGACGCGTCCAGGATGGTCGAGGATTTTGTTCAGGTGGAGTAATCTTTGAACCAGACTGAATGCATCGCCGGGTGCCAGCGGTTCATTCTCGCGCTCGCGCTGATAATCTGCATAGGCACTGACGCCGTATTCCCGGAATACGCGATCGCTTTCCTCGAGATCAAACAATGCGCTACTGGAGATACCAATGACGAGCTTACCGGTTTGCAAATGACACCCGTCAACTTGACTGATTTACATGAATTCTGCATGTTTGCCGAATGCAATACCAATGGCAATTGAGCGCTGACCGATGAGCCATCCCAAACCACCAGCCGAGGCCAGCAGGGACGTGAGCGCATTTCTGGACAAAGTGGCCGCGACACCAGCACGCAGGCAGGCTGGACGAACCGGGCGGCTCATGTTCGCCATGGACGCCACCGCCAGTCGTGAGCCCACCTGGGACCGTGCCTGCCATCTGCAGGGTGAGATGTTTTCGGCCACGGATTCACTCGGCGGGCTCGCTGTTCAACTCTGTTACTACCGGGGATTCAATGAGTTCCGCGCCCTGGACTGGTGTAGTGACACCGCCGTGCTGCTGCGTCAGATGAGTGCCGTGCGGTGTCTTGGGGGGCAGACGCAAATCGGCCGCGTGCTAAAACATGCTCTGAGAGCCCATCATGACAGTAGCCTGCAGGCCGTGGTCTTCGTTGGCGATGCGATGGAAGAGAACCCTGATACGCTGTGTGATCTTGCGGGTCAGCTCGGGCTGCAGAACATTCCGGCATTCATGTTTCAGGAAGGGACGCTGCCGCTGGTCCGTTCAACCTTCCAGCAAATGGCCCAGTTGTCTGGCGGTGCCTGGGCGCCATTTGATCTCAACAGCGCTCATCAGTTGAAGGAACTGCTGGCGGCCGTGGCGGTGTTTGCCGCCGGGGGCCGGAGTGCTCTGGAGGATCTCAGCAGCCGGTCCAGTGATGCGGTAAAACGGATCACCCGACAGTTGAAGCCCTAGATGATGATCAGGCTGGTCATCGTCTTCATTGCGGCGACCGCGCTGTACGCGGCGCTGCGGATGCTTCTGGGGTCAAAGCGCCTGTCCGTACGGCAGTTCTTTGCGGTCTACTTGGGCGTACTGATGGCTATCGTTCTGGTGTATCTGGGCGTGACGGGAAGGCTGCATCCGCTGTTCGCAGTCATTGGCTTTGCACTGCCGTTCCTGTCCCGCATCCTGACCTGGCTGCCAAGGGGGGTTCAGGCATTTGGACTGTACCGCATGATTCAGAATTTTCTGGGTGGCGCGCCAACCAGCGCGTCAAAATCCGGCCAGAAGTCTGAACTCAACACCCGTTTCGTCCACATGATTCTGTTTCATGATACCGGACGAATGGACGGCAATGTGATCGAGGGCCAATTCAAGGATGCTCGCCTCAGCGACCTGACTCTGGATCAGATTCAACTGTTGTGCGAGGAGTGTCGGGTCGACCACGATTCGCTCAGCGTCCTTGAGGCCTATCTCGACCGCGAACATCCCAATTGGCGGGACTCGGCTGGTGGCAGCACGGACCAACCTGGTGACGCGGGGTCCGACAGCAACCTGACAGAACGGCAAGCCTTCGAGATTCTGGGCCTTGATCAATCAGCAACTCGAGACGAGGTCATCAAGGCCCATCGCCGGCTGATGCAGAAGATGCACCCGGACCGTGGCGGGTCCACGTATCTGGCAGCACGTCTCAATGAAGCCAAGAGCCTGCTGCTGGACAAGCTGGGCAAAGATAGGGCCTGACCATGCCCCGGCAGAGTGTTCACTACGTTGGCTTCTGGATCCGATTGCTCGCCTTTCTGATCGACAGCACCCTGGCGACACTCGCTATTGCGCCGCTTGCAGGAACCATCATCGGGGAGATCGATCTCGATCCTTCAGACCCCGACGCACTCCTGCGTCTGCTGGCAGATGAGGTCGCCCTGGCGGAATTGCTGTCTCATCTCAGGCTGCAGCTCATATTTGACCTGGTGGTCATGGGCACTATCTTCATCCTGTTCTGGATGTATCGTTCATCGACACCTGGCAAGATGCTGTTCGGTGTCTACATCGTCGATGCGCAAACCCTGGGAAAAACCAGTGCCCGTCAGAACATCATTCGATACTTCGGCTACTTCGCGAGCATGATCCCTTTTTTTCTGGGCTTTCTATGGATTGCATTCGACCAGCGAAAACAGGGATGGCATGACAAAATGGCCGGAACCCTCGTCATCAAGGGCAAACCAATCGAACCATCCGTTCACGCCAATGGAGAACCCCAATGAGCGCTTATCTTATTGTCGATATCGACGTTCACGATCACGATGCCTATGAAACCTATCGCAGCAAGGTGCCCGGGATCATCGACCGATTTGGCGGGGAGTACATCGTCAGAGGGGGCGCCCCCGAGAACACGGAGGGTGACTGGAGTAGTGAACGGATCGTCGTGCTGCGTTTCCCCGATCGGAAAGCTGCCCGGCAGTCCCTGGCCTCGGAAGACTATGCCCCCATCAAGGCCATCCGCCATGCCAGTGCCACCAGTCGCGGACTGCTGGTTGACGGATTCTGATGTCTGTCGTCTTCGATCTTGATGGAACCTTGCTCAACACGCTGGAGGGACACGCAGGGTCGTTCAATCGTGCGCTGCAATCCCTTGGTCTGCCCGCTCATGGTATTGATGCCTATCGATACTTTATCGGTGACGGCGCAACCCGCTGTGCGGAACGTGCAGTCCCTGCTGAACGGCGTGGTGATCAGAGCCTGATTGAAGCGTGTGTCTCGTACTTCAGGGAAGACTACGAACAAACCTGGCACCAGACCACCCGTCCCTATGCTGGCATCAACGACATGCTCGGCAGGCTCCAGGATGCCGGTTTGTTACTCGCGGTACTATCGAACAAAGACCACGCCTTCACGGATCAGATGGTCAGGACATCGTTTGATGCGATTCGATTCGCCTGCGTCGCCGGCTATGGCTACCGGGGAATCGTGCAGCACAAACCGGACCCATCAGGCCCCGGGCTGATTGCCGAGGTCCTGGGTCAATCGACTCACGATCTCGCCATGGTGGGAGATACCGCGACAGACATGACCACCGCAACGGCCTGCCACATGCTGCCGATTGGCGTTTCATGGGGCTTTCGAGATCGAGCGGAACTTGAGGGTGCCGGCGCACGGCACATCATCGCTCGGCCCGCGGAACTGCCTGATCTGCTGTTACAACCCACTGGCGCGTTCTGATCCGTCCAGCTGCGGTTCGGCTGCCGCCTGGTTGACCCGGGGCGCCGCCATTGACTAAACTCACCCCAGCGCCGATTTGATCAGCTTGCGGGCGCTTAATAAATCCGGCTAAAGAGACACATGGCCTACTTTAGCAGCAGCTGAGTAGGTTTTTTTTTGGATAATCACTATGCCCATCAACATCCCAGACGGACTTCCCGCATTCAGCGTACTGCGGCGAGAGAACATCTTCTGCATGTCCAGCACCGAGGCCGAAAAGCAGGATATTCGTCCCCTGCGTATACTGCTTCTCAATCTTATGCCCAAGAAGATCGAAACGGAGGTTCATCTGCTCCGCATGCTCTCGAACACGCCACTACAGGTGAATATCGAACTGATGCGGATCAATGACCGGCCCTCCAGAAATACGCCCATCGAGCACATGGAGACCTTCTACAAGGATTTCAGCAGCGTCTCTCACAAGAAGTACGATGGCATGATCATCACCGGCGCGCCACTCGGCCAGGTGCCCTTCGAGGAAGTGGCATTCTGGGATTCCATGAAGGAAATCATGGACTGGAGCACGGACAACGTGACCTCGGTGATGTTTCTCTGCTGGGCGGTTCAGGCGGCCATGAAGCACCTGTACGGGATACCGAAGTACCTGCTTGCCCGCAAGATCTCCGGGGTCTACCCACATCGGCTGGTGTCGCCGCTGACGCCCATTGCCCGGGGGTTTGATGACGTCTTCAACGCGCCACATTCCCGCTATGCCGAGATTCGCCGTCAGGACATCGAAGCCCACCCGGACCTCGCGATCATTGCAGAGTCCGATGTGGCTGGCCCATACCTGTTTGCCCGTCGAGATGGCAGACAGCTGTTTGTGACGGGCCATTCGGAGTATGAACCGAACTGTCTGCTGGATGAATATCAGCGGGACCTCGATGCGGGGATCAAGCCCGACATCCCGGAGAACTACTTCCCTGACGACGATCCGACCCGAACGCCAATCGTCACCTGGAAAAGCCACGGCAACCTGTTGTTCTCAAACTGGCTCAATTACTACGTCTATCAGCTCACGCCATTCGACGTCGATGATATCGGTCAGGGCACCCGGGCCGGGCTGCTCAACCTGGCGACCTGACGGCCGCGTGCCTCAGGTCCGACGGCGGCGCCGGCCGGGTGTGTGGTCAATCAGGAAGCCAGCAGTTCAGCGGGTGTCAACTGATAGTCCTTCAGCATATCGGCCGCGTAGGTGATTTTGCCGGTCAGTTCCTGGGGGTCTCCATGGACCAGCCGCAGGCAGGCTTCTGCCATGTGCTCAACAGGAGTAATTCGTTCTTCCGGCGTGTCCTCGGTCACGAGTTTGTGATGGAGTACGCCAGGCGTCGCCACCAGCCCCGGTGAGATCACGTTGACACCGATACCGTTGGCATAAACCTCCGAGGCAAGCCCCGTGGTGAATCGTTCCAGAGCGGCCTTGCACATGCCATAGACGGTGCCGCCCCGTCCGCCCTGATTCTTCTGCGGGTGCAATGCTGCATGGGATGAGATGTTGAGAATCCATCCTGACTTGCGCTCGATCATGGAGGGGAGTACCAATTGGGCGAGATGGAATGGCCCGTACACCTGGACTTCCATCATCAGGCGATAGTGTTTTTCTCTGAACGTCTCCACCGGGACGAAATACGTCACCGCAGCATTATTGACAAGAATATCCACCGGACCGAAAGCATCATTGGTCTCTTTGATCAGGTTTTCCCGATGTTCGTGGAGGGCAAGGTCTGCTCGCACCGCCATGGCCTCACCCCCTGCATCCGTGATCCGCTTGACCACGGAATTGATACTGCCTGGCAGCACGTGGTCACCGTCCTCGACCGTTCTTGCGGACACGACGACGCGAGCCCCTTCCTGGGCGTACCGATAGGCAATCGCCTCACCGATGCCTCGGCTGGCACCCGTCACGATCGCTACCTTCCCAGCCAGCAAGCCCCCCTTGTTGATGGATGCTCCCATGTTATTCCCCCTATCTGTCTGTGTGTCTGTGTGTCTGTGTGTCTGTGTGTCTGAGTGACTGTGTCTGAGTGTGTTGGAAATTCGGCTCTGTGCTTCGACTATAGCACCGACCATTGTGACGAGTGTAGCCCATCTTCAAACCGTGAGGCCCCTCCTGGGCCAGGCTTCTCCAATGGCCTGACTCCATGTAAGTCTCGGCATGGGTCGAGACGCCGATTGGCACATGGAGGGCGGCTGGCGGGTCCCTGACTCACAGCGCGCCACACCATTGTCTCGAACAGACTGACGTCATCACCGATTCCAGCGGGTACGTCGTCCGGTCATTCTGTCCGCCACAGCCACCCCGCAGACCCAGGATGCCAGAAGCCAATAGTCTGTTCCTCCCAGAGGCCCTTGCCTACCGTGCCAGCGCCATCAGAGGCGACGCGATGCGTTACCTGCATCCGGGAACCGTCCCCCTGTCGGTACTTGCACTGCTGATTGTGGTACTGGCCTGGCGATTTGCCGACCACTTTACCTACACGAGAAAAGTCGAAATCCCGGGCAGAATCGACACCAATCCTGCTGTACCGGTGTCATCGGGATTACATGGACGGATCTCGACGCTCATGGTCACCGAGGGGCAGGCTGTGGATGAGCAAACGCCTCTGCTCCGGATTGACGCCGGAAAAGGACGTACCCGGGCCTCACGGCTCGAAATGATGGCAGAGTTGGATCGTCAGTTTATGGGTGTTGCACTGGATGGCCGCGCGATTCAACGTGCACATCAGAGAACCAGAATCCGATTGGCAGATGAGCGAGCCAGCCGCTACGGGCGACTCGCCAACCTGCGTGAGCAGCTTTCAATCCAGAACGAAATCGTCGCCCAGGCGGCGGCACAACGTACCGCTGTGCAGCTGCTCCGTGAACAGCAGCATCTGTCCAGCTCGGACCTCGGGGCGGCGATTGCTGCAGAACTCGCTGCCGAACAGCACAAATTGCAGATTCAGGACGCTCTCCAGACCCAGGAGCAGGCACTTCGGCTTCTCATACACGACCTTGCTGAACTGCCAGACCGATTGATACAGGATTTGGCCCAGACCCGGGACCGCTTCCATGGTCTGCGCCAGCAGTACCGTGATTTGATGCCATCGGACCGTGAGACAGTAGCGTCCCCGGTCGCTGGGCGGGTCGCACTGATCAAGCTGAGGCCCGGTTCAGAAGTTGATCCTGGCGACGTGATCATGGTGATCAGCGGACACCATAGCCAGACGACTGCCAGTTTCTATGTCCCGACCGAGGTCTACGCCCACATCAAGCCAAACGATCTCGTGTACGTCCGCCTCAAGGGTCAGAACAGGGATGAAATGGCGCCCTGGTCTGGAACGGTTGTGCACTTGTCGGATCAACCGATCCTCATGGCTGACGGGCGCCCGGTGTTTCTCTGTCGAGTCCTGCTCGATGGCATCAACCCGGACGTCACGCTCAGAACCGGCATGTCAGTCATCGCCCGGCTGCCTGTCGAAACCCGCAGCCTGCTGGGATGGCTGCGGGAGGCCCTGAGGCTGCCCGATGTCCCGTAGGCCTCCCGTCGTCTGCCAGAGCACTGAAAACGAGTGTGGCCTCGCCTGTCTCGCAATGATTCAGGGCGCCCACGGCAGGCAGGTCACGCTGGCAGCTCTGCGGCGCCGATTCGGACTGTTTGATCAACCCCTTCGGATCGCAGACCTGCTACGGCTTGGCGATGA
>JAQBUI010000124.1 GCA_027624035.1 Pseudomonadota bacterium | reverse complement strand
TTCATCCCACCATCATGGACAAAAATCAGCGCTTTAGACTCATTTCATATTGGAATCACGGGCCCTCGTTCAGACTCATTTCATATTGGAAAAGGCTATGACTTGCGCAAACCTCATCGGTGTGGCAACGTCCGGCACTTTGCGTATAGTCCGTCATTCCTCTGTACCTGTGCATTCCGTGCGGCGCTGAACCATGGCCAACAGACCCTTCTACATCACGCCAGATGGCGCCCGAGCGCTCAGAGCAGAGCTCAACCACCTGTGGCGAACCGAGCGTCCGGAAATCACCCAGCGGGTCGCCGACGCAGCCGCGCTGGGTGACCGGTCAGAGAACGCCGATTATATCTACGGCAAGAAGCGGCTCCGGGAGATCGACCGCCGCATTCGCTATTTGAGCAAACGTCTGGACAACCTTGAGATCGTCGACCGCAAGCCCGCCGTGCAGGACAAGGTCTTCTTCGGTGCATGGCTGAGACTGGAGGACGAAGATGGCCACGAATCGGTGCTGCGAATCGTCGGGGCCGACGAGTTTGACCTGAAAAAGGGCTGGATCAGTCTTGAGTCGCCGATGGCGAAGGGCCTGCTGGGCAAGCGCCTGGGTGACGATGTGGTGGTACGACGCCCGGCTGGCGACGTGGAGATTCACATTGTGGACGTCAGCTACGAACCATTTGAGGAATGACCGAATGACCTGGGAACGAGACAACATCGCAGCTATGGCGGGGTACGTCAGCGGAGAGCAACCCGACAACATCGACACCATCAAGCTCAACACCAACGAGAACCCCTACCCTCCCAGCCCCGCAGTCGGACGACTGCTGAGGGATTTTGATGCCACGGTGCTGCGCCGCTATCCGCCGGCGCGAGCGGACCGTTTTCGGGGCCTGGCTGCGACCCTGCATGGTGTCAAACGCGAAAACATCATTGCAACCCGGGGAGGTGATGAACTGCTACGCCTGGTGATGACGACTTTTGTCGACCCTGGTGTGCCGGTCGGCATGACCTACCCTACCTATTCGCTATACCCGGTACTCGCCCGGATTCAGGACTGTCCAGTCGTCGAGATCCCGCTTCTGGATGACTGGAGACTTCCACCGGGTATGGCCAGCGATCTGAATGCCGCCGGAGTCAAAGTCACCTTCCTGGTGAACCCCCATGCGCCATCAGGCACGCTCCGGCCCCTCGACCAGGTCCGGGGACTGGCAGATGAACTCAACGGCATCCTGCTTCTGGACGAGGCTTACGTTGACTTTGTCGATCCGGACCAGAGACATGATGCGGTGCGTTTGCTAGACCAGTGTCCGAACATGATCATTCTCCGCTCAATGAGCAAGGGATACTCCCTGGCGGGACTCAGGTTCGGATATGGGATCGGGCCTTCTGGCCTGATCGAACCTATGCTCAACAAGACCAGAGACAGCTACAATGTGGATGTGCTGGCACAAGAGATTGCTACCGCCGCACTCGATGACCAGCGACATGCCAGCCAGGGGTGGATGGCCGTCAGGGAGGAACGACAAAGGCTGACAGCCGCTTTCGCAGCGATGCACATTCCGGTGGCGCAAAGCCAGGCCAACTTTCTGCTCGCGACCCTCGGCGCACGCGCCCCATCACTGCATCGGGGCCTGCGTGAAAGCGGGATTCTGGTGCGATACTTCGACGCCCCGGGGCTTACCGACAAACTCAGGATAACCGTCGGCACGCCAGAGGAAAACGACCGGTTACTCAGCCACCTTGGCAGACTGATTCCGGCAGACTGATTCCGGCAGACTTCTCCACAGACTTTCCCACAGACTTTCCCACAGACAAGGGCACCCTTTGATCATCTGGACTAATCGGCCATTACTGCTACGATACCAGTATGGTCGAAGCCGAACTGAACGAGGATACACGCACCACACGGATCATTCTGCGTCCTAATCAATCCTGGTCCTGGCGAGCGAACCTGTATCTGTTGGGAACCCTGGTCGTCATATCGTTCAGCATCGGATTCGCCTTCTTACTGGCCGGTGCCTGGGTCATTCTGCCGTTTTCCATACTCGAGATGTCCGCAGTCACGGTCTGCCTTTATTACTGCGTACGTCAATGTCATCGCCAGGAGGTCATCACGATCACCGAACATGCCCTGCGGGTTGAGCGCGGCGGCAAGCGCCCGGTGGAGACCTGGGACTATCATCGCATCTGGGCCAAATTCATGGTTCGACCCGCCCGCCATCCATGGGACCCAGCGGTTGTGAGCATCCGCTGTCGGGGTCAGGATCTGGAAATCGGTCAGTTTCTCAGCCGTCGAGATAAATCTGACCTCGTGGCGCAGCTACGGAAGGTGGTCGCAAGGATGCAGCCTCTGCCGGGAGGGTAGCGCACCTCATCATTTGTGCCAGAGCCGGTCGAACGCCGTTCTGGCCCGCACCACGGTGATGCTCATATCCGGTTCAATAGTGACTGTGACGGCGCCATCGTAAGCGGTATTGAGTGTCCTGGTGTGTCGGTTTTCATAGCGCGACATCACACGGGCGTGGGGATGACCGAACGTGTTGTTGCGCCCGGCCGAGACGACCGCCAGGTCCGGTCGGAGCCGGTTCAGCAATGCCGGCGATGATGATGAGAGGCTGCCATGATGGGGTATAGACATGACCGCCACCGTCACATCATTGCCGCGCTCGAGTGAGGCGAGTGCGAGCTCTGAACTTTCCTCGATGTCGCCTGTGAGCAGCAACAGATTTCTGCCGGCAAGGCTGATTCGCAACAGGCAGGATTGATCATTGCCGCCGCCTGAGACCCCTGCGGAAAACACCGTGAGTTCGTAATCCTCGATCTGCCATGGGTGGGCAAGCCGGCAGGACTCGGCGGAATACAGGTCACTGGCATGGCTGGTATGGATGCGCCGGACCGGAAAGTTGCGCAGCACGGCTGGGGCCCCGCCTGCATGGTCGTGGTCACCGTGGCTGATGATGAAGTGATCAATGATCCGGATTCCAAGGGTTCGCAGATAGGGTGTCACGATCTGCTCACCGGCATCGAAACCGGACCGGAACCTCGGTCCGGCATCGTAGAGCATGACCCTGTCGTGCAGCCGAACCAGCACGCTCAGACCCTGGCCGATGTCCAGAAAGGTCACCTCAAGGCCCCGGTGATGGCGCAGTTCGGGGCCAAGCAGAGGCGCAAGACACAACAGGACCAGCCACTTCGGCCCAAGCCCCCGTGGCGCAAGCCCGAAGAAAACTCCGACGACAGCGCATGCAAGAGCTGCCCAACCAGCATGGCCCGGTCGAAGCACAAGTTCCAGCGCCGACAGCAGGGTCAGATACTGCCAGATTGCATCGAGAGACCACTCCACGCCAACCAGCAGAAGTGCGGCCAGATCCGGCAACAGGGGAATGAGCAATGTCACCAGCAGCAGGGGCGGTACCACCAGACAACTTAACCATGGTATTGCGATCAGATTGGCCGGCAGCGCCAGCCAGGCCCACTGATACAGGAGATGCACCAGTATTGGCATGGTACCCAGGGTGACGGCCCATTGCGTCCTGATCGCGTCCCGCAACCAGGAAACCGGCGTTGATCCCCAGGTGACAGGATATCGAGCCGTCATCGCATACAGCAGGCTGAAGACGGCGCCAAAGGACAACCAGAAGCCCACGCCCAGCACGGCAAATGGCTCAATCAACACGACGCCTGCAAGGGCCCACAGAAACATCGTCATCACAGAAGCCCGCCTTGCCAGCATGGAGGAAACCACTACGACGCCAGCCATCATCCAGGCTCGCTGCACCGGCAATCCCAGCCCGGCTAGTGCTGCATAGAAACCCGAAAAACACAGCGTCAGGAACCCGGCAGTTCGTATCGGCAGGGCAAGACTGCGGGCAATCCGATAGGTGATCGCACTGATCAACCCCACGTGCAGACCTGATATGACAAACAGGTGATTGGTTCCTGTATCGCTCAGTACGCGCCAGTCCTGTGGATCAATGTCGGTCGAGGCACCAATAGCGAGTGCAAGGATCAGCCCACGGTGCTCGTCGCCGGCATGGTCTTGAAGAAACACTCTGACGCTGCCCCGAAGGCGATGATGCAGTCCTGTCAACAGACGCCGACCCACCCGCACCGCCGTTTCAGGGTTCCGTACATAGCCCCTGGCAGCGATATCCTGCATGAATTGCCAGCCTTCATAGTCAAACAGGCCGCGATTGGCAGAACCCGAGGGTTTCGACAGCCGGAGCGTAAGCCGCCACACTTCACCTGGATGGAACGAACTGCTGCAGCCATAACAGGACACTGCAATGTCACCGATTTGTCCCTCGGTAATCATCGAGCCTTCATCGGTGTACGCTTCCAGCAGACGCATTCTGAAACGAACGGAATCAGGGTTGCGTGAGGGCAGATCCTTGATCACTCCCGTCACCACAAGATCCCGACCCACAAGCGATTCCGGCAATTCTGCAGCCAGTTTCTGATCGGCGATGTAGAGCGCATGGAACATGCCCAGAAAGACTCCTGCAAAGGGTTGCAGTCGCCATCGAGTGATGCTGAAGAAAGCGAGCGGAACGCCCATGCCAAGGAGGCTCGGGTCCACTGGTACGGGTAGTCGAACCACCACGACAACGGCCACAACAAAGGGAATGACAAACAGAGGCATTGGGGCCCATTGGGCATCTTCGAACCCGCTCTGTATGTAAGCCATTGCCTCGTAGGGACCTGAACATGGCGATGATCCAAAGGTAAATTACCCATCACCATGGGCCAGAAGCCGCCAAAAATCAGGTGAGTATCCGCACCTGGAACCGGTTTTCTCCTACCTGATTGTATGAACACGGCAACGCGGCAGTGCATAATACTCACTGCCTACACTGTCCGGTGACATGAAGCTAAGAGACCACTTACCCTCACGGGAAGCGCTACGCAAGATCAGATCACTCCGTTTTCTGGGCGGGATGCTGTTTCAGCCTAACCTGTGGCACTTCAACCGCTATTCCGTTTCGGTGGCGGCATTCGTGGGGGTGTTCTGTTGTTTTCTGCCGATCCCCTTTCAGATGGTGCCCTGCGTATTGATGTGTGTGTGGTTGCGCTGCAACGTCCCGGTGTCCGTCGCGCTGGTCTGGGTCAGCAATCCGATCACAATGCCTCCGATGTTCTACTTCACCTATCGGCTTGGCGCGATGATTCTGGGGGAACCGGAGAGAATCGATGCGAAGCTTTCCCTCACGACGATTTCTCAACAGATCTATCTCATCTGGCAACCGCTATTTCTTGGGTCGATTCTGGCGGGCCTGTGTCTTGGCAGCCTGGCGTTTGTTACGGTTCGACTGTACTGGCGGTGGAAGGTCTCAAGGTACTGGGCACAGCGCAAGGCCAGAAAGCCCCGGGTACTCAAGGCTACTCGTACCGAAGAATCTCCACCGGTCTGAGTGCAGCGGCGCGATACGCCGGATAGAGTGTTGCCACGAGACTGATAAACAATGAAACGACGACCACCGTCGCAATATCCCCATACCGTACATCAGTCGGAATGGCATCGAAGTAGGTTCCTGCCAGCATCCTCCCCCCAGCAACCGATTCGAGGTAGCGGACGATGTCCGGAACGCCATGGGCAAGGGGAACACCCATCACCGTACCCAGCAGCACCCCGGCGACACCAATCGCTGACCCCTGAACCAGAAAGATCGACATCACACCGCCGGTTGAGAGCCCGCAGGTTCTGAGCACGGCGATATCAGCCTGCTTTTCCCGCACCAGCATGCTGAGGCTCGAAACGATACTGAAAGCGGCAATCGCAACAATCAGCGTCAGCAGCAGAAACATCATGATCTTCTCCATCCTGACGGTACGAAAGAAGTCACCATATTCGCTGGTCCAGTCGGCTACCTCCGCGTCATAGCGATCACGAATGATCGATGCGACCCGATTGGCTGCAAAGATGTCATGGAGCGTGATCCTGAAACCGCCATGGCCCGCCTGGGAGACCGCTTCGACGTTCATCAGGGCCAATCGGTAATCGAGTTCTGAATCCAGTTGAAAGGTGCCCACGAGTTCCAGGTTGCGCACTATGGTGTCGATACGGTCATTCTCACCCACCACAGGAAGCAGGAGGGTCAACGTATCTCCTTGCGACACTCCAAGCCGGAAAGCCAGAGCGCGCCCCAGCACCACACCATCTGGTTGACTGAGACGGCCAATGTCACCGGTCGACATATGGCCAGGAATGATGGACATCAGTGCCTCTCGGGTCGGATCGATCCCGTAGAGCCCTACCAGTTGGCTGTCTGATCCACTGATCAGCAGAGCGGAGTGACGGGCGAATCGGCTCACCGCAGCTACCCCTTCGATGCGCTGCAATTCCAGCGGAGATATGGACGTGTCCTCCACGAACACATGGGGAACTGCTCCCAGGATCCGCCGTTTGAGCTCTGCATCAAACCCGTTCATCACCGATACCACGACGATCAGGACGATGACACCCAACATCATGCCGAGCAGGGACACCCAGGTCATGAATGACAGGTATCGGTTGCTGGACCTGGCCCGGGAGTAGCGAAGGCCAATGAAGGCGGCGACCGTATTCAACCCAGTAGCCCATTCTGAAGACGCAGGATTCGGTCCATTCTGCTCGCGAGGTCATGGTTGTGAGTCACCACCACGAATGACGTTGACAACTCATCAGACAGCTTGAGCAACAATTGGTTGACCTCCTCTGCCGTACTCTCGTCCAGATTGCCGGTGGGCTCGTCGGCCAGCACGCAGGCCGGTTCACCCACAAGAGCCCTTGCAATGGCTACCCGCTGTCGCTCACCGCCCGAGAGCTGTCCTGGCCGGTGCCCGAGCCTCGGCGACAGCCCAACCTGATCAAGCATGGCCGCTGCCTTTATCTCCGCCTTACGTTTTGAAACGCCGCGGATCAGCAGCGGCATCGCGACATTCTCCTGGGCGGTAAAATCACTGAGCAGATGGTGGAACTGGTACACAAATCCCAGTTCCCTGTTTCGCACCGCATCAAGTTCCGGGCCCGAAAGCGTTCCCAGGGACCGTCCGGAAATCACCACATCCCCCCCATCAGCCGATTCAAGGCCACCCAGAATGTGCAGCAATGTGCTCTTGCCGCTGCCCGAGAGCCCGACGATGGCGACTCGCTCCGCGGGCATCACCATCAGGTCAATACCACCCAGGACGCTGATCTGCCGCTCACCCTGGGAAAAGGTCTTGATCACCCCGGATGCCTTCAGGACCGGCTCACGCTTCATACTGCAACGCCTCCACGGGATGCGACGCCGCGGCCCTTGATGCCGGATACAGGGTCGCCACCAGGCAGATCGCAAAAGAGACTGATCCGATGAGAAGCAGATCACCGATGCGGATATCCACCGGCAAATACTGTATGAAGTACTCGTCCATCAGACCAAGACCCAGGCTTCGGTCCACTGCGGCCACCAGGTCGCCAATCACCAGCGACAACAGTACCCCAACCATCAGACCCACCAGAATGCCCACGGAGCCCACCAGCAGGCCATGTAATACAAAAATCCGTCGAATACTCATGGCGGGGGCCCCCATCGTCCGCAGAATCGCAATGTCGCCAGCCTTCTCCTTGACCACCATGACCAGATTCGACACCACGTTGAATGCCGCCACCGCGACCAGCAGCATCAGCATCAGGAACATGGTCCGCTTCTGCATGGCAATGGCGTCGTGCAGGTTGCCGTGACGCCGCAGCCAGCTGGAACCGAACAGACGCTGTTCGCTGGACAGTACCAGATCCTGCAACACCTGTGGTGCCTGAAAGAGATCCCGGGTCAGAATCCGGAATCCCTCGACGCCACTACCCTTCTGGAGCTTTTGCAAATCCGTGATGGCAACATAGATCTGGGTCTGATCCGCATCTGAACCAGACCTGAAAATACCGGAAACCGTCAGTCGGCGAGTCACAGGCAGTGGGCCAGCCAGGGATATCCGGACATCTGGCGATACCCAGGTAACCCGATCTCCCACCCTCAGGCCAAGTGCTGCAGCGATGCGACTGCCCACGGCCACCCTGAAACCACCCAGGTCCTCGAAAGCGCCCGATATGTAAAAATCATCCAGTATGGATACGCCGCGCTCCTGATCAGGGTCGATGCCGACAATGGACACTCCATGCAGCTGACCTGCTGCAACGATCAATCCGGACCCTTCCCGAATAGGCGCTGCCGCCAGCACTTCAGGATGGGATTTGATGTGTGCCAGCAGTACACCCAGACTCGCTGCATCACTCACCCCGCCCGCCAGGTACACCACGCCGTGCGGCATCACGCCCAGCACCCGTTCTCGCAGCTCTCGATCAAAGCCATTCATCACCGACAGGACGATCGTCAGAATCGTGACCCCCAGAACCAGCCCGGCGCCCGAAATCGCCGCGGTAAAGGAAGTCAGCTGATCTCCGGCGCCAGCCCGCGTGTAACGGGCTGCAACCATTAGTTGCCAGTCTGTGAACATGTGAATGGAACGCGCCGAGAGGCTACAATCAGTTGATTCTCTCAAATCGCCGTTCAAGAAACGACCGCAAATTGTCCCGGTGACTTACCCTATGGACCGAAGAGACTACTACAGGCTGGCTGACCGGATCAGCGTTCACCACAAGGTGGTAGCAGATTCGTTTGTACAGCAATCCAATGCTGCTGACGCATTTGACCTCGTGCCCGGGTTTCATCTGTTGCGCGACCTGTTTGCACTGCAACTTGAGGCCGGCGAAGCCATTCGCCACATCACCGAGGCCGACCGCGCGCTGGGGAGTTTCGTACACAACCTCGATCAGCGCCTCGGCCTGCTGACGCAAATCGTGACCGGGAACCTCACGCGGGTCGATGACGAGCAGCAGGGTGATGAGCATTTATGCAACATCAGCCCTGGCGGGATGTCCTTTCTCACTGAAGATCTGCTTGCCCCCGAAACCCGACTGGCACTCAAGATTGTCTTTGCAACCACAAGTCTGGCACTGGTTTGCTTCGGACGGGTGTCGTATTGCCGACTGGAGGATGAAGTTTACCGCACCGGGGTACAATTCCTGCGTCTGGATACTCTAGGCGAGCAACTCATCAGCCGCCATATCATTCATCGCCAGGCGCAAGAACGGCGCCAGCGACTACAGGCCTCCCGCTAGGAGCCCTCAGCGTGCCCGGGTCGGGCACGCCGTTGTCGTGCCGGGAAGTTTCCCGGACGGCACAGCGTGCGGCCAGAACTTCCATG
>JAQBUI010000030.1 GCA_027624035.1 Pseudomonadota bacterium | reverse complement strand
CCAGGCGGACGGTCCGCTCAACTACTTCATGTATCCCTATGCCGAGGTGGATGACAGGGCGCTTGAGTGGCTCGCCGCGCAGCCGGATCTGAAGTATTCCGTGAGTTTCAGGGCACTGTAAGCCCCAGGCGTTTGAGGGTCAGGCTCACAAAGCAATACAGCGTCTGAGACCCGACACCGCCACTGAACCGGAGCAATGCGGCCAGTCCCATAGCGTGGCCCTTTGTCGTGGTCCCACAACCGTAGTCCCACAACCGTAGTCCCACAGCCGTAGTCCCACAGCCGTGACCGTGGTACGACAGGCGATCGACATGGGATACTGTCCGCTGCTACCCCCCTGATCAGGTCGTTGGTCGGTACCGGATCATGGTGCGGGAACCATCCTCCAGGCCTTTGCGGAATCGCGGCCCCCAGAGTACCCACTGCAACGGATACTTGTCGCCGAACAGATCGAGCGCCTGGGCCTCTATGGCCTTATCGGAAATGATCTCCCCGGTCGCCACGATGGAAGGGAGCGCCAGATATTTCCCGTTCGCGGACTGCCAGTTACCGACGTCGCCTATCCAGACCCTGGCGCGTGTCAGCCCGCTGGCAATCGCTCGCGTGCGCCAGGCGTCCGAGCTGGTACAGACGTACATGTCGCTGCCCGAGTGCGCGAACCAGATCTCTGCCTGACAGCGACTCTCCTTACCGTTGCTCTTGATCGGTGAAAGATAGATCAGGTCCGTCTCGGCAAGCAGGCCGGGCACGACGATCGCCGCCGCCCGGGAGAGAAAGGGCAGGCCAGTGGCGGCGATGCCGACACCACTGGCCTTGAGAAGTTGTCGTCGTGTCAGCATGGGCTTGTCCTCAATGGCTGGTAACGTACGTCTCGTTTCGCCGACGTATACTGGGAAAATTTGTGGTGGGTCGTATAGTAATCGAACCTGTAACCAATGGATTATGAGTTCGGCAGCGATTCCAGAGTTTACCTGACTTGCAGGCGGTTTCGTGACATTCAGATTGCCCGATATCGGGGTCCAAGAGGCTCACCGACCCCGTTTTCCTCCACGTTCGGGAGGTCGAGCAAACGGTTGCTCCGTTGAACGTTACCCCCTGGCGAACATGATTGAGCGAACCGGACGCCGAAAGTTAAAGTGCGAAACTGGACCAAAGGGAAGCATGTGAAAAGGATAGGAGTTCTGACAACCCACAGAGCGAACAATTTCGGGTCGATGCTGCAAGCATATTCATTGTGGCGATACCTCTCCTCACTACCCGAGGTCGATTGCAGAATAGTCGACTATGTTCCGCCCAACAGTGATCTTGGTTCATATTTGCCGTTTGTTTCATTGAAAGATGGATTGCGCAACGTTCTTGTCATGTTGCAAAAGAAACGATACGACAACTGGACACAATCAATGCAGCAGTTTGTTGCCGACGATATGAGGATAACGACCACTACATACACGGATGATTCACTTGCCGGTCTGGGTGAAGATTTTGACCATCTGGTCTGTGGAAGCGATCAGATCTGGAATCCCGAACTCAGAGACGCATCTCTATCGTTCTTTGCACCGCAGGTACGTGGTGTTTCGAAAGTTTCTTACGCCCCGAGTATGGGTAGTGGGGCTTTCAGTGACAGTGAAACCATCAAGGTAAGAGAAGCGCTTGATGATTTCGATCACATCTCTGTACGGGATATACGGACAAAGAACATTATCTCCAAGCTAACTGACAAGGAAGTGTCCCTTGTAGTCGACCCAACATTGCTGAATCCGCCAGAAACCTATCTGCAACTTGCTAACCCGCCTCTCTACGATGATGACTATATCTTCTTGTTTTCAGTTAAATATGACAAGGCAGCAGTTCAGGCAGCAAAGAACGCATCACGTAGCATGGGTCTGCCTGTCAGGGTCATGATCACCGGTCGAAAATCGCTCTATTCAGATCTGTTGTATGGATTTCAGATAGCCCCAGGTTCTTCGCCAGCTGATTTTCTAAGTCTGGTCAATGGTGCAAAGATCATATTGTCAAACTCGTTTCACGGAACAGCATTCTCAATAATCTTCGAGAGACCTTTTTTTGTCGTACAAACTATGAACGAGACAACAGATCCCAGACTGGAATCTCTGCTGGCAGCCTGCGGTCTGTCGGATCGCGTGATATCACCTCAACAGAAACATGTGCCACAGAGCGATCCCGACTACGGTCGTGCGGAGAAGGTAAGAGTCAATTCGGTAGCCAGTGCGAAAAGCTTCATCGAAACTGCATTGTCTTAGACGCAGCTCGCAGCACACTCCCAGCACACTTTCATGGAAGTTCACTGGTACGAGGTGTCAACGTGAGAACTTCCCCGTACGATTACGGCGTGACTAATACGGGCACGCTGACGGCTCCCAGCACAAAAGGCGACGCGGCCTTGCCAATCACCATCTGTCTCAACGCTTCTACGTGCCGGCGCACCCTTGTGGTGTCAACCCGGAAGTGGACATCCTCCAGAATCCAGTCTGCCTCCACGATTTCTGCTGGTTGAAACAAGGGCATTGTGGATTGTTTCCTAAACTGCAGCTACCCCTTGTCGGCCGCAACCTTCTTCGACGAGTCTCGCTCTGCTACGCGACCCATCCACTCACCAACAGCCGGTAGTTCTGCCATGAGATCCATATTGCATAAAGTCTGCATCACCATAGCGGCCAGGGGAATGGTGTTGGCCGCAACGATATCTGCCAGCGTGAATGTACTACCGCCTATCCAGGGATCGAACGAGGCGAGCCGACCTAGCGATTTCATACCCCTGGGTGTCATCTTGCCAATCGTCTTGATGACCGCCTCGTCTCTTGGTGCGCCAAATGCCGCCGCTGGCAGGCCAGGTCGTGCAGCAAGATCAATGTAGTAGATGCAGTGGTGTGCAATCTGGCGGGCCCTGGCACGCTCATAGGCAGTGCCCGGCAGAATGCTGGGTTCCGGTTGAATCTCTTCAAGGTAATCGACAATTGCCATGGTTTCCGCGAGGGGACCATCAGCCGTTTCCAGACTGGGCACCTTGCCCATAGGGCTTCTCGCCAGCCAGTCTTCATCGCGTCCCGGCATCTGATGGACTTCCTCGAAGTCCATCTCTTTCTCCAACAAGACCGTCTTGGCGATAGAGTAATAGTTACTCATCTGCATGCCGTGTAGTTTTAGCAACATGTTTCTCCCGTGGAACTTGAGCCGAATGAACCTGCAAACGCAGACGGGCGCTTTTCAAATCACATTAATAAATGCATATGAATCGATAGAGAGCCCCGCGAGACAGAGCGCCCTTGTCGTGAAGAACGGGTGCTCTACCCTGTCTTGCCAGAAACCCCTAGCTGGCTACGCCATGCCTGATGATTCTGCCGGGACGAGCACCAGTGTGTTTGTCGTTTTCCAGGACGATCTCACCATTGCAGATGGTGGCGCGAAAGCCACATCCGGGCTGGGTATAGCGTCCGGCACCGTTCGGGAAGTCATGAACATATTCGGGCTGGTACTGGCCGACCTTTTCATAATCGATCACATTGATGTCCGCCCGCTTGCCTACTTCCAGAGTACCGCGATCCTTGATCCCGAGTACCCGCGCCGGTTCGGACGTCATGCGACGGATCCCATCCGGCAGGGTGTAAACACCAGCATCCCGGGTCCAGTAGCCCAGCACATGGGTGGCCCAGGTCGCGTCCATCACCTGCCCCACATGGGCTCCGGCATCGCCGAGGCCCGGCAGGCAGTGATCGCTCTTCATCCAGTCCGTGAGCGCATTGAGATCGCCATTGAACACCCGCAGCACGAAAATCGCCTTGCCTTGTGTCTGTTTGCAGATCCGCAGGAAAGTTTCGATCACATGCTCGCCGGCGGCCTGGGCCAGTCCGTGAAGGCTCTTGTCGTTTCCGGCGGCCCAATCAGGATGAGGGCCATCACCGAGCCAGAACACCGCTTTGGGCCGATTCAGCGCGCCGCCTTCGGGCTTATGCTCGTCAAGCACCTCCCGTGCCTCGCTGATCAGCTGGTCATAGAACTCAGCATCGTTGATCGCCGCGACCCGGCCCTCAAAATCTTTCTCGCGCAGCGTGTTCCACGCGGGCGTGCGAATGGGCAGTTCGTTACAAAAGCCAAACAGATAACCGGAACCCCTTGGAATGCATCCGCCGGTCACATCAAAGCCGTCCGCCGCCATGTCCGCAAATCGCTGCGTCAGCACCTTGCCATCGTTGGCACCGTCACGGCGGGGCCAGCCAATGGCCACGGACGTATTGGTCATCAAACGATTGCCACCAACGGAAGCGATCTTGCGCAGCAGGTTAGTGATCCGATCCGTGTCATTGACCAGATCACCTTCGATTCCCAGCACGGTCTGCACCAGCCCGCCGCCTGAATCACGGACCACCTCGGCAAACCGGCACAATTCCTCTTCCGATGAGAAGGTACCCGGCACTGGCCGTCCATCGGGAATTCTGTGACCTTCTACCCGCGACGTGGAAAAACCCACGGCACCGGCATCCAGAGCCTTTTTGACCAGGTCTGCCATCTGTTCAATTTCTTCGTCTGTCGCCAACTCGTCCACGGCCCGGTCGCCCATGACGTAGTAGCGAACGGCACAATGTCCGACCAGGCCCACCACGTTCACGGCCGGCTTGCTGCGCTCCAGAGATTCCAGATAGTCGCCATACTGGTCCCAATCCCAGGGGAGCCCGGACATGATGGCGTGCTTGGGGATGTCCTCCACGGTTTCCATCATGCCGGCGAGCAGTTCCCGGTGTTCAGGCCTACAGGGTGCGAACGTCACGCCGCAGTTACCGAGCAGCACTGTCGTCACGCCATGCTGGGTGGACGGTGTGACCATAGGATCCCAGGCAATCTGTGCATCCAGATGAGTGTGCGCATCGATGAAACCGGGGGTGACCAGATAACCGGTCGCATCGATTTCCCGGGCTCCTTTGTCTGTCACTTTGCCGACAACAGTAATCACATTGTTGTCGATCGCGAGGTCACCGATAAAGGGCTCGGCACCGGTTCCGTCGACAATCTGACCACCGCGGATGACTAGATCATGTGGCATGGGATTCTCCAGCTCTCTGTTTTCGATGCGCCAGTGTACTGAAACCCCGCGGGTGACGCTACCCTCCGGGCTGGGCGAGCTGGCTCGGCGATCGCACTGGTCTGCCCGATCCCAGGGAGGAAGGAATCATTTGGACTCACCGGATAGCATGTCGATTTGGGTGAAATGGCGTGGCTTGGTCGTGGATCCGTCTTGCGGACCACCGTCATATCACGTAAAAAGACGTCGCTTCCTTGCGCTACTCCCTGCCACGGTCATAGGTCATCTGTCAGGTCTCATCCGTCTGGTATGCCGACTCCCTGTCATCGTCAGCCTGGGAAACGGCGCCGGTATTGCGGGACTCCAGCACGATTGACCCGGTGTCCTGACACCTTCCGGACATCCTGACATTGAAACCGGTCGTAACGGACCCCACTTCCACTTTTCAGACATTCAACAAGATCCCATTGACAAAAACACTGACCATCCCCGCTATCATCGTCGCCGTCGCCGCTGCTGCCGCGATCTGGATGGTGATGCAGCAGCCTGCGCCTGCCCAACGTCATCCCGAACCCCCGATACTGCTGGTGAACGCGGTTGCGGCCCAGCTGAGCGATGTTGACCTGGATGTCCTGGCCCAGGGCGCGGTAAAGCCCAGAACCGAAACGACGCTGGTCTCCGAGGTCTCCGGACAGGTGATTGAAGTTTCGCCGAGTTTCGTTTCCGGTGGGTTTTTCAACAAGGGCGACGTTCTGGTGCGAATCGACCCGCGCAACTATCAGGCGGAACTCCGCCGGGCGGAAGCCGGCGTTGATGCAGCCAGGTCCGCCTATGTTCAGGAAAAGGGGCTGGCCGAGTATGCCCAGGCAGACTGGGAGAAGCTGCGCCGGGAAGGGACCCCCACCTCGCTGGCGCTACGGGAACCTCAACTGGAGGCCGCCCGCTCCAGCCTGAAATCCGCCGAGGCAGACCTCGCCAAGCGACAGGGCGACATGGCACGAACCGTGATTCGGGCACCCTACGACGGTATGATCCGAAACAAGATCGCTGATCTCGGACAGTTCGTGGGTTCAGGGACCCAGATTGCGCAGATATTCGCCGTCGACCATGCAGAGGTTCGTCTACCGCTGTCAGATCGGGAGTTGCCTTTCCTTGACCTTGAGTCACAGCCTGACGTCGTACTGACGGCCGAAATTGGCGGCCAGACCCGCCAATGGTCCGGCACCATCGTTCGCACCGAAGGGGTCTTTGATGACCGCAGCCGGGTGCTGCACGTCGTTGCACGGGTCGTCGACCCCTATAACCGGACGGGTCATCGCTGGGATTACCCGCTGCGGGTTGGCACGTTCGTCAATGCCCGTATTCAGGGCATCCGGCGTGACGACCTCATCCTGCTGCCGCGCAGCGTCCTCAAGCAGGACGACATGGTCTGGACCATCGGCGAGGAAAACCGGCTTGTGCCACGGCAGGTTGAACTGTTGCGCAAGGACGAGCGATACATCTACGTGGCCGCCGGCATCGAACCCAATACCCAGGTATGCCTGACCAATCTCGATAACCCGCTGCCGGGTACCGTGGTCAAGGTGATTGGCGAGGAACCAGTAGCGGGCCTCGAACCATGATCCATGATCCCAATTCCGGCATCATTTCATGGTTCGCACGGAATCACGTGGCCGCCAACCTGTTGATGCTGGTGATCGTCATCTCCGGGCTGGTCGCGGCCTTCAACATGCGTACCCAGCTCAACCCGGATCTCGAATCCGACACCATCTCCATCAGCGTGTCCTACCCTGGCGCGGCGCCACAGGAAGTCGAAACCAGTGTCGTTCAGCGCCTGGAAGAGGCGGTAGAAACCGTAGAAGGCATCGAGTCCATGTTCTCTATCGCCCGGGAGGGTAACGGCAGCGTCAACCTGACGATTGATTCGAGCTATGACATCCAGGTGGTGTTTGATGAGGTCAAGCTCGCCGTGGATCGCATCGCATCACTACCGGCAGAAATCGAGCGCCCAAACATCGCCCGCAGCTTCAAGTCCATGACTGCCATCAATGTCCAGGTATACGGCAACCTGGGCGAACGGGGCATGAAACAGCTGGCAGTGGAAGTCAGGGATGAGATATTGAACCTTCCCAATGTCACCAAGGCAGAAATCCGGGGTGCGCGGCCCTATGAGATCGCCATTGAGGTTGAGGAAGCGAGGTTGTTTCAGTACGGACTGACCCTGAACCAGGTCGCCCAGGCGATCCGCAATTCATCGGTCGACCTGGGCGCGGGGACGATCCAGACCGATGCAGGCGACATTCTGCTGCGCACCCAGGGCCAGGCATACCAGCAGACAGATTTTGAAGATCTGGTGCTGTTCACGGAAGCCGATGGCACCCGCATCACCCTCAAGGACGTCGCCACCATACGCGATGGCTTCATCGAGTCGAAGTTCTTCTCGCTGTTCAATGGCAATCCGAGCGTCGGTATCTCGGTATCCGCCGTGGCTGACCAGAACCAGATCCAGATTACCGAGGAAGTGCAGGACTACATCAAGCGCAAACAGGTGAGCCTTCCAGAGGGGATTTTCGTAGAGGCCTGGATGGACAGCACCAGATACCTCAACGCCACCATCAACATGATGCTGACCAATATGGCGATGGGGATTGGCCTCGTGCTGTTGGTCCTGGGCCTGTTTCTGCGAGTCAAGCTGGCCTTCTGGGTGATGCTGGGCATGCCGATCGCATTTCTGGGTGCCTTTGCGCTGCTGCCCTCCGTAGGTGGTTCCATCAACATGTTTAGCATGTTCGGCTTTATTCTGGTGCTGGGTATCGTCGTGGATGATGCCATCATCATCGGCGAGAGCGCCCAGGCCACCGTCGAGCGAAGCGGACACAGCATCGACAGTATCATTCTGGGTGCCAAACGTGTCGCCGTGCCTGCCACCTTTGGCGTACTGACCACCATCGCCACGTTCGGTCCGATGCTCTTTGTACCGGGGTCTTTTGGTGTAGTACCGGCGTCGATCGGCTGGGTGGTGATCCTATGTCTGATTTTCTCGATTGTGGAGTCGAAGCTGATCCTGCCTGCACACCTCGCGAGCATGACCCCGCAGCCTCCCTACGACCCGGCAACAGCCGGAATCATTCGCAGGTTCCAGGAGACCTTCGCCAACAAACTGAAGGCTTTCGTTGACCACGTTTATGTACCGCTGCTGCAGCGAGCCATCTCGAACCGCTACATCACCAGTGCCATATTTATCGCCATGCTGATTCTTGCCATTGGCTTCGTGGCGGGGCCGTACGTCAAGACCCAGATATTCCCAAGTTTGAGTCCAGGATTCGTTCAGGCAAGGATCGAACTGGTGGAAGGGACTTCTTCGGAGCAGACCGTACGGGTCGTCCAGGAAGTGGCTGATCATCTGGTGGCACTGAACGAGTCCCAGGATGATGACAGGCAGTTCCTGCGCAACTACATGGCCTTCACCAACGGTGCAAATGGCGACATCATGGTGGACCTCTTTACGGCCAGACACGTAAATCCCGAGGTCATTGCAAACCAATGGCGTGGGGCCGTAGGAGAGATTGCGGGCACCAAGCGGCTCGAATTCCGGGGCATGCAGAGTTCGTCCGGTGACAGCGGCGACATCAGCTTTCGCCTGGTTGGCAGCAACGTCGAGCAACTCAAAGAGGCCTCCAAATTCCTGCAGATGAGGCTGCGTGAATATGATGGGGTGTATGAAGTACAGAATTCTTCGGTCGGTTCCATCCCGGAATTCAAGATCAATATCCAGCCATCCGGTGAGACACTGGGGTTAACACTGCGGGACCTCGCGAGCCAGGTTCGTGCCGCATTCTATGGCGTCGAAGCACAGCGCATTCAGCGGGACGGTGAGGACGTACGTGTGATGGTGCGATATCCAAAAGATGAACGCGAGTCGCTTGGCAACCTCGAGAACATGCTGATCGTGGTTCCGGACGGCGAACGGGTCCCGTTTACCTCGGTTGCGGAACTCGAAGAGCATACCAGCCCCTCCGCCATCAGGCGCGTATCCGGGAATCGGACGGTTGAAGTCTCGGCGAACCTGGATGGGGACGTGGCAGACCCGGCAAAGATCTGGCAGGACATCAGCGCCAACTTCCAGCGGGACCTGGACCAGCGTTTTCCAGGCGTGAGACTGCAACGCGGCGAGCGGGCAGAGCTTGAGGACGAACTCAAAGACTACCTGATCTACGGTGGGCTGCTGGGGCTGTTTGCTGTCTACGCCCTGATGGCCATACCGCTTCGGTCCTATATGCAGCCTCTGATTATCATGGGGGTCATTCCATTTGGCATGATTGGGGCGCTGATTGGGCACGTGCTGATCGGCATCCCGTTCAGCGCGGTTTCTATGTTCGGGCTGGTGGCACTGGCCGGGGTTGTGGTGAACGACAGTATTATTCTGGTGGACTTCATCAACAAGTCACTTGCAGCGGGCGTGCCGCTACACGAGGCCGTAGTCCAGGCGGGACGGGAGCGCTTTCGAGCAATCATGTTAACGTCGCTGACGACCTTCTTCGGGCTGCTGCCGATCCTGACGGAAACGAGCCTTCCCGCCCAGGTGGTCATCCCCATGGCAATCTCGCTCGGGTTTGGGATTGTCTTCGCCACCCTGATCACCCTGGTGCTGATCCCCAGCCTGTACATGATGCTCGAAGACCTGAAGCGACTGATCGGCACCAGCACCCCGACGGTCGCCCTGCCACGGTCCGAAGCCTAGCGGCGATTCACGGCACGAGTCCCACGCTGTCGCCAGCCACTACCTGAATACGGGACTCCTTGCAGGAACTGACCCCAGCAACTCGTGATCGTTGGATGATACACTCTGGCCATCACAGCGAATCAACTGATCAGGAAAACCGATGGCGGGCAGACTCGAGAATCACGTGGCAATCATCACCGGCGCGACCAGCGGCATCGGATATCGCACGGCAGAGATGTTCATCGAACAGGGGGCCAAGGTGCTACTGGCCGCACGACGGGAGGACAAGGGCAACGAACTCTCGAAGAAACTGGGCGCCAATGCTCACTTTATCCGCACTGATGTGACCAATGAGGCAGACGTTGAAGCCATGATCGCGACCGCGGTGGACCGCTGGGGAAGAGTCGACTCACTGTTTAACAATGCCAGTTCCGGTTCACCTGGCAACCCGGTCGATGAGCTGTCCTTTCAGGACTTCCAGACCGCCATGGATCTTCAGGCCGGGTCTGTCTTTCTCGGCATCAAGCACGTTGTCCCGGTGATGAAGCGCCAGGGTGGCGGCAGCATCATCAACAACGCTTCCATCGCGGGGATTGGTGTAGGCTATGGATCGATGCTCTACTCAGCCGGCAAGGCCGCCGTCATTCACATGACCCGCTGCCTTGCGATCGAATTGGGAGAACACCGAATCCGGTTGAACTGCATTTCACCAGGCGGCGTCATGACGCCGATCTTCCTCGGCCCGGCCCAGGAAAACATGTCCGATGAAGACACCCAGAGAGCCGTTGACCGGCTGGCCGCGGTCTACGATGAACAAATCCCACTGCGTCGTGCTGGCACGCCCGATGATATCGGTCACGCCGCGATATTCCTCGCCACCAATGAGAGCCAGCACATCACCGGAGAGAACATGGTCGTTGATGCAGGGACCTCCCTTGGTCGCAACAAGCAGTATCAGGCGCAGTGGTCCTCCTGGCGGCGTGAAGCATTGTTCGAGTAACCACCGGGCGTCGATCTCCGGGTGCAGGCGGCGGACAAACCTCCCCGAACGACCTCGCCTGTTCAGGTTCCCGCTGGACCCGTTTCCTCCATCTGCGCATCACTGGTTCGACTGGCCTCACGGTCGATGGATACTGTCGCATCACCCTGCCCGCCGACCCATTTTTCCATCAACCTGCAGGCCACCAGGTCACCCGTCACATTGATGACGGTGCGGCACATATCCAGTATCCGGTCCACACCCATGATCAGTGCCACGCCCGCAGCCGGAATCCCCACGGCGCCCAGCACCATCGACAGAATCACGATGCCAACACCCGGTGTCGCTGGCGAGCCAATCGAGGCGCCCACCGCCATCGCCACCACTAACGCCATACTGGCAAGCGACAGATCAATGCCGTACACACCCGCAATAAAGACCGTCGCCACGCTCTGATAAAGCGCCGTCCCGTTCATGTTGATCGTCGCCCCCAGAGGAATCACGAACTGGGTAATGGATGGCCGTACCCCGAGCTTTTCCTCCGCTGTCTTGATAGACAGTGGCATCACCGCTGCCGAACTGGATGTTGAAAAAGCCAGCAGAAGGACGTCGCGAGTATCACTCAGGAACTTGAAAGGCCGAACGCTGACCAGCAGGCGCAACATGATCAGATAGACGACCATCATGAGGGCGAGGCCCACGACAACCGTGATGACATAGAAGCCCAGGCCAAGAATTGCCCCCAGACCGATTTTGCTGGTCAGTTGCGCCATCAGCCCGAATACCGCGTAGGGCGCAAGGCGCATCGCCCAGCGGACGACGGTCATACAGACTTCCTGCAGGGAACCCAGCAGCTCAAGCATCGGGCGCGCCAGCGTCGGTGACATGGAGACCAGCGCCACCCCGAGAACGATCGAGAACACCACGATCTGCAGCATTTCCCCTTCGACCATGGCTGACAGAGGGTTACCCGGCAACAGATCTATCAGGACCTCCGGAATACTTGTCATGCCCACCGCCACCCCTGGTTCACTGGCAACAGCAACCGGTTGCTCGGCCGGTTTCAACCCCGTGACCATTCGACCGGGGTCCATCACATTGCCGACAAACAGTCCGATGGCGGCAGCAAGCGCAGTAGTCACGACAAAAAAGAGGGTCACCCGTACCCCGAGTGCACGCAGTTGTTCCAGATTCTCACTGGCAGCGAGGCCGCGGACAATTGAAGCGACCACCAGCGGCACGACGATCATTTGAATCGCTGCCAGAAACAGCCTTCCCGGGAACGCCAGCCAGTTACCGATGGTGGCCCCCGTGGCAGGCTCTACCAGGCCACCGGCCGGGCCGATCACCACACCCACACTGAGGCCCAGTGCCATGCCGATCAGCACCTTCAGCCACAGCCGATTTTGTACCAAGCCCTGCAGATAACTGCTGAGGTGGCGTAAAGATCTTGGTTGCAGGAGGTCTACCGCGCGCTGCAAAGGCTCATTCATTGGCGATCGGTCTGCTCGAAATCAGGAAAGACCAAGCCTGGCGTACGTGTCACCGCGAGTCATTGACCCGTGTCACGACCAAGCCCTTCTCATGGCACCGCCATCAAATAGCCACTACCGCCAGCACCGCCGGAAGTCCACTGGCACACTGATGCCACTGCCCCTCGCTGGTGACCTGCCAGACCTCCCCGCTGTCGGTGCCCACCAGCACGCTGCCTGGTGTGCTCGGGTCTGTGGTGAGTCCGTGGAAATTGGCATGCGATGGCCGGTCGCAGAGCGGGCGCCAGGATTCACCGCCATCCTCGGTGCGAAACAGCATCGCTCTGGCACCGTGCTCCTCTTTGAAGCTTGAGAAGGCGGTCGGCGCGCTGGCGACGGTTAATCCATAGGGTGGTCTTGGATCAATGCACATCGGCCTCGAGTAGCGAGGCGTGATACCTCGCCAGGCGTAGGTCCAGTGTGCGCCGCCATCATCCGAGCGAAACACGCCGGCATTGCCCTCTACCATTTCTGCCACGCCGTCCAGGCGGCCATAGCCGGTGGAGGCATACAGCACATTGGGTTGGACCGGATGAGCAAACATCATGTGCAGATCGGGATTGTCACCGGGCAGAGTAACCTTCCAGGTCTCGCCACCATCCCGGGTCTCGGCAATGCCACCCACTTCGACACCCACCCAGAAGTGCCGTGGGTCAGCCTGATCAATGATGAGCGCCCGGGCTCGACCGGGCAAGGGCGGGTCGAATGGTATCCCCCAACACTGCTCCTGTGACATCACAGACAGCGACGGAAGTTCCTGCCAGGTCGCACCCTGATCACGGCTCCGAAACAGACCAGCCGGCGCGGTCGTCGCGAATATCGAATCGTCAGACGCCCCGCGAACTTGCCATACCTCTCTGCCGTCAAGCCCGCGTCTGGTCCAGGTCAGGCCGCCATCGTCCGAGGAACAGACGCCATCGCCTGTGCCGGCGAATACTCTTGCACCGATCATAGCGAGCTCGCGAACGCCTCGGCTTTCAAGGGTCTGGCAAGTGCCGGTTCCTTCGACCGTAAATACACCTTTGCTCGTGCCTGCCAGAATTTGCATGGTTACGCCTCGGAATCTTCACAGACAAATACTATCCGCCAACCGGCAGAGAATTGCGAGCATCCTGCTATCGCTCACAGCTCACAGCGTCCTTCAAGGAAGTTCACTAACACGATGCGCCAACGTGAGCACTTTCTTGCACGACTGCGGCATGCCTGGGACGGGCACGCTCAGGGCTGTTATCCTGCACTGGCACAACGACGGGAGGCGACCGTGGCCCACAAGCCCGCGCCGGCGAAGGCAGACATTTCGAACTGGCTGTCGCAACACTGCGACAGCCCGGTTCTTGACCTTGAGCCCATTTCAGGGGGGTTCTGGTCCTCCGCATGGGGCTTTCGCGCAGGCGACGAGGCGTATGTTCTGCGCCTGAGCGACCTGGCAGATGGATTTGCCATTGACCGGGCGGCAATGGCGTTTGCTAGCGCAGACCTGCCGGTACCGAGAGTGGTCGACACCGGCACAGCCCTTGGCCTGCACTATGCCATCTCAGTACGACATTATGGTCGCTTCGTCGAGACTGCCCCCGTGTCGGAAGCAAATGATATTGGAATGGCCCTCGGCCATTTGCTCACCGCCCTGCGGGCAGCCCCAACCGACCCGGATAGCGGCCCAACCTGGCATGAACCCGACGTGGTCGGGGGCACCTGGCGGGACTGGCTGCGGGCCGGACTGGTCGATGACCCTGCCGCGCACGTCAATGGCTGGCGAGCCACGCTGGCCAGGAAACCTGAACTCGACTCGCTGTTCCGCGTCTGTACTGACCGCATTGAGACCCTGCTTCCCTTCTGCCCGGAACGACGTGACCTGGTTCACGGTGATCTGCTGCACCAGAATGTCCTGGTATCGGACAGATCGACCGACGAAGACATCCGAGTGACAGCAATCTTCTCCTGGAAGTGTTCTATCCTGGGCGACTTCCTTTACGATGTCGCCTGGTGCACGTTCTGGGGCGGCTGGCATCCTGTGATCAAGCAGGCGGACCTTTGGCAGAGAACCCTGACGGCACCCGAGCTTGGCAGCCATGATCTTCACGACGCCGCGCTACGCCATCACTGTTACGAATTGCAGATTGCCGCATCACATCTGGGCTGGAATGCCTGGACCGGCGATGACGCTGGACTTGAGGCAGTCGCGACCGCCGCCACAGAACTGCTGAGGCGCGGCCCGCTGGGCTGACCGGGCTTCAACCCTTGACTCAACCTTGACTCGCCCCTGCAGGTCTTTCGAGTGCCGCGTGCCAGGCAGTAAGAACTCCCTTGATTGCCATGGCCACCGCGACCGGCTGGTCCAGCATCAGATGATGCCGGGTACCCGGGACGTCAAACATCGGGGCGATACCGGCAGTGATCTCCCGTGTGAATTCCACAGACCGCATCGAGTAGTCGTCGCTGGTCTCCGCCATGATGAATGCAGCGGGGCACGACAATCCCAGCAATTTCTGCTGGCCCTGATCCCGGTCACCCCGATCAAGATGCCGGAACATGCCGGGGTCGAACTTCCAGGTCCAGCCGCCATCCACCTGCCGCAAGGCATGCTTGCCCAGATACGTCACCAGGAAGGGGTTCTGGCAGGGTTGTTCCGGAACCAACCGGAAACGGCCGAGGGCGCTCGCTTTATCCGGGTAAACTCTGGTCGGCCGGACCGGGGCTGTCATCTTCTGATCGTAGGCTTCAAGCACACTGTCGGTCTCTCCTGGTGGCTGTATGGTGAAGTCCACAAGCACTACACCGGAAAGCCCGGCCCCATGCAGGTGACCCGCTTCAAGGGCCACCAGACCGCCAAAACTGTGCCCTGCCACGAAGGGACGGGGCGCCATCCGGGCACTGGCCGCCACGGCCATCACTTCACTGGCAAACTGTACTGCGGAGTATCGCTTTCGCCAGCCGCTGTCACCGGAACCGGACAGGTCAAACGCCACGACGTGAAACTGATCCTGCAGCATTGGCGCGATCATCCGCCACCACTCAAGGTGCGCATTGCTGCCATGAATCAGCACCACCCCTGGCCGGCCCGGGTCACCCCAGGAGACGTAGTGAATCGGGCACCCCTGGACCTGGGTTTCGCCGGGTGTTGATGGCGCCGCAAGACAGCGCCCGAACCAGTCTGGATAGTCCTGATCGGACGGGCTTTGATTCATGGATCGGTCTCCGCTCAAAAGGACGCCATTGTCCCACATTGGAGCACGGGCGCAGAACGAAAGCGTATTGTGCGATGGGCAAACCATCCCCGTCATCAACGTCGAGATGTACCCCGGTCCCACAGCTCTGGTGACTCCCTCGATGGGCCCGAATGGATGTGCCAGGCGAATGTCCAAGGGACACAAAGCGCTGGTGTACCGTGCTAGACTTCCATAGACAGTAAACATCAAGCCCCATCAATCACCCATGCAGGCAACCGACCCATCCTGCGGAACCTGGGACGCACTCGCGTGACCTTCCGGACAACTGCTGGAGCACCCCAGGTATGACCCGGCACCCGGAAACGCCGCCTGGCCCGAATATGGTCTGGGTCCCGGGCGGCGAGTTTCAAATGGGCTCGGATCATTTCTATCCCGAGGAGGGCCCGGTTCATATGGCCCACGTTGACGGCTTCTGGATGGATAAGGCACCGGTCACCCTTGAGGCATTTGCCCGTTTCGTGGCACGAACCGATTACACCACCGTGGCGGAACGGGACCTCGACGAATCTCAATATCCCGGCGTATCGCCTGAAGATCTGGCCGCAGGTTCGCTGGTCTTCAAACCGACGGCCGGGCCGGTGGACCTTCGCAACCCCGGTCACTGGTGGCACTTCGTCAAGGGTGTCCATTGGCGCGATCCCTATGGCAGTGGACTGACGCCTCCCGGCTATCACCCGGTGACACAGGTGGCGTTCGAGGACGCCCAGGCTTACGCCGACTGGTGTGGTAAATCCCTGCCGACTGAAGCGCAGTGGGAATTTGCAGCGCGAGGCGGTCTGCCCGGCGCCACTTTCCCGTGGGGCAATGTGCTCGCTCCGGATGGCACAATGCTGGCAAACATCTGGGAGGGCGATTTCCCGTGGCGCAGCACCAGGGTGCATACAGGCTGGTATACCTCTGCCGTTGGCAGCTACCCGGCCAACGATTATGGTCTGTTCGATATGGTCGGAAACGTCTGGGAATGGACCCGGGACTGGTGGCAGGACAATCACCGGGTGGCTGACCAATCAGCATGTTGCGCGCCATCACGGCTTGAGGCCAGCGAGGCTGGCAGCTATGATCCCGACCTGCCGCAAATCCGGATTCCAAGAAAGGTCCTGAAGGGCGGGTCACACCTTTGTGCGGCAAACTATTGCGAACGCTATCGGCCAGCGGCGCGGATCCCACAGATGGTCGATACCGCCACCACTCACATCGGATTCCGTTGCGTCGGATAACTCTGCCAGGACGCGACTTCAATGATTCTGACCCAATGGTGATACAGATGAGACAGGTACAGAAACCATGAAACTTGAAGGCGTTCGGGTCCTCGATCTTTCCCTCTTTCTGCCGGGGCCCTTCATGACCCAGATGATGGCGGACCAGGGCGCCGACGTCATCAAACTCGAACCGGCCAATGGCGGCGAGCCAAATCGCGACATTGGCCCCAGGCGTGACGGCGTGTCGGTCTACTTTGCCAATACCCACCGGAACAAGAGGAGCATTCAGGTCAACCTCAAGTCCGATGCCGGCCGGGAACTCGCCCTGCGCCTGGCGGACCGGGCGGACGTCATTGTTGAAGCGTTTCGCCCCGGCGTCATCAAGCGCCTGGGCCTCGACTACGACACGGTCCGTGCACGTCATCCGGCGGTTGTCTACGCCTCCTTGTCGGCGTTCGGCCAAACCGGACCGTACTCCGGCAAACCGGCCCATGACCTCGCGACCGAAGCCTACGCTGGCATTCTGAGTGCCACCCTGGGTTTCGATGGCAAGCCGGCCATCCCGGCGATACCGGTGGCCGATATGCTAACAGCCACGATGGGGCTGTCTGCGGTTTTGATGGCCCTGCTTCGAAGGGAGCGAACCGGCCAGGGTGACTATGTGGATCTGGCCATGATGGATTCGCTGATTGCGGCTGTACCAAACAGCGTGGGTTCAGTATTTGCAGAGGGAAAAGCGCCGGTCGTCAAAAACGAACGCACCTGGGGCGGCTACGCGATGTACAACATTTACGAGACCAGCGATGGCCGCTATATCGTGCTGGGCGCTTCCGAGATGCACTTTGCCGAGGCCGTTCTGACGAAGATGGCCCGGCCGGACCTGATCCCGCTGTGTGCTCCACCACCGGGGCCAAACCAGGAACCCGTTCGGGAGTTCTTCCGAGAGACCTTTGCCAGGCAGCCCCAGGCGTACTGGGTGGACTGGTTCAGGGATGTCGACGCCGCCTTTGCGCCCGTCAATGACCTCCGGGAGGCCATGGATGACGTTCAGGTACGCGCCCGTGACATGGTCGTTGCGGACAGCCACGGCCGCGAGCACCTGGGGATACCCATCAAGTTTCGGCACGAACCTGGTCACATCGAGTTTCAGGCGCCCACACTCGGAGAACACAACGAATCGATCGCACTGGAACTCGGATATTCAGCAGAAGAGATCAGGACATTGCGGCAGTCAGGCGCGTTTGGTCGACTCTGACCCTATTATTCTTGCCAGAGGATTTCGTTGGGGTCGTGGGTCAGGCGGCTGGTTTGATCCAGCAGCATGATTTGACGGTCAGCTGCGCTGTAGCGGGCCCAGTGCGGCAGGCCTCCCCCGTTGGGGTCTCCGGTGTGAGCAAAGCGGGTCAACGTTCCGGACCACCGGGTGGCCAGTTCGCGAACCCCGGGCGCTTCGGGATCATGTATGGCAAATACATGGCATTCCGGGTCCGCAAAGGCGTTCCAGGTGAACGCCATTTCACAGGCATGGGTAGCTCCGGTCAGTTTGCCGTTGTATTCGAGCGTGGTGTCGAGGTCAAAGCGATACAACCAGCCCCCAGGCCCTGCCGCGGTCGCACGCTCGGCGGCTTCTATGGCGGGCCTGCGGAAGTTCTCCGTACTGATCATCTCCATCAGTCGCTTCGCGTTCAAATCCGGATGAGCCTTGCGCAGTCTGCCGACATAGGCGGCGGTATCGGCGCCCTGCACCACCCCACTCGCGGCCCCGTTGAGGGCCTGTTCATAGCGCGACAGATCCTCACCTTCTGAATCCGGTGGCGTAAACAGAGTCCCCTCGGTTCGGTTGGTCCCGATGATCAACGGCACGCCGTGACGACCGCGATCAACGATGGCCTCGTTATAGTCACGAGTCACCACAGTCCCGTCTATGGCGCAGCCAGCCGGCAACCCCGCTTTCAACAGTTCCTCTGCGGACAGGTGTCGCAGTGTCTCGAGCAGTCGGGTCCTATCTACCCCGAGTTTCTCCGCCATCAGTTCTGTCTTGTCACCCGCAGGGACCCGGGGCGCTCCCGGACTGTGAGAGATCGCCTTGTGATAGAGGCCCTCTGCCGCCGGCGAGGCGATCAGCCCCAGGATCGCGATCGCGCCGGCTGATTCTCCAAAGATGGTTACATTCCCGGCATCACCGCCATAGTCGGCGATGTGGTCACGGACCCATTGCAACGCCAGGATCATATCGCGATAGCCATTGGAAACGGACCCCCTGAACTCCTCCCCGAGGGGTTCCAGGTCCAAAAAGCCGAACGGGCCCAGGCGGTAATTGATCGCCACCACCACCACATCACCCTGGCTGGCAAGTACCCTGCCGTCGTATTCGTTGGCACCGCCTGCGGCGAACCCGCCACCATGAATCCACACCATCACGGGCCGCCTGCCCACGGTGGACGGCGTATAGATATTGAGGAACAGGCAGTCTTCACTCAATTCACCGGGCGTTTCCTGGCCCATCGTACCGAGCGTCCGGCCCTGCATGGCCCGACTGGGATATTTCGTGGCGTCCAGCGTGCCGGTCCATCCGCCGGATGCGACCGGCGGCATGAACCTGAGGTTGCCGGTAGGGGGCTTACCGTACCGAATCCCCAGGAAAGCGTGGCTCGCACCGTGATCCAGGCCCTTGATCCGGCCGAGCGTCGTGTCAATTATCGTCATATGATCCTCCGATCTTCGCAAGTACTTCCCGGGGGCGATCCTGTTTCATGATAACCCTCCTCGGCAACGCAGTGTCAGCCGGGATGGTCTTTCAATTCCGTGGGTAAGCCAGCCTCCACCCAGGCCTCAATTCCGCCAGCCATGGGATAGACTCTCGATATCCCCATCCTTTTCAGTTTCAGCGCCACCCGGGCGCTCGAGGCTTCGCTTGGTCAGCTACAGTACAGCACAATGTCGCTGTCTGGCGGGATGTTCTCACCGTGTAGATCTATGGATTCCATGGGCACACGCAGGGCACCTGGCAGCAGATGTGGCATGGCCTTGAAATCATAATCGTGTCGCAGATCAATGATGTGAAACTCATCATCACTTTGCAGCTTGCCGTAGACTTCCTCCGGTGTCATCCGTCGCATCCGAAGCGAACGCAGGAAAATGCGCCGATTCACAAACTTCCAGCCGAAGAAAACACCCAGCGCAGCAACAATCGCAATCCCGGCCACTGTACCCGCCTCCGCGACCCGCGCCGCCATCATCTCAAGCTCTGTGTGGAAGAACATGCCAGTGAGGGCAAACACCGCCGCCCAGATCAAAATGCCAACGGTATCCAGAATGAGAAATGTGGACAGCCTCATCCCGGTGAGCCCGGACATGGGCGGTGTGAGCGTCTGCAAACCGGGAACGAACTTGGCGATGATCACCGACCACGGGCCCAGACGTCGAAACAACCTCTCGGTATCGCGTACGCAATAGTCCGGCTCCAGTGAAATGATACACAGCAGGTGGAGCACACGAGCGCCCCGCTTGCGGCCCAGCCAGAACCAGAACGCATCCATCGGCACCGATGCCAGCGCACAGGTGACCAACACCAGGGGCAGCGAAAGCTCGCCCATTCCCACCAGTGCGCCAGCCGCCAGCAACAGCGGTATCGCCGGGAGAGGTAGCCCCGCCTGGTCGAGCGCAACCCAGACGAAGATCACGGTGTAGCCGTGGTCGATCAGAAATTGAAGGAATTCAGTCATGCCCGCATTCTACTACAGGGCCCACCGGGATGGCGCTGAACGTGTCACACGTCGTGCCGGATGATGACTGACGGCACCACTGAGAGTGACCCGCATGGCCAGGGTGACTACAATGCAGGAGTTTCTGTGCCGGAGGCGCATCTTCCATGAAAGTCATCGCCATCAACATCGGAAAGCCTGAGGTCATCACCGACCTGGATGACGGTGACAGCTACAGCACCGGAATCAACAAGCGCCCGGTGAATTCAGCCAGCGTCAACGAACTCGGGCTGCAGGACGATGCCATCCTCAATACCAGATTCCATGGCGGGCCTGATCAGGCGGTCTATCTGTATCGTCAGGAAGACTACAACCACTGGACCCGGGAACTTGGCAGAACCATTGCGCCCGGGACCTTTGGCGAGAACCTCACCTTGTCCGGCCTGCCCGATGACCTGGCCGTGGGAGATGAGTTGTCTTTCCCTGACCTGCGTCTGCAGGTGACTGCGCCGCGCATCCCCTGCAATACCCTCGCCGCACGAATGGGCAATAAACTGTTCCCTAAGAAGTTCATCAAGCACGGCCAGTCAGGCCATTACTGTCGCGTCCTGCAAACTGGACGCATAAAGGTAAACGACCCGTTCAAGATCGTGCCCTACGACGGACCGCGCCTCGCGAACACCCGATTCTTCAGGGACTGGCTGGCCAGAAGCCGCCTGACCGCGCAAGAAATTGAGCAATACCTGGCCATCCCCATTGATGTTCGTTCCCGGGCTGTTCTGCAGGACCTCCTCGCCAGGCAGCGCACCTGACTGCGACCCGCGTTCGGGCAATCAGGTTCGCGGCGCTGGCCTCTTACCAGACTAATCCGGGAGGCCGAGGACCCGTTTGGCGATGATGTTGAGCTGGACCTCGTTGGTACCGCCCGCGATGCTGCTGGCCCGTGAGCCAAGCCAGTTTCGCATGGCGCCAATCTCCTGCTCCGAGAACCCGTTCCCTTCCCAGCCCGTGCCTGCCGAACCAATGACCTGTACGGTGAGTTCCGCAGTCGCCTTGCCCAGGTTGGCGCCCACCGCCTTGAATATCGACGTGGCGAACCCCAGCGTCTCACCCGATTCATTCTCCTCCCGGGTTCGATTCAGCGTGAGCTGGTAGGACTTCTCATTCAGGCGATGCTGGATCAGCGTGTCACGAAGCACAGGGTCTCTGACCCTGCCATCATCAGCCGAGCCACTGTAGCGTTTTGCCAGTTCCGCCAGATGATAACGTGGTGGTCCGGCCGGCCTGGCTGCAGACGCCCCGCCGGCACCCATCCCTGCAATCCCTGAGCGTTCATGCTGTAACAGGCGCTTGCCAATCGTCCAGCCACGGTTGAGTTCACCGACCACACTGTCTGCCACCGCATCGTCGAAGAATGTCTCGCAGAATGGTGATGTCCCGGAAATGAGCCGAATCGGCTTGACGGTGACCCCAGGCTGATTCATATCGACCAGAACCATGCTGATGCCCTCGTGCTTGCTCGCCTTCGGGTCGGTTCGAACCAGTACGTAGATCCAGTTCGACAGATGGGCACCGGAAGTCCAGATCTTCTGCCCATTGATCACGTAGTGATCGCCGTCCAGCACGGCACGGGTGGACAGGCTTGCCAGATCGGACCCGGAACCCGGCTCGCTGTAGCCCTGGCACCACTGCACCTCACCCCGTGCGATCGGCGGCAGGTGTTTTGCCTTCTGCTCGTCGGTGCCGTATTCAAGCAGAGTAGGGCCGATCATGTTCCGGGACTGGCCGCCATTATCGTAAGGCAGTGCCACTCCGGCAGCGCCGAATTCCTGCATCAGTGCGATGTGCTCCCTGAAGCCGAGCCCTGCCCCACCATATTCCTTCGGCCAGTTGGGACAAATCCAGCCCTTGTCCGCAAGCTGCCGCAACCATTGCCGGCGCTCATCGCTGTCTTCCGGCGCGCGCCGGATCTCATCAGTGAAATGCGCGGTCAACCACTGTCTGGCTTCCTGACGAAACAACTCGATGTCCAAATCTCTTCCTCCGGCTGTTGAGTTGATCGATACAGTAATCCGCTTCCTACGCTTGCTGTCAACCCACCCGGAACAGTCATAAAGGTTATTGTGACCTGCGTCATGGTCACCTGCAGCGCAGCTTCATTACCAGGATGATGCCCTCAATCCGGCACCCCATCATGAGCGTATCCGGGTAAACTACACGTCCTGCATTCCGGGTAGCTGTCTTGCGAATCGTACTTGCTCCCATGGAGGGCCTTGCCGATGTCCACCTTCGCCGCCTGATCACCGCTCAGGGCGGCTACGACTGGGTGGTGTCAGAGTTTGTTCGGGTCGTGGACCGGCCGTTACCTGACCATGTATTCCATACCATATGTCCTGAATTGCTGAACGCTGGCAAGACGGCAAGTGGTACCCCCGTGCGCGTCCAGCTATTGGGGAATCATCTTGAGGCCATGGCCAGCAATGCCAGAACGGCCGCTGCGCTCGGCTCCCACGGTGTGGACATCAACTTCGGGTGCCCGAGCAAGACAGTGAACCGGAGCCAGGGCGGCGCCATCCTGCTGCGTGAACCGGAAAGCCTGTTTCGGGTGGTGGAGGCCGTTCGTAATGCCCTGCCAGCAGACATGACGGTTTCCGCCAAGATGCGGCTTGGCTTCGACGACACCCGGCTGATGCTGGACAACGCGGCAGCCATCGAAGCCGGGGGCGCCTGCGAGATGACCGTGCACGCACGAACCCGGGCCCAGGGTTACGCCCCGCCGGCTCACTGGGACGAACTGGCGCGGATTCGGAGCCACGTGCAGATACCAGTCATCGCCAACGGCGACATCTGGTCGGTCGCGGACTATCACCGCTGCAGCGCCATCGCCGGTACGCAGGACGTGATGCTGGGCCGCGGCGCGGTTCGCCATCCTGATCTCGCTCGACGGATCAGAAGTGATGATCACGCTACCGCCGACTGGGCCGCCACACGATTGTTGTTGATGGAATTCTGGGCTGATATTCGCACTGGCATGCCTCGCAAGCATCACACGGGGCGGGTCAAGCAGTGGGTCAACCATCTGCGCCAGGTGCACCCGCCGGCGGAAACCCTGTGGCGGGAAATCCGCACCATACAATGCCCGGACGCAATGGATCAGATCATCAGACCATCCCTCCATGATGTCCCGAAGAGTGCCCGGTAAGCGCCGCCTTCCGAACCAATCTGAATCAATACAATGATAGAATCGCAGCCTGCGAATTTTGGGCACATGGAGGCACCACATGAAGATCACATCCATCAAGGCGATTCCGAGCTCCGGTGGCGGCCAGTCTCGATCCAGAAACTACATCTACGTCAAGGTCGAGACCGATGAGGGTCTGGTCGGCTGGGGCGAGTCGACCATCGGCCCGCGCAGTGTGGTCAATGCGGTGGAAGAATACGGCAAGGTACTGATCGGCAAGGACCCGGGCCGAATCGAAGATCATTGGCAGACGCTCTACCACCATTTTCAGAACGCACGAAACGGCGCCATCCTGATGCCGGCCCTCAGCGGCATCGAGATCGCCCTGTGGGATATCAAAGGCAAAGCGCTCGGGGTTCCGATCTATGAACTGCTTGGCGGGAAAATCAGGGATCGCATCTGGTGCTATGGCCGCTGGGATGGCGACCCGGTCGAGAAAGCCGTGGAGACGGCATTGCACTTCACCTCACAGGGAATCACCGCACTCAAGGGCGACCCCTTCAACCACAACGGACTGTTCGTTCCCATCCAGGCAGAACGATTGGCCATCGAGAAACTGCGAGCCGTTCGCGAAGCCGTCGGCGATGATGTGGAACTGATCGTCGAAGCGCACGGGCGTCTCGCGCCATCGGATGCCATCCGGATCTCCAACAAGATGGCGGAGTATCGCCCCTTTGCCATCGAAGAACCGGTGCCGCCCGAAAATCTGGATGCCCTCCAGAAAGTCGCGGAGTCCATCAGCATCCCGGTCGTCACCGGGGAACGACTGTTTACCAAGTGGGCCTATACCGACTTGCTGCACCGCCAGATCGTCAAAATGATTCAACCGGATGTACTCCACGTCGGCGGCATCATGGAGATGAAAAAAATCGCCGCCATGGCAGAGGCGTACTACGTAGGGTTCCAGCCTCACAATTGCTACGGACCCATCTGTACCATGGCATCGCTGCAAGTCGACGCCTGCACGCCCAATTTCATGATCCAGGAAGGTGGGATCACGCCCTGGTTCCAGGACGCAGTGATCGGAGATTTCCCTATCCAGAAGGACGGCTTCCTGCCTGTGCCCACCGCACCCGGCCTCGGCGTCGCCATGGACGAGGAATGGCTCAAGGCCCATCCGTGGAAAGAAGGCGATGATGAAATCCCGTGGAAGCCGATCTATGAACCGATCGCAACCCCCTCCATGCAGGACACGCGCTGGACGTAGGCCCCCATATGACCATACACATATACATGGCCCGCCATGCGTCACCCGATTGGAACCGTAAGGATATTCGATACGACATTCCTCCTGGTCCCGATCTCACAGCGCAGGGTGAATCGGAAGCCACCGCGCTGGGTCAGTTTCTGAGCACCCGGTCGATACAGAAGGTCTATGCCAGCCCCCTTGAGCGCGCGCACCAGACGGCGATCATCGCAGGTACTGTGTTGGGCGTGTCGCCAACGATAGACCATGCCATCGCAGAGTGGACCCGCGATGAAACGGCCGAGCTGGTCGCAGAACGCATCGTCCCCTTCTGGAACCGTATATCTGCAGAAAGCGCCCAACAGGGCCCAGTGCTTTTTGTCACCCATGGCGGCCCGCTGGGGTACCTGCTGTATCACCTGGGCATGCCCCGGAATGAGCTCAACAGCTACCGAGAACGATATGCCGATCAGGCCGCGCCTCCCGCTGGGCTCTGGTCCGCCAGCAGCGAGACCGCTGCGGGCCCATGGCAGCTTGATCTCGTGTTTATGCCGTAGCGGTACAACAGCGGCTGGCCTTGGCTGGCATCAACGGTCTGCTTGCCAGCGCCGCAACGCCGCGTGAACCCGATGCGCCGGCAGAAACTCCTGTTCGAGCCGCCCTCTGGCCCTTGAAACGATTTCTCCATACAGCCTGCCCTCCCGGGGAGAAAGACCATCCGGTATCTGCTCTCCATAGGTCACCTCCTCGGCAACCGCGGCACTGTCAAACTCAGCGAAGGTCGCGCCATCCATCAGGATGGACGTGACCGACGGCTGATATCGCCTTGCGGTCCCCAACATGGCGAGCCCCCAGCTATCGATGTCTCCCCAGTAAGCGATGCGACGGTCCTTTAACCACGCGCCCTGCAGCCAGTTCAGGTTGAGCCCCGCCCCAAGTACCGCCACCGTGCCCGGGAGTTGTGGCAACAAGTGCACACACTGCTCGTTCTCGACAATGACGATGGCCGAACCCGTGACAGCATGAGCTTCGAGATCCGCATCACGGACGCGAATCCGCGGAAAGGGCAACAGGTTTCCATCCAGGTCCACCACCAGCAGCCAGTGCTTGCCTTCCTGGGTGGCATCAAGATAGGTTTCCAGGCCTACCTCACCGGGCTCACCGTCGAACCTTACATCCAGCATCCGGGTCACCAGGGTCCGGTTTCGCTCCAGGAATTTGCTGTCGATTCCCCGCACGGACAACGATCGCAAAGGCGCACCGTTGGCACTCCCGGGCTTTAAGGTGAGCGCGACTTCAGCCGCACGGATGATCTCCGCATCGTCGAGTGACGCGATCAGGTGGCGCCTTCTCAACAATAACTCATGCCACAAGGGAGAGATGTTCGCAAACAAGTGCCGGTAACGTTTGTACTCTATGGAAATCGACCTGTCTGCTATTGCCGAGACCCATTGTGCAGGCTCCGACAATGTCCACTGGGCCGGCAGTTCGATCGGTGCCGCCAGTGCGCGGTATTTCTCCGCCCGCCAACTGACCTTTCCTGTCTGCATGCCTCGCCAGAGGTCAATGGTGGCTTTAATCCCCCGCGCATCAGAGGCCATCTCACCGGCAGTGGGCTTGCCAATGCTCAAGCTGAGCGGCCAGCTCGCATTCCCGAGCAGCCGATCAACCCGCAGCGAGGTATTTTCCCACTGACGCTTGAGTTGCTCACGCAGTTGATCAGGTGTTTTCATCAGCCAACGCCTGCCGTTGCTTCTTGTGCGCGTCCAGTTCCTCCCAGGTGATGGTGGTCAGCGAGGCCTGCGCGCCCACCCGATTCACAATCACCGCCGACCGCGTATGCTCCCTCAACAGGCGCATCTCCTTGTTTGGCGTGACAAACACCGCATGGAGGCCGAATTCACGCAACGCCTGGATGATTCGGCCTGCCACGGACTGGGAACTTTTTGAAAAGGCTTCATCCAGCAGGATAGTGCCAAAGAGCGGCCGGTCGGCGCCGTCCGGGCACAGCGCATAGCTGAGAGAGGCCGTCAGAATATAGCTCGCGATCACTTCCTTCTCGCCACCACTGCCCCCCTGTGAACTCGTCCTGGACTCCATCAGCTCCCCCGAGGAACGATCTATGATGGAACAGGAAAACTGCAGCCGGTATCGGGGGTCCAGCAGCGCCCTCGCGGCAAGCGTAGTCCTGCTGTCCACCGCCTGACGGAATATATCAACGAGCCGTTCCAGCGCCGCGAATTGAGACTCACCCTGGTCGTCAGTGAATTCTGCCGCGCGGAGTTGACTCTGGGCACGCCCCAGCGCCCGAAGGCGCTCATGGCTGACCTTTCGCGGCACCAGTTGAATGAACCGGCCCTGCTGAAAGTCCACTCGCCGAAGGGTGCCGTTGAGCTCTTCAATCCGATCTTCGATCTGGTCAACCTGATGATCGATACTCGCCAGAAGCTGGGTAACCCCTTGATCGGAAGATTGATTCAGATACTCCAGGAACCTGCTGAGCTTCTCCGGCAGAGCCTCCTCAGTCAGTACCTGCAATCGGTCCAGGTAGGCTTGTACGTCCGGGACGTCAGTGCCAGTCTCCACCAGCGCACCGTTATCCAGGCGCTTGGCATCACCCATCAATTGCACCAGCCGACGGGACAATTCCGCGTGGCGGGCCTCCAGCTCTGCCTTGTTGTGCTCAATGTCAGATCGAACCTGGCGCTCCTGATCATCCAGAGATGACGAGTCCAACGGGCCCGTCAACGGTATGCGATTATCTGCAAGGGTCCGCTCCTGTTCCGTCAGGGATGGGGTTGCGCGGGCCTGCAGACGTGCGATCTGTTGCTCTGCCTCCTGCACTTGCTGTTGCAGTTGGCCCTGTTTCACCCGCAGCGTGGTCAGGTGTTCCTGCTGCCGGACCTGTTCACGCCGGGCACTCTCGTAGAGCTCTTTTGCCCTGCCCGCATCGGAATGGGGGTCAAGCAGTTCCCGGAGGCGTTGCTCCAGAGACTCCAGCCTCGCTTCGGCCCCCGGCAGGTCGATGGCCGCGAACTCCAGCCCCGCCAGCAGGCGTGCGAAATTGAGGTTCACCGTGGCCTGCTCGCGGGCCTGCTGAGCCAGCCGAACCGCCTGGTCGAATTCATCGCGGCTTTGCTGTAGCTGATGAATCGAACGGCTGAGATCTGCCACGATATCCTCATTGCTGAAGCCCGTGACCCAACCGGCCCCCAGGGCAGCCTGGTCCTGCTTGTCGAACTGCCCGGTGGTACCCGACATCAAACCTTCCCGGGTCATGCCGAAGCTTTGCAGCGATTCAGCGTCATCCACACAGTGGCGGTCGATTGATGCCAGCAAGGCCTTCATCGGCTCTCTCATCGGATGGGGCTTGAAGTTGAGTTTGCGAGTAAAGCCGTCATGGCGAAACTCCCGGGACGAAGTGAACTCACCGGCATCCAACAGCCTCACATGTAACCGGTTGTGGCGGCTGTTGACCCAGCGCAGCGCCGCCTTGATGTGATCACCGGGGGTGACAATCCGCAGCCGATGGGCACCGATGGCACGCTCAATGGCGCCGCGCCAGGTTGATTCCGATGCCTTGACTTCCACCAGTTCAGCAACGAACGGCAACTGATCCTCCGATGTTTGCAGCACCTCGGCCAGGCCGGCACGGAATACCTGAAAGTCCCCTGGAATATTAGAATCCGGGCGGGCCGCGCTTGCTTTAAACGTGCTTCCAGATCCGCCAGTTCATCGGTGCATTGCTTGAGGATCACCGCTGCATCGATGTAGGCGTCATCTCGCTCGGCCAGTAACCGCTCGTATTCAGGGAGCCGCTCTTGAATGATCCCGAGGTTGGCCTCGAACGTGCTCCGGTCAAGCCTGGTCTCGAGCCCAAGCGCACTGGCGGTTCGTTCGTAGTCCCTGGCGTTACGGCGGAGTTCGTGCAACAGGTCCTTTTGTTGGCCTATCTGTTCCTGGGTCTGGTCAGCTCTGCCGCCACCCACCCGGATGTAGGCCTCGTGGGCCGAATCCAGGCTGGTGCCCAGCGTCACCAGGGCGTCTTCAACCGCCTCAATGTCCAGATCGCTCGTCCTGATCTGCGCCACCAGCGCTTCCAGCCTGGGCATCCACACCGTCAGCCCCAGTTCTGCGAACCAGCGTGGCAGCGCATCGAGCAGTTGCCGCGTTTCCGTCACCGCCACATCGGTTTCAGTGAACCGCTTGTTCACCCGCACGATCGGGTCCAGCGACTGCTTCTGCCGCCTCGCCAGTTCCAGCTCTGACCGAATTTCTTTCAGGTTTTCGAATTCGGCGATGACTTCTGCGGCACGCCCAAAAGCGGCATGATCATCCAGCACGAGTTCACGGAATATCTCATCCATGCTGGACAACTGTTTCAGACCAGCTGCACGGTTGAGCAGGTTAAAGGCGTTTTCGCCAACACCGAAGAAGCTGCGGGCCCTGGCGAGGAATGGGCGTTTTCTCTCAAATGCTGACGTTCCACGGTTCTCTCGCACGAATTGTTTGACCCCGCGCGCACCATCGTCGGCGTGGATGGTCAGGATCTGATCCAGCGTCGTTGACTCATCTTCCACGAACAGCCACAGGTCCTTTCGATCCGCGTTGGCCGAGCTCGTGGTGTCTATCCAGAACACCGCCATCAGGTTCACGCTACCCTCGGCGTTTTCGAATCTGGCACTGATGCCCGTCACTGTCCTGCCAGCCCTCGCCACATGACGATTATCGCCAGCGATATCGGTGCCGGCCCCGGACACACCACGGATGTAGGACACCAGGTTTCGGTCGTGTTCATGGCCACCGGTCGAGGCAAAATTGTACCGGGGCTGCGCCACCAGCAGCGTCAGCAGGGCATCAACGAGGGTCGTCTTGCCGCTGCCAGTGCTGCCGATGATGGCAGTACCAGCACGATCAATCTCGACATTGTGGCGCCCGTCAAATGACCCCCAGTTGTACAGTTCAAGCCCCGATAGAGTGTAGGTCGACAAGGCAAGCGGGTCGGCTTCGCCAAACAAATCAGCCATCGGAGTCTGGCGCCTGGGTCTGGTCGTCAGCGATGCGTTGGTATTGTGCCAACAGCGCGTTCAGGGACTCCGGATCGGCGAAATGGGTAATCAGCGGACGGATTCGAATTGAATCGTGTTCGTCCACCTCGTAGACGATACCGTGCACGCTGATTTGCGAGATAAGATTCCGAACCCGCTGCTGGTCCCTGGTATCGCTTCCGGAAGTGGCGAAATACAGATCAAGCTGACTGGTGACTTCCTCCAGGCTGATGGTCGCAAAATCAGCGCTGGTGCCTTTCTCCTGCTCATGAATGAGGTACAACTGGCGGAGCAGCACCACCAGCAACGACTGCTCCAGAGTCAGTCGCTGTCGCCGCACCAGCGGATGGGACCATTCGTCCTGCTCCTGATCTTCTCCAACATTTGTACCCGGCCGGACCCCAAGGAAGGCGAGCCCTCTCACCTCATCGACCCGCAGTTCCAGGTCGAGGGGCTCAAGGATGACGTTGATGTCGTCCTTGTGTACTGTTGCCGTGCGATAAACTGCCGGTTTGTGCTCGTTCTCAATCAATCCGTTCCTGAGTAATTCCTGTACACCGGTTTTGACCTCCGATGAGGTCTGGCTAACGGCTGGTGTTGCGCCGTCTTCAATGCCGGCATCGAACGAGTCACTCATCTCAGATGTCCCAGTCAAGGTTTTTGAGCGCGCTGGCCGTCAAATCCACTCGTGGCACCGTGAAGCGTAGCTGCGATCTGCCGCCACCGCTCACAAGACCCGACCTTTCTTCGGGTGCCTGACCGGGCGCTGCTGCAGTCACAAAGGTTTCTCGATCTTCTGAAAAAGGTAACCCCGCCACCCGTGCGAGGCTAATCCAGAAGGCGATGGATTCAAGGTCATGGGCAGGCCGCAACGCGGTTGCCACCTCACCGACGGTCATCGGTCCCTGGCTCGCTTCGAGCGTCTCGCAGGTTTGCTGAAACAGCTCGTGGCGATCCAGCGTATCGAGAGACGCCCAGAAGTCCTCTTCGAATTCGTCCAGCCGCGCCTGCTTTGGCATCAGCGACAGCGGCTGTGCCGATTCATCGTCCAGAGACTTGAGACGCAATCGCTCAATCACTGGCAGGTTGTTCGCTGCAACACCAATCGCTGGCAGCGAGACGGGCGTACGGCGTACGGTCTGTAAGGCCCAATTGATTCGAGTAGCCGTTTCAAGCAGATCATTGATGAGCTGGCCCACGCGATAGTGCTCTGCGGCAAGCCCGGTTTTGATGAAGCTCTTGACGTCCCGCTCGCTCGCCGCGCGGGCTCGCATGATGCCGTCGGACTCGACCATCAACCGAAACATGGTTAACCGAAGGTCCGTTTGCTGATTGACGGTCAGCGCATCGTGGGCAGCGGGGCTGGTGGCGATCTCCTTGAGCTGCCGCCGCATCCTGGCCAGTTCGACGGAGCGCACCAGTTGTTCGTGAAAGCCAAGAAAGGTCATGCCTTCGCTCGTTTTCTGCAGCGCGTCGTGAGCATCCAGCAACGTATCGACGATTTCGCCCCGGTGCCTGCCCTCGCTGATCACCGACCGGCGCAGCGCCTTGTCTGCCTCGCGAAAGGAGTCTTCGACCCGGCGAAAATCTGCGCGCAGGCTGGAGGCCAGATCAAAAATATCACGAATGGCTTCTTTCGCCTCGCGCCCGGCCAGCACCTCAAACTCCCCCCTGCTCACCCTTTCCAACTCCTGGGTGAGTGCGTCTATCCGGGATTGCAGCGCACGCTCCCGGTTCGCCTGATCATGGCTGAGGCGCATCGCAACATTCTCAATCTCCCGTTGCACGGTGGCGAGGCGCGATGCAGTGGATGTCATGATCCTGTCCTGCATGCTCTCGACGAACCGCAAGGTTTGCTGCAGTTCGTCGGTCGCAGTCAGCAGACCATCGCGCTCAACGATCAGGCGCCGCTTGATCCAGTTCCGCAACTCCCGCCTTGCGGCCAGCAGGTAGTTGTCATCCTCGACCCCAAACTCCTCTACGTCCGCATGTTCTTCGAGCATCTCTGCCAGTGACTGCTCCAGTTCATCGGTGGGGATGCTCGCGTCTTTGGCGTTGTACAGCCGCGTGAGGCAGGCCAGGATGAGCGGCGCCCGACGGGACGCCATCAGTTGCCAGGCAGAATTGTGGTGGCGCAGGTTCCTGAACTCTGTGGCTGTCTCCGCGACGCTCTTGTCCATGTGACGTCAATCTCGTGCTTTTACGCCGCATCCGTAGTGCCGGATGCTGAAACGCGCAGTGTACCTTGGTTTCTGACAGGATGAACCCCGGGGCAATGGGTGAAGATGCGTTTCGTAAACTGTCTCGGAAATCCAGGTTTTTCCGCCCAGACAGAACTACAATAAACTTGGTTTTTTCAGTACGTTAACCGTGATCTGATGAAAATAACTGTATATAATTACAGTATCTTTTCTCAGGACATCACCGTGCAAATCCGCTCCTTCGAACGCTCCATCAATCAGCTCGAAACAGACCTCATCACCGCCGCCGAACGCTGCAACGCCTCCGAATACGAACTGCTCAAACTCATCGCGGAGTTCGAACTCCGCCAGGGCTTTCGGCTGTGGCTGATGAACAGCACCGCCGAATGGCTGAACCTCAAATGCGGTATCACGGTCGGTACCGCACAGGAGAAGGTCCGGGTGGCGCTGGCCCTGTTAGACAAACCGAAGTGGTCTGAAGCCTTCCGCACCGGCCAGCTCTCCTACTCCAAAGCGCGGGCCATGACGCGGGTACCGGATGCCGATGAAGATGCCCTGCTGGACGAGGCCCTGCATCGCACCGCATCCCAGGTAGAGGACTGGTGCCGGCGGTTGCGCAACGCCAACCCCGCCATTTCGACCCGGGATGCAGAGCAGGCCCACCGGTCCCGCTGGCTGTCCTGCACCCGGGATGCCGAGGGCATGGTGCACCTCAATGCTGATCTGCCCGCTGACGTAGGTCTGCTGGTCATGAAAGCACTCGAGATCGCCGCCCAACATCTGCCCCATGGTGAGTGCGAACACCACGAAGACGCTGACAACGAGAGCTTCTGCGCCCGCCAGGCCGATGCGCTGGTAGACATGGCCAAGGCGTACTTGTCAGGAGATGGCGAAGGTAAGCGAACCCAGGGCGACCGATACCAGGTGGTGGTGCACGTGGATGAATCTGCCCTGCAGCACCAGGGCGGCAAGAGTGATCTGCCGATCAGCACGGTAGAACGGCTGCTCTGCGATGCAAGTGCGGTTGAACTGATCGAAGATGGCCAAGGCCAGCCGCTCGATGTCGGCCGCAAGTACCGTACCCTGCCACCAGCGCAGCGCCGTGCCCTCGAAGCCCGGGACGGGCACTGTCAGTACCCGGGCTGCACCCACACGCTGTGGCTGGAAGGCCACCATGTCGAACACTGGGCCAGGGGCGGCAAGACATCAGTCGATGCTTCTGTGCTGATGTGCTCAAGGCATCACCGACTGCTGCACGAGGGCGGATTCGAGATGTCGCAGGATGCCAATGGCAGCTACTTCATCCGCACCCTGTACGGCAGAGTGCTGACTTCTGACCCATCACGTGATGGGTGCCGCTCCCATCCGCCATCACGTGATGGCCTGGTGCAGGAACCCCGGGCGCTCTATCTGGTTCGCTGAGTGAAGTAGCGCTATTCCCCCTCGAGCAGCCGCACGGTTCCACCGTCGCCGTCCACCTCGATCATCTGCCCGTGTTTGATGCGCTGGGTGCAATTACCTGTCCCGACAACGGCCGGGATCCCGTACTCGCGGGCAACGATTGAACCATGGCCCAGAATACCGCCAATGTCGGTGACCAGCCCCTGCGCATGAGCAAAGAGTTGCGTCCATGCCGGCGATGTCATGGGGCATACCAGGATGGAACCGGGGATCATGTTGCTGAACTCGGAGGGATTCATGATCACGCTGGCCTCGGCAGTAACGGTCCCGGGGCTGACAGGAATACCCATCAGGGTATCACTGGTATCGTCATTCTTGATCTGGGTTTCCTTGAAAGCGATCCCCGGCAGTTCGCTGGCTTCAGGAGGGCAGGTTCCCGGTGGGTGCAGACGCTTGCGTCTCTCCCGCAGTTCTCGTCGCTGCTCAGCCAGTTCGCCCAGCTCCGGCTTGCCCTTGTGATCGGCCCGAAGCTGCATGGCTTCGTCGAGCTCAGCGGAGTACATGTGGTAGACGTCATCGGCTCGTTTGAACGTCCCCACCTCGACCATGCGTCGTCCCAGCTCGGCTGCCATAGGCCGCAGCACAGGCCAGGCCATACCCAGTACGAAACAGGATTCCTCACGCATGGGGTAGTACTTGTTGGCAAACCAGAGGCGATAGCGGAACTGCCAGTACTTCAAACCGTCAAGTAGCTCGCTGATATCCTTCAGCGCTTTCTCTTTTTTCCTGCGGGCCTCTTCTTCATGCTGCTTCGGGTCGTAGTCCTTGCGCCTGACCATATTCTTCAGAGTGACAAACAGCGCAGAAGGGTCTTCCTGTTGTGTGGGTTCACAGAAATCCAGGCTGTATCCCTGATGGCCGTATTCCTGAAGGTAGGCATCAATATCCCCGAGGATCTGTCTGGTATCTGATCTTGCTTCAAGCTCACGCATCAGTCTTCGAGCAGGGGTGGCCAGAATCAGCAGGCCAAGCTCGTCATTGGCCCGTATGACCCTGGCAATTTCGAACAGCGCGTCATTGGCCTGCATGATCCGCGATTTGAACCCGCTCAGGAACTGACCGCTGGTGAATCGATGCTCGGGAAGGTTCTCTCTCAAAAAGCACTGCAACTGATCGTCCACGGACTTGGCAACGCCAAAGGTGTGGCCGCCGTTGCCTGCCCAGTACCAGCCTTCGGCCTCCGTCAGTTCCCTGATCCCTTCCATCAGCGTTGCGTCAGAGGCACTGGCGATATCCAGTGCGGCCCATTTGTTGGTCGCGGCTTCCAGTTCCGGCATGGCGCGTTCCCGCCAGTCCCGGTGCTGGTTGTCATTGGTAAAGGTCTTGTGGAACGCGGTGAAGGTCGGGTCGTCACTTTCCGGCACGGTCACCGCGTTCGGCAGGTTATCGCTATCAAGCTCATCGGCCATTTTCTGAAACGCTGCCCGGTCGTCATCGGACAGTTCGCTGAGAAACAGCTCCAGATCATGCTTTTCCTGCGCCATACCTTCTGGTGTGGCAGCCACTTTTTCACGTGCCTTGCGAATATTGGCTCGCCATTGTTCCTTGGTTTCAGTGATGTTTCCGCCACCCATGATCTGAAAGGCAAAACCATTCAACGTGGCGTAGTTCGAGATCTCCTTCGTCCTGTCCCAGCGCAGGGCTCGCCGAATATAGAGCTCATCGAACAGCTCACAGGTAGGGTCCGGAATATTCTCAACGATCTGACGTCGAACCAGCGCCGGGATTTCCTCTGGTGGCTGCCATTCAACCTCAAGGGGCTGTGGTGGCAGATTGGTAATGGGCCGGGACTGCAGCAGGGAGATCCTGCCATCAACAATCGCCCATTCGATATCCTGGGGCACGCCGTCGTAGGTCTTCTCAATCTTCAGCGCCAGTTCAACCAGGTCGTTTAACAACCCATCGGACAGGGAAGACTGGTCCCGATTTGCGGCTTCTACCTCGGTCAGTTTAGTACCTTGATCGCCGTCTGAAACGATCATCTGTTCCTTGGGGCCGATCATCGTCTCTTTAATCGTCTTTGATGGCCGGTCGACGATAAAGGTGTCCGGTGTGACCTGGCCGCCGACCACTGCTTCACCGAGTCCAAAGCTGGCATTGATGATCATCTCGGTGCGGTCACCGGTTGCCGGATTGGCCGTGAACATGATGCCGGCTACCTCTGCAGGCACCATGATCTGCACCACGACAGCCATGGCGACTGAACCCTGGTCGATCTCGTTTTCATGTCGGTAGCTGATGGCTTGCGCCGTCCACAGAGACGCCCAACAGTTGCGAACTGCCACGACAAGGGCATCGCCACCTTTAACATTCAGGTAAGTCTCCTGTTGCCCGGCAAACGACAGGCCCGGCAGGTCCTCCGCGTTGGCTGATGAACGAACGGCTACTGCGGGCTCAGCGCCGAGGCTGGCATAGGTTTCACGGAGCTGGCTCGCGACTTCCGCTGATACCTCGCAGGAGGTGATCAGTTCCTGGATGGCCGCCGAGGCAGGCTCGAAGGTGGGCCAGCCGTTGTCCAGTGCTGGTTTGGCGAGGGCCACGATCTGGTCCTGCAGATTGTTTTGATTGATGAAGGCGCGATAGGCATCAGCGTTCAGGTGAAAGCCGCCGGGGACATCGAATCCTGCATTGGACATCTTTGCGAGCGATCGGCCTTTGCCACCAATCAGCTCCAGTGCATCCTCGGTGGTGTTCATGGGGAGAATAAAACTGTCAGCCATCTGCTTTGTTCCTCTGGAAAAGTCATCTTGTGTCGCCCTGTACGTCGGGCGGTAAAAGGCCGCATAGACTACAGCAACTGCCCAAACTGATCAGAAACTGAATCCCGAACCCGGGCCGAGTTCCCCCAATATACAAGATGGTACTGCCGGCTTTGTCTTTGCCGGATCACAAAATGGGTGAACCTTGTCTGTGCCGGGGACGAGGCGCGGGGTCTTCGTTTGAAGATGAGTGGGCGTCATGTCATTTTTGATCAATGGCAAACATTCTACCGCTGAATACCAAAGAGGCCTCACTGGAAATGGCAGGCGGCAAGGGCAGGTCCCTTGCCAGCATGAGCCGTGCCGGGTTCGACGTGCCGGACGGCTTCTACGTCACGACCGCAGCCTATCGAAGCTTTGTGGAAGCCAGCGGCCTGCAGGCGAGGATTATCGGCCTGGCCAGGCCGGAACTCCGTGACAGCAACGTGTCGTTCGACTCAGCATCAGAAGCCATTGTCGCGCTCATCAAAGAACCGCAGATGTCGCCGGAACTGGCGGCTGAAGTCCGTCAGGCTTATTCGGCGCTGGCTGCTGCTGGAGGGCAACACAACCCTGCCGTCGCGGTGCGCTCTTCGGCCAATGCAGAGGATCTCCCGGACATGTCTTTTGCCGGGCAGCAGGATACCTTCCTCAATATACGCGGCGAGAAAGCGCTGCTGGAAGCCGTCAGAGATTGCTGGGCATCCCTCTGGACGCCAAGAGCCATCAGCTATCGGCATCAGATGGGTATCGGGCAGGATACCGTTGCGATGGCTGTCGTGGTGCAGTTGATGGTCCCTTCCGATGTGTCCGGCATCCTCTTTACCGCCAATCCCGTCACCGGCGAAAGGTCCGAGATGATTGTCAACGCCAGCTTCGGGCTGGGTGAAGCCGTGGTGGGAGGCCAGGTGACGCCGGACACCTTTGTGCTGGATCGTGATTCACTCAGGCCGAAGCAGATAACCATCGGCACCAAGGAGCAACAGATCGTCTCCGATGGTGAACACGGCGTTCGTCTGGAAGCCATCGCTGAAGATGCACGTACGGCGTCGTCGATGTCGGAAAGTGATCTTGAAAGGCTGGCATCGGTCGCGCTCAGGATCGAGAAGCACTACCACGCCGTGCCACAGGATATCGAGTGGGCGATGACGGGCGGCAAGCTGTGGCTGCTGCAATCGCGTCCCATAACGAATCTGCCACCGCAACCCATTGCGAACGTGTGGAAACCCACGCCACCTGCAAGGTTCCTGGTTCGTCGCCAGATTGTAGAGAACATGCCGGACCCGGTGTGCCCCCTGTTCGAGGAACTGTACGTGATAGAAGGCCTGATGCTGGAGCAGCCTGGCGGGTCAGCGGAGTCTGATGAATGGAAGGAGATGGACATGATGGAGGGGCCGCTCTATACCACCGTCAACGGCATCGCCTATCAGCGTATGGACTGGAAGCCTTCCAGATTTGTGATACCCGGAATCAATGAACATTCAGGCAGGCCTGTGGACGAGCAACTCGAAGAACAACTGCAAGGCGTCAAGGAAGCGTCCGAAACGCCTGAGCAAATGAAAATGGCAAGCCATGATATGGCGCTGTTTCTCGATTCGTTGTCGTCGCAGGAGCGTTCCGCCTTTGACGACATGGCGACGCACCAGGATAGGGAAACCCTGCCCCAGGCGTTGACCCTGCCAGACAGTGACAATGTCCGTTGCTACGCACACCACAGAACCGGACCAAGTGACCAGCTCATGAAGGACTGGCGTGAAAGAGCCTGGCCCGAGCTGTCTGCCACCACCAGCAAGTGGCGAAAGGTTGATCCGGCCAGGGCATCAGATGATCAACTGATCGACGGCATTCTTGACCTGGCCCATGCCGAGGGCCGTTACTGGTCGGGTCGCAACGGTGGTCGGATGTTTGGCGTAATAAAATGCAGTGATGAACAGCTCAATCACTTTCTACAGAAGGTAGCTCCTGGCCAGGGCTTGAACAGCGGCGTGTTCCTGAGCGGTTTTGTGTCCAAACTCATGCAGGCGAACGAGCAACTGTGCAGGATATCCAGGCTGATTCAGGCCAACGATTCGCTTCGTGAACTGACGCTGGTCACGCCCGGCACACGCCTCATGGCGGAGCTGCGGAAGCACCAGGATGCGGGTCCTGTGCTCGCTGGCATCAATGCCTATCTCGAGACATACGGCCACCAGGGGTATAGCCTGGATTTCGTCGAGCCGCCGCCGATCGAGGAGCCTTCGCCGGTTTTTGCCACGCTCAAGTCAATGGTAGCAGACCCGGACTATGATCCAGGCAAGCATGACAGAGAGGCAGCCCGCAAGCGTGCCGCCGCGTTCGCAAAAGCAGAAGAGATTCTGGATGGGCTGACCTACTGGCAGTTTCGCTACCGCCTCTGGTATGCCAGCCGCTACTATCCCTACAGGGAGGAACTGCTGTTCCCGCTCGGAAGTGCCTGGCCGGTATTGCGCCCCCTTGCGGCCGAGTTCGGCCGTCGGATGGTCCGGGAGGGCACATTCCGGCTTGCCGATGACACCTTTTACCTGAAGATGGCAGAGCTGCGAGCCTGCGCGGCGGCCCGGGGCAGCAACCAGGCGCTGCCGGAATATGGACAGCTTGCTGCCGGGCGCCGTGAATTACGGGAAGCACGCAAGCGATTGAGGGCACCTTCGGCCATCCCCGCGGAAATTATCGGACATCCTTCGCTGGGAGAAGTCGAGGCAGTGAACGATCCATCAAGTGATACGCTCAACGGCATTGCAGTCAGTCCCGGACGCATTACCGCGCCAGCCAGCCTGATTAACTCTCCCGCGGAATTCGACAAGATGAAGCCAGGCTCGATTCTGGTCTGTCCCATGACCACGCCGGCCTGGACACAGCTCTTTGCCCATGCCGCGGGTCTGGTCACCGATATCGGCGGCATTCTGGGCCACGGCTCCATCGTGGCCCGTGAATTTGGTATCCCGGCCGTGGTGGGCACGAGTATCGGCACTGACCGGATCAGACATGGGCAAATGATTACCGTTGATGGTGATGCCGGTACTGTCTCGATTCTTTCGGAGGACAATGCGGATGCATCGTGAACAGGCATGACACTCAATATCTCGCAGGACGGCATCGAAATAGGCATTGTCACCCGGGACGCCGGGCCGATGCTCACATTCTACCGGGACATCCTCGGGCTTGAGTTCGAACGAGAACTGCGGATGGCCAATGGCGTACATATGACGCGTCTGAAGTGCGGGCCCAATATCATCAAGATACTGGTTAACCCTAAAGAGCCCGCGGCCGATGCTCCACCAGGCGGAGCGGCCGGCGCGACGGGCTATCGATACTGGACAATCCCGATCACCAATATCGAGGATGCGGTGGCTGACTGTGAATCCGCCGGCTATGACATTCCTGTTCCGGTCACCGTGATTGGCCCCGGGATCAGTATCGCCATGGTGGCAGACCCGGATGGTAACTGGGTGAACTTTCTGCAGCGCAAGTAACACAGCGCAAGTAAACAATTCGATTCAGGATCAGATATGGCAAGTGTGGAGTCAACGCGGGGCGAAGGTGTCCCCCAGGGAAAGGTTGAGCATCGTTCATGGAATTCCAGCAGCATTTATCCGGAGACCCGGCGTGAATATTCGGTTTATGTCCCCGCCCGGTACGATGGGATTGAGCCAGCCTGTCTGATGGTGTTTCAGGATGGTGGCGGCTACCTGCATGACGAGGGCCAGGTTCGGGCACCGGTGGTGATGGACAACCTGATTCACTCGGGTGAGATGCCGGTCACCATTGGCATCTTCGTGAATCCCGGGACCAGGGGTGAAGCCGAAAGCACTCGTGCGCTGGAGTATGTGGCCAATGGCGAAACCTACGCGAAGTTTCTGGAGCAGGAGATCATTGCTGCGGTGAGTCGCGAATACCGGATCACAGATAATCCGGTCGGCCGGTGTATCTGCGGCATGAGTGACGGTGGCCTGGCCGCTTTCGCCGTGGCCTGGGAACGACCGGATCTGTTTAATAAAGTCATCTGTCACATCGCCAGCTTTGTGCGCCTGATCGACGGTGAAGGATACCCGCACAAGGTCAGGCAGAGCCGAAGAAACCCAAAACCGCTCCGTGTCTTTCTCCAGGACGGACGTAACGAACTTGATATTGAAGAGGGTGACTGGACCCTGGGCAACATTACCATGGCGGCCGCCCTTCAGTATGGACGCTATGAACACCGGTTCGAGCTGGGAGACGGTGGCCATGATCTCAAACATGGTGGTGAACTGTTTCCCGATACGCTGCGCTGGATGTGGCGTGATTTTCCTGGCGTCAAGGGAGCCGGTGATGCACCGGATTGCAGTCTCGTGACAGGGCAGTGGCGTGTTCGGTCCAACGGTTTCGGGATGATCAGCGATGATCTGCTGACCCTTACAGAAACCGATGGTGGGCTGGCAGCAACATTACACAATGATGCCGACGGTGACCTGACGGTTACGGGTGTGCGGTTCAATGGAGAGATTCTGAGCTACGATTACGTGACGCCACCATCCCAGAAGTACTGGGGCAAGGGTAATCCGGAGTTAATGACCACCTGGTTGCGGCTGAGCGATGACAGGCTCGATGGCGTGATGAGTTGCCAGTTTACCGAAGAGACTTCCTACGACTTCAAGGTGAATGGATTGAGGGTTTGGGAATGACGGTTGGCAAGGACCATGTAAAGGACCATGTAAAGGACCATGTATATGTCCACGATGGAATTCAAAGAACCTACAAGATGTACCGCCCGGAAAATCTGGCGCACAACGCACCGATGGTCTTCGTTCTTCATGGCATGACATCCAGCAGTACCTGGTCCTACATGGCGGGCTTCAATGAACTGGCAGACAAGCATGGTTTCCTGGCGGTCTACCCACAGTCTCACAACAAGCTGATTGTGCTGGGCGCGGCCGGCGGAAAATCCGGCAACAAAAAAGGTGAAAAGGGAAAGGATCTGGACACCAGCTGGCTGGGCGACAAGGCCAGGACCTGTGAAGAGGGCGAAAGCTTCGTCGCTAATGGTATGGAGATTGTGTGCCGGGACGGCATGCTCACGACCAGCATGGCCCGTTGGAATAATGAGAATGCGGACGAGTTGTTTGAGGGCCAGAGCGATGTGGAATTTCTGATTGCGCTGGCCGGATTCATGCAAAAAGAGCATCACGTGAACCCGGACAGGACTTTTGTTGCCGGGTTCTCCAACGGAGGTTATATGAGTTACACCCTCATGTGCCAGGCCGGGGAGAGCTTCAGGGCAGCGGCGATCGTGTCCGGTTTGATTGATGCTGATGTGTTCAAGGACTGCGTCCTCGATAAGCCAAAACCCATCATCCATATCCACGGCGCTGACGACAGAATGGTTCCTGTCGATGGCGGTGTTGATAAGATTACCGGTGTCAGGCTGCCCGGGGCCGGGGAGATTGTGGCGTATTTTGCAGGCCTCAATGATTCCGTAACATCAGAGAAGGTCAAGGTGACGGAGAATACGACCCTCACCATCTATAAGCCGGAAGACGAAGGTAAGGGCGCGCCAGTGCACTACTACCGGATCGAAAACCACGACCATGTCTGGCCCGGTGGCGATACCGGCGGCAAGAACCTGCAGGACCATTCAGGTATCAACGCGTCGGAACTGATCTGGGAGTTCTTCTCCGGAATTTAAGCTGCGATCCTGATAGGGCAGGCAGCTATTTGCCCGGGAAAGTCGCAAGAACACGCTCGATGTCCCCCCTCAACAACTTTCGCGGATCGTCAGCGTTCCGAGTCGGGGCGCCTCCTTGTGGCAGCCTGCGAGGCAGGACGCCGAGTGGCAGCCTACAGGGATGTATTCACGGCGTTGCCCCAAGGAGGCGCCCCGGTTCGGAGCTCGAGGTCTTCCGGCGGCAAGAATTCTTCTCCGGAATTTAAGCTTCGATCCTGATAGGGCTGGCAACTATCAAGCCGGCAAAGACGCAAGAACACGCTCAATGTCCGCCCCTCTAAGATCCTGCTTCACCCGTGCGAACGCTTTTGCGTCCAGCGCTGCCAGGCTGGTCGCCTTGTCCATGGCGCGGGCCATCAGCGCATCGGGCTCAACCACCTCATCGAGAAAACCGGCGCCAACGGCGTCCGCGTGGCTGTACATGGTCGAACTCAGGGCAGCATTGCTCAGATGTCTGGTATCAATCCGCGCCCTGGATAACATCAGTGCGAATGGTGGCAAGGTCATGCCGATCGCGACTTCATTTAACCCCACGGTAAATGCGCCGTTGATGCCAATGCGGTAGTCAGCCGTGAGCAGCAGGAAGCCGCCGAGCGCCACGCTATGCCCTGTTGTCGCCATGACGGTCGGCCTGGGAAAGCCATAGATGCGCATCGCGAGGCGCGCGCCGGCGAGCGTCATAGCCTGTTGGGTGGCAGCGTCTCCTGTTCGTATCACCTTGAGATCGAACCCGCCGCAGAACACTCCGGGCCGGCCCGAAATGATCACGGCTCTGGCATTGGCCTGCGCCCGATCAAGGGCTGTGTTGACCGCTGCGATCATATCCGGATTCATGGCATTGGCCTTGCCATCGTCAAGCGTGACAACGGCGATATCTCCCTGCTGTTCATAGTTTGCCGGCGCCATCGTGCTCTCCTCGTGGCCTTTTAAACGGTCAGTTTCGCCCGATCCCTGAGTACATCGTTGCTACGCTCCATATGGAACATGGTACGGACAATCATTAACTCGCCGGTGATGTGAGACGATGCTTCCGATGCCAGAAACACGCAGGTATCCGCAACATGCTCAGGCTCGTTAGGCATCAAAAGTGGTGGGACTGTCGTGCCATCCTTCCTGGTCGCGGACGGTACATAGCCGGCCTTTCTGATTCCAGGGGTCGCCGTAAAGCCCGGCGCGACGCAGTTCACGTTAATGCCCTTGCCGGCCCAGGTCAGGGCAGCAGACTTGGTGAAGTTGATCATGCCTGCCTTGGCGGCGGCATAGGCAGCCAGACCCGGGTTCAGATTGATGCCAGCTGTGGACGAAATGTTGATGATCTTGCCGCCCGTTCCCTGCTCGATCATCACCCTGGCTGCGGCAACATCGCACAGGAACGCACTGTCAAGATTGAGCGTGATCTGCTGATCCCAGTCTTCCAGGGTCGCTTTTTCCAGAGGGGGAAACCCGCCGCCGCCAGAGTTGGCGACCATGATGTCGAGCCGGCCGAATTTCTCTACGGTCATTTTGATCAAACGGTCTACCTGGACCGGGTCGGTCACATCGGTCGAAATTGCCAGTGACTCCCGCCCCATGGCCCTGACTTCAGACGCCACCCTGTCCAGTCGTTCCTGCTTCCTCGCGGCAACCACCACGTGGGCACCTGCTCTGGCGAAGGCCATTGTGATGGCCTCACCAATTCCACTGCCACCACCGGTGACGATGGCGACTTTGTCCTGCAAATCAAATACTGACATTGATGCTCTTCCTCGTTAACGACACCGCTAGACGTAGGCGGAAGCCCATTCTGACCCTCGAACCACCAGGTTCTCACCGGTCATACCATCTGACCCGGCCGACGCAAAAAATACCACCGAGTTCGCAATATCCTGGGGATTGCCGGGCAGGGCCAGGGCCCCGGCGCCCTCTACAGACTGTAGTTCTTTTCGCCTGGCATACTCGCCATCAGGCATGTTGGGGATCCCATGGTCGGGGACTTCAACGCTGCCAGGTGAAACGCAGTTCACATGGATATTGTGAATGGCCCAACTGGTAGCGAGGGACCGCGTCAGGTTGATGATCGCGGCTTTTGCGGCAGCATAGTGCGCTGCGTTCTCCTCGCCCTTGATGCCCGAAGAAGAACCGATATTGATGATCTTGCCGCTCTGCTGCGCCATCATTTCCCTCGCGACTGCAGTACTGCAAAAGAACGTACCGTTCAGGTTGAGTTCCAGACAGGCAGACCAGTCTTCCCCGGTGATGTCTTCCGGGTTGCCAAAGGAACTTCCCCCGGCACTGTTTACCAGTATATCGATGCGGCCCCAGGCAGACTTGACCTGCGCAACCATATTCTTCACCGCCGCAGTATCGGTGACATCCGCAATCACACCAATGGCCTCACCGCCCTGGCTCCTGATATCGCTCACAACCTGATCAAGGGGTGCCTGGGTTCTGCCGACCACTGCCACTTTGGCACCGGCACCTGCCAGCGTCCGTGCGATACAACTGCCTATCCCGTGGGCGCTGCCGCCACCACCGGTAACAATGGCGACCTTTTCGTTCAACCCAAACTGGGACATTCAACCTTCCTTATCTGGCTATAGCTATAGCGTGATGCCGCAAAGCTTGACGAAATCAGCTTTCTGCTGGTCCGTCATGTCCGCAAAGACAGGTACGCGTAGATCGCTGACGGGCAGGTCAGCGAACTCCGGTGAATCAGTTTGTAGGGTCGCTGCAATATTATGCAGCCCATTGCCCTCTTCCCCGCCTTCACCCAAAGCTGCACCGACCTCCGCGGGCCAGGGGCCAACAGGGTCCAGCATGATGCTGGGCTGTCCCTGCTTGTTGATCTCGAGGCCAAGTGGATTGTCACGTCCAACGTATTCTGCAATGGCAGCGAACAAGACCTGCTCTTGTGCCGATCGTTGCCGTTGCCCCTCACGCCCATAGAGCGCGCCGGACTGATGGCAGATCGCAGCCCAGGGCACCTTTGCGTGAAAGCCGGGAATCGTCAGTGCTTCCTCGGCAATGCCGTCTCCTCCTGTGACCTGTCCTTGCTTGATCATGAGGTAGTAGCCGGCGTTCTTGCGACCACCCTGCATGAGCCGCGCCGGTGGGTGGGTGTAATCCTCGGTAAAGGCCCAGGTAATGGAAGAAGGCAGGTTGGCAGCCTTGAGGATCTTGATGGCACCTTCGACACAGGCCTCGCCCCATGCTTTGGAACCAAATTCTCCGACTGGTTTGATGGTAGACATGTCTATGACGGGCATGATCGTTTTCCTTTGTTGAAGTTCTGGAAGCATTCATTGTGCAGCATCAGGTCATGCAGGGCCAGCAGCCAGCCCGGCTATCGCGCAGGGCGTGGTACCTGAACGGTTCTGGGTGAACTGACTCGCGTGGAGGTTGCAGTCACCCGGCCGGGTCTGTACGTTTGGTGTTCAGCTCAAGATTCCGACCACAGCGAGAGAAACCATGAGTGAAGCCCAGACAACCGAGTTAAATGGATGGTCTCGATTAAGCGACATGCCCGTCGGTAAATGGGAACCTGCCACCATTGCCCGGGACGGCAGGTTCTATGTCTTTGGCGGCTACGAGGACAACATCGCCTCAAGTAAACGCACCGATATCTACGACCCTGCTGATGATTCATGGACCCGGATGCAGGACCTGCCCAGTGCCATATCCCATGTAAACCTCGTTAATGATGACGGCGGCATCTGGTTTGCCGGTGGCATGAAGGACAAGCGTCAGCCCGCCAAGGACTTCATCATCGATGAGGTCTGGCAATATTGCCTGGAGCAGGATCGTTACATTGCCGCACCGCTACTGCCTGGCCGGCGTGCCGGAGGGGGTCTTGCTCGTATCGGCAACCGCCTCCATTACATCAGCGGGCTCAAGCAGGACCGTGACAGCGACGCCAGCGAGCATTGGGTGCTAGACCTTGATACCTGGGAGCAGGAGGGCGGCGAAGGCTGGCAACGGCTCGCGCCCTTTCCCTTGCCCCGTAACCAGTTTTCCACCGCCGTCCTCAACGACGAAATCTACTGCATCGGTGGGCAGTTCAATCATGACAGTCAGCAACTCGATCAACCCAACGTCGACATCTACGACCCCATGAGCGACACCTGGCGGGCGGGGCCGCCACTGTCTTATGGGCATTCTCATTCCGAAGGCGCTACTTTTGTGTATGGCGACACCATCTTCATGGTGGGCGGTCACAGCACGCCACCTGGTGGAAAGAAGGGATTCAGCGATGACGTCCTGGCGCTGCCGGCAGGTGGCGAGTGGCAGACCGTCTGCAAGCTTCCGAGAGCCACATCCTCACCGGCAGCCACCATCATCGATGACAATCTCTATTTCGCCGGTGGCTGGAATGGCGGCATGAATGAGAACAAGGTCTGGCTGATGTCGTCTGAAGTCTGGGTGCGACCCGGCATCAGCGCGGCGTTGTCGGCCTGATTCTACGGTTGACCTGAGAGCAGGCGCGATACGATGGGTCTGAGTCGCCGCCCGAACATCCTGCTCATCATGGCGGACGACCTGGGGTTCTCTGACCTTGGATGCTATGGCGGTGAAATAGACACGCCCAACCTCGACCGGCTGGCCGAACAGGGCCTGCGTTTTACCCGTTTTTATACCAATGCCAAGTGTTCACCTTCCCGGGCATCGCTCCTGACCGGGCTCTATGCCGAGCAGGTCACTGAAAAAGGTGATCTTCATACGCTGCATGCCAGGAACAACATCACCATTGCAGAGTTGCTCCGGCTGGCAGGGTATCGGACGCTGGCAGCGGGGAAGTGGCACAACGGTGCAGAACCGGAACGTCGGCCTGTCGCCCGTGGTTTTGAGCGCTTCTGGGGGCTGCTCAGTGGCTGCAGCAACTATTTCAACCCCGGCGAGCGGCGGGATGGTGAGCCGGAGCCGGGTCGAAAATCGGAAGATGAGATGCGACCCTGGTGTGACCAGGACACCATCCTGCATCCCTTCACGCCAACCGATCCGGATTTCTACACGACCGATGCCATCGCCGATCATGCCATTCGGTTTCTCGACGAATGCGGCACAGGAGAGGCCCCCTTTTTTCTATACCTGCCGCACTGTGCTCCCCACTTCCCGCTCCAGGCATGGCCGCAGGATATTGCCAGGTACCGTGAGCGCTATACCGCAGGCTGGGCAGAAATCCGCCAGCGACGCTACGCCCGCCTGCTGGAACTGGGGCTCATCGACTCGCGCTGGGGGCTGCCTGCCGCCGATGAACGTTCGGAATCTTCCTACGCGAATCTCGGTGAACATGCAGTTGAGACGATGGCGGTGTACGCGGCGATGGTGGACCGACTGGATCAGTCAATCGGCCGGGTACTGGGCAAGATTCGTGACCTCGGTCAGGAGGATAACACCCTGGTTCTGTTTCTCTCTGATAACGGCGGGTGTGCCGAGGAGATCCACAACACGCCACACCTGCCGCCGGGTACGATTGATTCATACCAGACCGTCGGTGCCGCCTGGGCTAATGCCAGCAACACACCATTTCGCCTGTTCAAGGACTTCGACCACGAGGGTGGCATCGCCACGCCGCTGATTGCAAGCTGGCCTGCGGTGATCAAAGGCGGTGGTCTGGTGCACGATGTGGGACACATCCTCGATTTTCTGCCGACGTTTGCCGAGCTTGCGGGGGTCGAGGTACCGTCGGAATACGAGGGGCGTGGTGTGCTGGCTCCTGAAGGTCGAAGTCTGGCCCCGGTCTTGCGGCAGAAGGGATCTGTTGGAGGAGATCGAGAGCTTTACTGGATGATCGGTGGTGCCAGGGCGATGCGGCAAGGAAAGTGGAAGATTGTGACGCAGGGCCCGGAACGGATTCAGGCCGGTATTCCCATCCAGGCTGGCCATGAGGCGTGGGAACTGTACGACATGGAAGCCGACCGCTGTGAACTCTACAACCTGGCGCACCGGCATCCAGAGCGGGTCGAATCCATGTCTGAAAGCTGGAATGCCTGGTATACACGATGCCTGGCGGATACGGGGAAGTGACTCCCGCCGCGCTACCCTGATGCCTGGGCGCTCGCAATCGCGTCAAGTCGCGCCAAGCTCATCAATTACATCTTTGCGGAGCAGCACCGATTCGGGATAGGCCATGGTCGAGA
>JAQBUI010000029.1 GCA_027624035.1 Pseudomonadota bacterium | reverse complement strand
GCCAATGCGGGTTACGAAGTCATTGCCAGTACCGGCAAGGAAGATCGGACAGAGTATCTGACGAGCCTGGGGGCACGGACTGTCATTGGGCGCGAGGCATTGGCGGCAGAGAATAAACGGCCGCTTCTCGGTACCGACTATGCCCATGGCATCGATACCGTCGGTGGCGAGATCCTGTCGAATGTCATCAAGAGCCTGGCCTATGGCGGCAGCGTGGCAATTTGTGGTCTGGTCGCCTCTCCCAATTTCACAACGACAGTACTGCCTTTCATCCTGCGTGGCGTCAATGTCCTGGGGATCGACTCGGTTGAGCTTCCCATCGATGAAAAAACCAGGACCTGGAACCGCCTTGGGTCGGACTGGCGTCTTGGGTCGCTCGAATCAATGACCCGTGAAATCGATCTGAACGGGATATCACAGGCGGTTGATGAGATCTTTGCCGGCGGCGTGACCGGGCGGACCCTGGTGATTCATGACTGATTTGGCCGGTCAATCCCGGCGTAGCGCTTCGGTGGTGGCGATCGGTGTCGGATATCGGAACACCACAAGATAGGATGACACCAGGAACGTGATGATTGCCGTTGCCTGAATCAGGTGAGAAGCATCCTGTCCAATCAGTGCTTCGGATGTCGCGATGAAGGCGATCAGCAGCGAAAACTCACTGATCTGCCCGAGCCTGAAGCCGATTTCCCACGCAAGCGGTACGGATTCACTCACGCCGTGCAGCAGGTAGCGGAAGACGAACGGTTTCGCGACCAGCATCACCCCGGCCAGCAGGATGGCCGGGCCGATGACTTCACCCAGCAGTTCCAGATGGAACGATGCGCCCAGCGAGAAGAAGAACAGCACCAGAAAGAAGTCACGCAGGGGCTTGAGACTGCCGGCAATGTAGTACGCGATCGGGCTGGTGGCAATCGAGACCCCGGCAACAAAGGCCCCCACTTCTCTGGACAGGCCTGCCAATTCCGCAATTTCCGAAAGCCCTAAACACCATCCAACCGCAATCAGAAAGATGTATTCGTGGAAGGCATCAAACTTCTCGAGCAGTTTCAGCAGCACGTAGCGCACGAAGACAAACGCAAACAGGATGATCAGAGGCAGGCTCACCAGCACCCGGATGAGCTTTGGGGCGCCACTGAACTCAAGAAAGCCCCCGGTGAGGACCAGCAGTACGATAATTGCGATCATGTCCTGAAGCAGCAGCAGACTGATGACCAGTTCACCCGTGTGACGATGATGGAGCACCGTGGTCGGCAGCAGTTTGATCCCGATGATGGTGCTCGAGAAGATCATGGCGATTCCGATGACGATGGCCTCGGTAACCGAAAAGCCACAGGCAAGGGCGACCAGTGCGCCCAATACAAAGAAGATGACCGAACTCAGCAACGCCACCACAGAGGCATTTTTCAGCATGTTGCGGAGTTTTGACGGCTGCATGTCAAGGCCGATCAGGAACAGCAGGAAGATGATTCCGATCTTGCCCACGCTGCTGATCAGCGACGGATCATTCACCAGAGCAGTGCCGGAAGGCCCGAGTATCACGCCGATGGCGATATAGGCGACGATCAGGGGCTGGCGGGTATACAGGGCCAGCGTCGCAAGGATGGCGGCACTTGAAAAAATCAGGAAGAACGAAAAGATCAGAGGGTCAGAGTCCATGCCCCATTATAGACTACCACCTGATACCGCTGCTGATATCCGGTGGGAAAACTACCTTCTTCGAAACAGTGGCTGAGGTGTGCCGATAGCGATCTGGTAGGTGTCAGAGAAAACCTTCAGTGAGGCCAGTGCGGCATCGAGGTCCTGGCCATCAGCCATCTCGAACGCATCAAAACCGCAACGGACCATCTGTTCGAGTTGATCCCTGCGAACGTCACCAATGGCGCGGATCTCACCCTCAAATCCGAGCTTTCTTCGCAACAGGTTCGCGCTGGAATAGGCCCGCCCGTCGTTGAATGCTGGAAAGTTCAGCGCAATCACCTGCAGATCGAGCAGGCCGGCCAGCGCCTCTACTTCCTCATCGGCATCTACCCAGACGCCGATGTCGTTGCGGCCACGTAGCTGCTCGAGACTCTCAAGATAGGTCGCCATTGGAAGGATCTGGTTTGATTCCGCGAGGTCAATGGCGTCGCCGCAGACCACTTCAAAGGGAGACTCATCAATGGCGTCATTTTTGATGATAGTGACCATGGCTTACTCCGGGTAGACCGCATCTTTGAACGGCTGGATACCGATTCGGTTATAGGTATCAATAAATTCTTCACCATCGGCCCGGTGGCCCACAAAGACGTCAACGATCTTGCGCACGACATCCGGGACATCCGCTCTGGCAAAGGACGGCCCCAGAATTTTGCCAATGGCGGCGTTTGCATCGGCGCTGCCACCGATGGAAATCTGATACCACTCCTCACCTTTCTTGTCGACACCAAGAATACCGACGTTGCCTACATGATGGTGCCCACAGGCGTTCATGCAGCCGGAAATGTTGATGTGGAACTCGCCGAGGTCATGCAGATAGTCCATGTCGTCAAATTCCCGCTGAATCGCCTCGGCCACCGGGATGGATTTTGCGTTTGCCAGCGAACAGAAGTCGCCGCCGGGGCAGCAGATCAGATCTGTCAGCAGGTCCAGATTGGGGGCGGCCAGTTCTGCGGCGACAAGTTCCTGCCAGAGCGAGAACAGGTCCTTGCGAGGTACGTCCGCCAGGGTAACGTTCTGGATGTGAGTCACTCGCAGTTCGCCAAAACTGAATCGATCGGCCAGATCGGCGATGACCTCCATCTGTTCGTCAGTCACATCACCAGGGGCCACACCGGTGGCTTTCAGGGCAATGTTCGCGATGGCGTATCCGGGGACCTTGTGTTCCGCGACGTTGTTTCTCATCCAGACCAGGAATGCCTTATCGCCTTCGGCTCCGTTGATCGGGTCATCGTCCCGCAGTGCCCGGTCGTAGTCCGGCGTCTCGAAGGCGGCCCGGGCCCGGTTGATTTCAGCTTCTGTCAGTGTCCCGGGGCCATCCTTGAGCCCGGCCCATTCCTGTTCCACCTTCTCGGCGAATACCTTCGGTGTCATGGCCCTGACCAGGATCTTGATGCGAGCCTTGTATTTGTTGTCGCGACGACCATAGCGGTTGTAGACGCGAAGAATGGCTTCCACGTAAGTCAGCAGATGCTGCTTCGGCAGGAACTCACGGATGACGCTGCCGATCACAGGTGTTCTCCCCAGGCCGCCGCCCGCGAGTACCTCAAATCCTACTTCACCATTCCTTTCCAGGATGCGGATCCCGATGTCGTGGACCTGCACGGCTGCCCGGTCTTTGGGTGCGCCGGAGACTGCGATCTTGAACTTCCGGGGCAGCCAGTTGAACTCGGGATGAAACGTGGACCACTGGCGCAGCAGTTCTGCCCAGGGTCGTCCGTCATCAACTTCATCTCTGGCGGCCCCGGCGTATTGGTCAGCGGTGACGTTGCGAATACAGTTGCCGCTGGTCTGAATGGCGTGCATCTGGACTGTGGCCAGTTCTGCCAGAATATCCGGTACTTCCTCCAGCAAGGGCCAGTTCAGCTGGATGTTCTGTCTCGTCGTAAAGTGACCGTAACCCTTGTCATATTGGCGGGTGATGTGGGCCACCTTGCGCAATTGATCTGAACTCAGCATGCCGTAGGGAACCGCTATCCGCAGCATCGGCGCCAGGCGCTGGACGTACAGTCCGTTACGCAGACGAAGTTGCATGAATTCGTCTGCCGGTAGATCTCCTGCCAGAAAGCGTTCGGTCTGGTCCCGATACTGGGCGACTCGTTCATCGACCATCGTCTGGTCGTAAGCATCGTACTTATACATAGAGTGATTCTGCGCAGGGTCGAAAGGGCGCCACTATACCAAGCTTCAGAGCCGGGACCAATACGCCCGGTCTCGTCTGGCAGTGTATACTTGCCCCGGTACAAACTTGAGGTGGTGTGATGAACGACGAAGCAGCAGTGAACGAGGAACAAGGTCAGGAGCAGGAGAGCAACGATCTGGCGGATGCGATGGCCGCAGTCGCCATCGTGCTGATCCCTGTGATCGGCATCATCTACTGGTTATCAGGTATGTGAGCCCTCGTGCGCATCTCGTGCGGCTGGCTCGGGCTTTGAGTTTCGAGCGATCGAGTGCCAGATGCGATGCTTCGCTAGAGGATCAGGTTGACGATGCCGACCAGCAACAATACGAATATCACCGTGAACATCAGGCCAGCGATGATGTAGGCCAGGGGGTTGCCGGAGCTGAAGTCTCGCTGTTTGTTGGCTTCGGTCTGAATCCCGATGGCTGCTGCCATGACACTCAGGGCGACGTCAAGCAGACCCGGCCCGGTTCCGGGCCTGTCTGAGGGCGCGTCATTGGGTGATTCAGCCGCCCTGGTGTTCTGCTGTTCGGGATCGGTCATCGTGTTGCCTCCATTGTGGACTCCGGTGCCGGTACTGACCCATGTTTCCTAGCGATACTTCAGATTGGGGCTGAGCCATCGCTCGGTTTCCTCGATCGTCATTCCCTTGCGCCGCGCATAGTCTTCAACCTGATCCCGATCAATCTTGCCCAGGCCAAAATAACGTGCCTGCGGATGTGAGAAATAAAACCCGCTGACTGACGCCGCCGGGTCCATCGCGAAGTGAGAGGTCAGGTGGACCCCGATTTGCTCGCCGGGGCGGAGCAGATCGAACAGTGTCGCCTTCTCGGTATGATCCGGGCAGGCAGGATAGCCTGGCGCCGGACGAATGCCCTGATATTTCTCGCCGATCAGGTCAGCGTTGGACAGAGACTCGTCACTCGCGTAACCCCAGTAATTCCTGCGTACCTCCTGATGAAGATATTCGGCAAGCGCCTCTGCCAGCCGGTCGGCCAGGGCCTTGACCAGGATCGCATTGTAATCATCTTTGTCAGCTTCAAACTCAGCGGCGATCTCCGCGACGCCCAGGCCAGCGGTGACCACGAAGCCGCCCACATAGTCCACGATACCGCTTTCCACAGGGGCGACATAATCTGCCAGGCAGAAGTTCGGTGCGTCATTGGGTTTGTCGGTTTGCTGTCTCAGATGATGCAGGGTCCTGAGCAGTTTTTTCTGGTGGCTATCGGTATACAGGTCGATGTCATCGCCTCGTCCATTGGCTGGCCAGAAGCCGATCACGGCACTGGCTGTGAGGCGCTTTTCAGTCGCGAGTCGATCCAGCATGGCCACGGCGTCCTGATACAGCGACGTGGCGGCCTCACCGACGACCTTGTCTTCGAGGATGTTGGGGAACTTGCCTGCAAGTTCCCAGGTAATGAAGAACGGCGTCCAGTCGATATAGTCGATCAGCAGAGTCAGCGGTACGTCAGCTAATACCCGGGTTCCCGTGAAGGTGGGTACGGGCGGCTGGTAGTTTTGCCAGTCGATGACCTGGCGGTTGGCGACGGCCTGGGCGTAGCTCTTTGTGTTGCTCTTGGGTCGACGGTTCTTGTTGCGCTCTCGCACCTTGTCGTATTCGATTCTGAGTTCTTCGCAGAAAGCAGGCTTGTCGTGGTCGCTTAGCAATCGGCTGGCCACACTGACGGCCCGGGATGCGTCGGAAACATAGACGGTAGCGTCGTTGCTATAGCAGGGATCGATCTTCACGGAGGTATGCGCCTTCGAAGTAGTAGCACCGCCGATGAGCAGTGGTACGCTGAAACCCTGCCGCTGCATTTCGCTTGCCACATGGACCATTTCGTCCAGCGATGGCGTGATCAGACCAGACAGGCCGATAATGTCTACCTGCTGTTCTCTGGCGACCTTCAGAATCCTGTCGGCGGGTACCATCACCCCCAGGTCAATGACGTCGTAATTGTTGCACTGCAGGACAACGCCCACGATGTTCTTGCCGATGTCGTGGACATCGCCCTTGACGGTGGCCATCAGGATCCTGCCCTTGGGTTTATCGCCGACAGACTTCTCCGCTTCGATGTAAGGGATGAGGTGGGCGACCGCCTGCTTCATTACCCGGGCACTCTTGACGACCTGGGGCAGGAACATCTTGCCGGCACCAAACAGGTCGCCGACCTCGTTCATGCCCACCATGAGCGGGCCTTCGATGACGTCTATCGGCCGATCGGCCTGGAGTCGTGCCTCTTCAGTGTCTTCAATCACATACTTGTTGATACCCTTGACCAGAGCATGTGCCAGCCTTTCGGTGACGGTTCCTTCGCGCCAGAGCAGGTCGTCGACCCTGGCAACGCCCGTCTTGCCGCTGTACTGTTCAGCGATTTGCAGCAGGGCCTCCGTGCCATTGCTGGTTCTGTTGAGGACCACATCTTCGATACGGTCACGAAGGTCCCTCGGGATTTCCTCGTACAGCGCCAGCTGCCCCGCGTTGACGATACCCATGGTGAGCCCCGCCTTGATGGCGTGGTACAGGAATACGGCATGTATGGCCTCCCGCACCTGGTCATTACCGCGGAATGAGAACGACACGTTGCTGATGCCACCGGAAATGGATGCGCCAGGCAGGTTCTCCTTGATGTATCGGCAGCATTCGATGAAGTCCAGGCCGTAGCTGTTATGCTCCTCAATCCCCGTTGCCAGGGCGAACACATTGGGGTCAAAAATGATGTCTTCGGGTGGGAAGCCAATGTCGTTTACCAGCAGGTCATAGGAGCGCTTGCAGATCTGCTTCTTGCGTTCAAGATTGTCGGCCTGGCCATTTTCGTCAAATGCCATGACCACGACCGCGGCGCCGTGTTTCATACACAATTTCGCCTGGGTCCGGAATTCTTCCTCACCCGCCTTCAGGCTGATGGAGTTGACGATGGACTTGCCCTGGAGACATTTGAGGCCGGCTTCGATGATGTCCCACTTTGAGGAATCCACCATGACGGGAACACGGCTGATGTCCGGTTCGGCCGCCACCAGGTTCAGAAAGCGAACCATGGCCGCTTTCGAATCCAGCATTCCCTCATCCATGTTGACGTCAATGATCTGGGCCCCGTTTTCTACCTGATCCAGGGCGACCTCGAGTGCGGTCTCGTAGTCGTCTTCCTTGATCAGCCGTTTGAATCGTGCCGACCCGGTCACATTAGTCCGTTCCCCGATATTCACAAACAGGGAATCCTTACTGACCGAGAAGGGCTCAAGCCCGCTCAGCAGCATCCGTGGTTCGTGAGAAGGCACCTGACGGGGAGGGTGGGTGCCTGCCAGCCTGCTGAATTCCCGGATGTGTTCGGCGGTCGTGCCGCAACAGCCACCGATGATATTGACCAGGCCGGACTTCACATAGCCCTCAATGCTGGTCACCATCTCGTCCACCGTTTCATCGTACTCGCCAAACTCATTGGGAAGCCCGCGGTTCGGATAGGCACTGACGAAACAGTTCGCGACCTTTGAAATAGACTCGATGTAGGGCCGGAGTTCGTCGGCACCGAGGGCGCAGTTGAAGCCGACCGACACCGGGCGGGCGTGGCGCACCGAGGCCCAGAAGGCCTCGGTGGTCTGGCCCGAGAGCAGGCGACCACTGGCATCGGTGATGGTTCCAGAGAGCATGATGGGAATATCGATGCCGCGCTCCTGCAGCAGACTGAGGGAGGCAAAAATGGCGGCCTTTGAATTCAGCACATCGAAGATGGTCTCGATCAGAATGATGTCCACGCCACCATCGATCAGTCCTGCGAGGGCCTCGCCATAGTCGTCGACGAGTTGGTCGAAGGTGATACTGCGATATCCGGGGTCGTTCACGTTGGGTGACAGGCTGGCCGACCTGGTGGTGGGTCCGATGGCACCCGCCACGAAACGCGGCTTGTCAATGGTTTCAAATTCATCTGCGGCGGCCCGTGCCAGTTCGGCGGCGGTCCTGTTGAGTTCATACACGAGGTTCTGGGTACCGTAGTCTCCCTGGGACACCCGATTGTCCGTAAAGGTATTGGTCTCGATGATGTCCGACCCGGCCGCAAGATACGTCCGATGGATATCGCTGATCACCTCGGGTCGGGTGAGTACCAGAATTTCATTGTTGCCGGCGAGACTCGATGGATGGTCCGCGAATCGATCGCCCCGAAAGTCTGCCTCGGTCAGCTTTCGGTCCTGAATCAGCGTCCCCATGGCACCGTCCATCACCAGAATACGTTCGGCCAGGGCATTGCGGAGCAGGTGAGCGCGGTGGGTCATGGGACTGTCGGGCTGTGGATTTGGATGCGTAGTCTAGCAGGCGTTCATCCGCCGCGGGTTGAAGATGGTTCGTTATTGTGATGAGTCATCTTCATATAGAAAACCCTTTTAAAAATAGGGGCTTAGAAGAGGCGCGATAGCCTTTGATCAAGGATTCGCCTACAATGCGAAAATACGGAAACAAGGTGGAATCATGATTGACATTACCGAGTCAGCCCAGGCCTACCTGGTTGAACTGCTGAGCAAACAGGAAGCGAGCGGTGTTGGTGTCCGGATTTTCATCACAGACCCTGGAACACCGATGGCAGAGACCTGTATCGCCTACTGCCCGGAAGGGGAGCAGCAGAAAACGGATCAGCGGGTCGAATACCAGGGTTTCAGCGGCTGGATCGATGCCAGGAGCATCCCCTTTCTTGAGGACGCAGTGGTTGATTACGCCAGTGACCGCATGGGCGGGCAGCTGACGATCAAGGCGCCCAGCGCCAAGGTTCCCAAAGTGTCAGATGACAGCCCTCTGGAGGACCGGATCAACTACGTCCTGCACAGCCAGGTCAATCCGTCGCTGGCTGCCCATGGAGGTATGGTCAGCCTGGTCGAGGTGGTCGAGGACAGTGTTGCCATCCTGCAGTTTGGTGGTGGATGTCAGGGCTGCGGAATGGTGGATATGACCCTCAAGGAGGGCGTCGAGAAGACCTTGCTTGAACAGATCACTGAGTTGACGGCAATACGCGACGTCACGGACCATTCGGTGACCGAGAACGCGTACTTCTAGCCCGCCCGTCCAATCTGTTCAGGTCCTGAGTACCCTGGCGCGCTGCGCTATGCAGACTCCTCCATGATGTCCGATTGATCCAGTGGCTGACGTTCCGCGATGATGCCTTTTACGTTGCTGCGCAGTTCCCGCATCATCGTCTCGGTTGTTTCCCAGTCCACACAGGCATCGGTAACAGACACGCCGTATTTGAGCGCGCCACGGCCGGCGGCCAGCGATTGATTGCCAGCATGGAGATTACTTTCAACCATCAGCCCGATGATGGATCGATTGCCATCTATGATCTGATTTGCGACGTCCTTCATGACCAGCGGCTGGAGCTTGTGGTCCTTGCTCGAGTTCTCGTGGCTGCAATCGATCATGAGATTGGCCGGGATACCTGATTTCAACAGTTGTTGCTCACAGATCGAGACATTGACACTGTCGTAGTTGGGACGACCGCCGCCGCCACGCAGGACGATATGGGCGTGGGTATTGCCGCGGGTATGGATGACGGCCACCTCGCCTTCGTGGTTGATTCCCAGGAACCGGTGCGGAGCCGAGACGGACTTGAGCGCGTTGATCGCGACCTCAAGGCTGCCATCTGTGCCGTTCTTGAATCCCACTGCAGAGGAAAGACCACTCGCCATTTCCCGATGCGTCTGGGATTCGGTGGTCCGCGCCCCAATGGCGCTCCAGCTGATCATATCCTGAAGATATTGTGGTGACACCGGGTCAAGTGCCTCGGTTGAGGTCGGCAATCCCATCTCTGCCAGGTCCACCAGAAGCTTCCTGCCCAGCTTCAGACCCTCATCGATATTGAACGAGTCGTTGAGATGGGGGTCGTTGATGAACCCTTTCCAACCGACGGTGGTGCGTGGCTTCTCGAAATACACCCGCATGACCAGAAAGAGTGTGTCCGACACCTCCTCAGCCAGCACTTTAAGGCGCCGCGCATAGTCCATCGCGCCCTCGAGGTCATGAATGGAGCACGGGCCGACGATCACCAGCAATCTTGGGTCCTGTCGATCCAGGATCTGCTTGATGGTCACCCGGCCACCGGTCACAGTCGCCAGCGCCTGCTCGCTCGCCGGGACCAGTGCCTTGAGTTCGTTGGGGCTTATCAGAGTTTCTTCACTTAGCACGTTCAGGTCGTCCACAATCAGGTTTGTCATTCAATCCTCGTCCGTCGTCGTATCGACTTGCATCCAACAAAAGCATTTCCACAAAAACACCCCTGTAAAACAGGCCAAAAAAAACCTCGATTGGCATCCGCCTATCGAGGTTCTGTTGCCAGGCGGATGACCGCCCGGAGATGTTTTGGGCGATTTACTCGTCGATAAAATAGTCATAGCCCAGCCAGTAGCCATCCACGGGAGTGGAGGCGCCAGCCGGGCGTGTAAATGGCCAGTGGTTCAGGTGATGAGTTCGCATGACCCGATATAATAATGCCTCATAGTGGCAATGCAAGCAGTTTGTCTCCCTGCCACTGGGTCACAGACGGGGGGTACCGACGGTTACCGGTCATGGGGGTCATATCAATTGACTTTGACGGCGGCGCCGTTACCATGCGCTATCTTCTCAAACCAGGATGGCCGGGTCAGAACCACTCCGGTCGCAGCTTCCCGTGGAATACGAACTATCGATATTGGGCATTTCTGCCCTTCTTGTCGCCGGACTGATTGGCGGGTTCGTCAACACCCTGGCAGGTGGCGGGTCCATGCTGACCGTGCCTGCCCTGATGATGTTGGGCATGCCTGCCGATATCAGCAATGCGACCAATCGTGTCGGGGTCCTGCTGCAGTCTCTGACCGGCGTCCGGGGTTTTCAGAACAACGATCTGCTGGATTCCAGTGCCATTTTGCCGGTGCTGGTTCCGACCGTCTCGGGTGCTCTGGCTGGCGCACTGCTCGCCTCCTATCTGCCGGTCTGGGTGTTGAAGCCGGTCTTGCTGGGCACCATGGTGACCATGGCGCTGGTGATGATCATTGCGCCCAATGTGGTGGCGCCTCCTCCGGGTACCGACGCGTATAAATTGAAGGACCGGCCATGGGCCGCGCTGGGCCTGTTTGGTGCCGGCGTCTATGGTGGCTTTGTCCAGGCAGGGGTCGGTTTCATACTGATCGCGGCGCTGGCAGGGGGGCTGCGCTACGACCTGCTTCGAACCAATGCGCTGAAGATGGTTGCGACAGCGGTGTTCAGCTTTGTTGCGCTGATTGTGTTCGTGTTGCGGGATCAGGTGCTGTGGATCCCCGGGCTGGTTCTGGCAGTGGGTATGTCAGTCGGTGCCATGGTGAGCGTCAGGTTTGCCATCAACGTCAGCCAGAACACGCTAAAATGGATACTGTTTGTCATGGTGACGCTGACCTGCGGCGGGGCGCTGTTTTCATGAATCAAGAGACTGAAAAGTATCCACCCAATTTTATCCGCCATATTATCGAGCGGGATGTGGCCGAGGGTAAAAATGGCGGCGCCGTGATGACCCGGTTCCCCCCTGAACCCAATGGTTATCTGCACCTTGGTCACGCCAAGGCCATCTGTCTATCCTTCGGTCTGGCGCGGGATTTCGGCGGTGCCACCAACCTGCGATTCGACGACACGAACCCCATCAAGGAGAGTATGGAGTTCATCAATGCGATCAAGCGAGATATCGCGTGGTTAGGTTTCGAGTGGCAGCAGGAAAAGTATGCGTCCGACTATTTCCCGGAACTGTATGACTTCGCCGAGCGTCTCATCGGTGAGGGCAAGGCCTATGTGGACTCTCTCGATGCCGAGCAGATTCGACAGTACCGGGGAACGCTGACCGAACCAGGCCAGGACAGCCCGTATCGGGATCGTTCTGTGGACGAGAACCTGGATCTGTTCAGGCGCATGAGGGCTGGCGAATTCAAGGACGGTGAACATGTGCTGCGCCTGAAAATTGACATGGCGTCACCCAACATCAACCTGCGTGACCCGACCATCTACCGTATTCGCCACGTGGCCCACCATCAGACCGGGAACCAATGGTGTATTTACCCCCTGTATGACTATACCCATTGCCTGTCGGATTCGCTGGAGGGTATTACCCACTCTCTATGTGATCTGTCGTTTGAGGATCATCGGCCGTTGTACGACTGGGTGCTGGATGAGCTGGCCATGAACTTACACCCACAGCAGATCGAGTTCTCAAAACTGAATCTGCAGTACACGATGATGAGCAAGCGCAAGCTCAGGCAGTTGGTAGAGCAGGGAATCGTCGATGGCTGGGATGATCCGAGGCTCCCTACCATTGCCGGAATGAGGCGTCGGGGTTATCCGGCGGCAACCATTCGGGATTTTTGCCGGCGCATTGGTGTGACCAAGAGTGATAACAATGTTGAACTCGCACTGCTCGAAAGCTGTATTCGTGACTATCTTGACCCCCAGGCACCCCGTCGAATGGGTGTGATTGATCCGTTGAAGGTAGTCATTGAAAACTATCCCGAGGGTGAAACCGAAATGCTCGAGATCGCGAATCATCCCAAGGATGATGCCATGGGCACCCGCCAGGTGGCCTTTGGGCGTGAAATCTACATCGATCGCGCGGACTTCAGGGAGCAGGCGAATCGCAAGTACAAGCGCCTGGTGACCGGTGGCGAGGTCAGGCTGCGCGGTGGTTACGTGATCCGGGCGAACGAGGTAATCCGAAGCGATGAGGGTGAGATCCTGGAACTGCGGTGCAGCTACGACCCTGCCACGCTTGGCGTCAATCCCGAGGGACGCAAGATCAGAGGCGTCATCCACTGGGTATCGGCCAGGGCCAGTCTGGCGGCTGAGATTCGGCTGTATGAACCGCTGTTCACGGTGGACAATCCTGATGGTGTCGCAGATGGCGCAGAGGAAGCCTACAGGGACCTGATCAATCCGGATTCCCTGGTCGTCAAGCATGGGTTTGTTGAAGCGAGTCTCGCCCAGGCTGTCGAGGATGATCGCTTTCAGTTTGAAAGAGAAGGCTACTTCTGCCTTGACGTCAGGCATTCCACCCCGGACCAGCCGGTATTCAATCGGATCGTCGGCCTTCGTGACAGTTGGGCGAAAATTGAGCAGGCATCATCATGAAGCAACCACTCAAATATGGTGTCAATCCGCATCAGGGGAGGGCATTCATCTCCGCAGACACCGACGCGCTGTCGATTCTCAATGGATCGCCCGGCTATATCAACTTTCTGGATGCCCTGACGGCATGGCAGCTGGTGATGGAACTGTCGCGCTCTACCGGCAAGGCCGCCGCGGCGTCATTCAAGCATGTCAGCCCTGCTGGCGCCGCGATTGCCAAGCCACTCACGGACCCATTCCGGCAGGCGCAGTTTCTGACCGTAAAGGACCTGTCGCCCGTCGCCACCGCATATGCCCGTGCCCGGGGCGGTGATCGCATGTGTTCTTTTGGCGATGTGCTGGCGGTCAGTGAAACCGTGGATGAGTCCCTGGCCAGGCTGCTTCGGTCTGAAGTGTCCGACCTGATCATTGCGCCGGGCTACGAACCCCGTGCGCTGGAAATCCTGCAGGCCAAGAAGGGCGGGGCCTTTGCTGTGCTGCAGATGGACCCGGCGTACGAAGCGCCAGAGCTCGAGACCCGTGAACTGTTCGGCTTTCGATTCGAACAGGAACGTAACAGTACACCCATATCGGCAGATCTGTTCGATGGAGCGCCCGACGATGTGGTGGAAACCATGCTGGTGGCCACGACAGCTCTTAAATACGCCCAGTCCAATAGCGTCTGTGTTGCCTATGACGGTCAGGTGATTGGCATGGGGGCGGGGCAGCAATCGCGTATTCACTGTACCCGTCTTGCTTGTGACAAGGCAGACAAGTGGATGCTGCAGTACCATCCGCGGGTTCAGGAACTGGCGTTCAAGCCCGGCCTGAAGAAACCGGAAAAAGCCAACGTGGTTGACCAGTTCCTGCTGTCATCAGAGCTGTCTGACAGCGAACGCCAGGACCTCGCCGACAACCTCATGTCGGTCCCGGAGCCGATCACCCTGCAGGAAAAACTTGACTGGGTGAAGGGATTCGATGGTCTTTGCCTCAGTTCAGATGCCTATATTCCATTCCGTGACAACATCGATCGTGCAGCGCGCAGCCATGTGCGCTATATCGCGCACCCCGGTGGGTCGGTGGCCGATGAGGTCGTCAGGCAGGCTTGTCGCCAGTATGGTATCGGCCTGCTGGAAACGGGCCTTCGCTGCTTTCTGCACTAGGCTCTGCAGGTACGGACCATGATCGGGACGGAGCAGGTACTGCAGGCGGCAGCACGGATCAAGGGGCATGTCAGGCAGACGCCGGTACTGTCCAGCCGTGAAATCAATATTCGCAGTGGCCTCGATCTGACATTCAAGTGTGAGAACTTTCAGACCACGGGTGCGTTCAAGTATCGCGGTGCGGTGAATGCCGTTCTGAGCCTGGATGAAGCCGCAGTCAGGACGGGTGTGGCGACACATTCCTCCGGAAACCATGGCGCGGCCCTGGCCCGGGCCGCGATGATTCGCAACATCCCGGCCCATATCGTCGTGCCCGCGAATGCCAGGGCGGTAAAGAAAGCCGCGATTGCGGGCTACGGTGCCGACATCATCGAATGTGCGCCGACGCTTCCAGCACGAGAGCAGGTTCTGGACCAGGTCGTGGCCCAATCCGGCGCCAGTTTTGTGCCGCCCTACGATGATGACCGTATTATCGCGGGGCAGGGCACCGCTGCCCTTGAGTTCCTTCGGCAGGTTCCGGACCTCGATGCCCTCGTGGTGCCAGTTGGTGGTGGTGGACTGCTCGCCGGGACCATTCTGGCGACCCTGGGCGAAGGAATACGCGTCTATGGGGCAGAGCCAACCGGTGCCGACGATGCCTGGCGTTCGGTTCGCTCCGGTATCCGGGTCGCAAAACATCAGCCGGACAGCCTGTGTGATGGTCTATTGACGACCCTCGGTGCGCGTAACTTTGACATCATCGGGCCCCACGTCGCGGCCATCATCAGGGTCAGCGATGCGGCTGTGGTGGATGCCATGTCCTGGATCTGGTCCCGGATGAAGATCGTGGTGGAGCCATCTGCTGCGATTACCCTTGCCGCCGTGCTGTCACATCCGGAACTGATTGAAGGGCAGCGTATCGGGTTGATCCTGAGTGGCGGAAATGTGGACCTGTCGGACCTGCCATTTCAAGGGTAGACAGGATTCAAGCTGCATTCCAGCACGACTATCGCTTGCCCGATCCAGATGTTTTCCCCGATGCTTTGTGGTGTTCGATCTCATTGACATAATATTAATGTAGAAATATTTAATATTGAAAACGTTTTTATTATGTATACAATGCTCACAATCCTTCAGCCATAGCGCCTTATCATGTATCAGAAATTACGATCCTGGAGTCGATCTTCCAGACAAAGGACAGACAGGGCCCCTTTAAGGCGCCTCAATTCAGAAGCAAGGTATGCCATCGAGCGGGACTTCGGACCGATTGCAGAAGTCCGTGCCAGCACACCCACCGCCAGCTTTCCCTGGAGGCCCTAGCATGCAGGCACCGAACTGCCTTGAAGCTCCTGTGCTATCCCCTGCGGCGCTCCGTGGGATTACGTCCGGTGGCCGCGCTCATGTCAGTGACCCGCTCGATGTTCTCGAGGAGATTCTCATAGCTCGCATTCTCGGCTCCGAGTTCGACGGATTCGTTGGCGAAAATCTGCGAACGGGAGAAGCGACCCGCAGCAGCATGTATGACCCATCCCGTTGGGGCCTCTTCTGAGCACAGGTACAGTACCGCCGGGCTGACGAGGTCCGGTGCTCTCTCAGGGGGTGGGTTGTCAGAGTCAAACGTCGCTCCCGGAACACTGGCCGTCATGCGAGTGGCCGCTCCTGGCGCAAGGCAGTTCACCCGAATATTGTGACTGAGTCCTTCGATGGACAGCACATTCATCATTCCCCACATCCCCATCTTCGCGGCCCCGTAATTGGCCTGGCCAAAGTTGCCGAAGATGCCCGAGGTGGAACTGGTGAGCACGATACGGCCCCAGTTCTTTTCGTACATGATCGGCCACGCGTAGTGGGTGACATAGCCGGTGCCGCGCAGGTGGACGTCGATCACGGAATCGTATTCGTCGAGGGTCATGTTCTTGAACGATTTGTCGCGCAGGTTGCCGGCATTGTTAACGAGGATATCGATCGTACCGAAATGCTTGACGGCATCTTCAATGATGGACTTTGCGCCCTCCCGATCACTCACTGAGGCCTTGTTTGCGATGGCTTCACCGCCAGCCGCCCTGATCTCATCCACCACCACGTCTGCGGCATCACTGCCTCCGGAACCATCGAGAGACCCGCCGAGATCGTTTACCACGACCTTCGCACCCCGGGCTGCAAATGCGACCGCATGGGCCTTTCCAAGGCCGCCGCCGGCACCGGTGACCACCACTACTTTGCCTTCGAAATCACTCATGGACATTCCCCTGTGACATGTTTTTGAGGTCCGCAGGCTACCGTAGCCGGGCGAATTTGTATACTTCGCCTGGTCTACCTGGGACAGTGCCCGGAGCGCCCCAGGTACTGGGTTCGCCTGGCAGGAATAACTTGCCTTCGATTCCGCTACCTGATGCCCCGGGAAGGGGAAAACAAGCCATCAAGTCGACCGATGATCACGGAAGGTTGCTCGCTGGCGGTGTCGATTTCTACGCTGCGGGCTCGTTCACGGGCGTCGAAGTCTTCGAAGTTACGACGCTGGTCCAGAAACTGTTCAAAGCCAGCTTCTGAAGCATCGTTCAGACGCGCCGAAAGCCGTTGACGGGCGGTATCGGCGTCGATCTGACAGTGAACGATGGCCCAGCGCATGCCCATTTGATCAGCCAGTGCGGCAAATGCGGCCCGACGCTCCCGTTGTATGAAGGTGGCGTCGACGACCACCTGAAACCCCTGGGCGAGGATCTCTCTGGCGAGTTCCAGCAGGCATTGAAAAGTCTGATCGCTCGCTTGCGCGGTGTAAATGTCCAGCCCCGTTTGCCGGCTGGATGTGTCCATCGCGAGCCCGAACAGACGCTTTCGTTCTACATCAGAGCGGATGCAAATGGCGTGGTGACCGGCAGCAATCACCTGGGCCACCGTCGACTTGCCACTTCCGCTCAGGCCGCACATCATGACGAGTCTGGCCGGGCGACCTCTGGCGTAGTGACTGGCAAGGGACAGATAGTGACTGGCCTCGTCATTGAGGCCCGGTTCGCCCCGCCCGGTGCCGTTGTTTGACTGGGCAGCCCTGATCATGCTGATTTTCGCCCGGACCATCGCCCTATAGACAAGGTAGTATTGGAGAATTCCGATGCAGGAATAGTCCCCGGTCCATTGAAGATATTCATTCAGGAGCAGGTGTGCCAGCGTCGGCTCGCCAAGGTGCTCGATATCCATGATGGTGAACGCAATGTCACAGGCGACGTCAATCCAGCGCAGCGAATCGCTGAATTCGATGCAATCAAACGGGATGCAGCTATTGTCGATTCTGACGATATTCCCGAGGTGAAGGTCACCATGACACTCCCTCACGTAACCCTGGTTCCGACGACGCCCAAAGTCATCTTTATGTGCTTTGAAGGTGGACCTGCACCAGTCCCGGAGCGAATTCAGAGTGTCTTGCTGCGGTTCATTGGCTTCAGTCATCAGGGCAGCGAAATTGTCCTCCACCGGTTCAGTGATAGCCGCCGTGGTGCCTGCAAAACGGGGTGTTGGGGCATCCGCGATGGCTCGATGAAATGAGGCAAGGGCCCTTGCCAGCGATTGAATCAGCGCGGCATCAAGTTCGCCTCGTTGTATGAGATGGTCAAGGGTCTGCCGGTGGTCGAATTGAACCATCTTGACCGCGTATTCGATGGGCTGAACCGGGTCGCCAACCCGGGGCGCATCCTCAGTTCCCGAGATGGGTACGACCTCGAGGTAGATCCCGGGCGCCGTGCGGCGGTTGAGCCTGAGTTCCGCTTCACAGCCTGTCTTTCGTTTTTCAAGGGAAGAGAAATCCAGAAAGCCCAGGTTCAGCGGTTTCTTGATCTTGTAGGCGGTTTCTCCTGTCAGAATGACCCATGAGATATGGGTTTCAATCAGCTCGGGTCTCTCACCCGGACTGGAATACAGGCGATCCAGGATTGAGTTGATCAACTGCCTGCTCATGATCGGATTCTAACTTGATCCGGTGCCTCTGCAAGGCCCACTCAACGTGGCAGACGCCGGCCAGTAACGATCCACAACGGGTCTGCATTGGCAGGAGATCGATCGATCGATTCAATATTGCCGATGGCGCCGGTGCTTTCCATGTAGGCTGCCACCAGCCGGCAGCGGTCAGCCAGAGACAACGTCTGAAAGGCGTAAACTGCCTTGGTGGGGAACAGGCGGTGGGACATGGCGATGATGCAGCGTCCGCCATCTTTAAGGACTCGGACGATCTCGGAGAATACCTCAAAAGGTGCAATCAGATACTGTATGGACACTGCAATCATCACCGTATCGAAACGGCTGTCCTCCCACGGCAGGGTTGGGTCGGCGTTCAGGTCCCTGACTTCGAAGCGGTCCAGGCGCGGGTTGGCTGCCAGCTCCTCCCGGTTCATTCCGAGGCCCGCAACGTCGCCGTAGACGACGTCCCCAGGCAGATGGGAGACCCAGGACGACATCAGATCGAGCAGGCGGTCGCCCGCACGAAGGGTCTCCCGGTAGTATTCCGTGAGTGCGATGATGGTGGCATCATCAATGTGAGTGACGAATCTTGGTTCTGCATAGAAGCGATGGTCAGGCGTCTCATCCTGCCGCCGGAACAACTCCGGCGGCAGTTCCGAGCCCTTCATTCAAACTCCTTTAGCCACTCATTGAAGACAGGCTCACGTTTTTCTCTGAACGAGGCGACGCCTTCGGCGGAGTCCGGGTGATGGTCCGAGATGCCGGTCCTGGTTGCAATGTCCTCGCAGGCCTGTTCAAACGACAGTTCTGCGGCCTGATAGACGGAGCGTTTCAACAACCGCATCGATACCTGCGGCCCGCGGCAGAGTTCATTGGCGAGGTGGCGGACATGATCTCTCAGTTCAGCCCCGGGCACGACCTCGTTGACCAGCCCGAGTTCAAGTGCCTCATCGGCACTGACAATCTTTTTTCGAATCAGAAAGTCGATGGTCCGGGCGACCCCCATGTGCTGAACCAGCAGGAACTGGCCACCTTCATCGGGCAGCAGCCCGAATCGCAGGGTGGCGCTGCCCAGTCTTGCCTCGCTGGCGGCAACCTTGAAGTCGCATGACAGTGCCAGCGACAGCCCGGTCTGAATGGCAACCCCATTGATCGCGGCGATGCTCAGCTTGTCCAGGCGTCGAATGGTAAGGTTGAGTGCCTGGGAGATGGTACGTAGGCCGTTGTATGTACCGATGGGCGAGTCATGACCATGTGAGATGGCAGGGACCAGTGGCTTTTGCTCTGTTTCGCCGCCATAGCCCTTGAGATTGTCACCGGCACAGAAACCCCGTCCCTGGCCGATGAACACCACGACCCGGACAGCATTGTCCATCTGTACCTGGGTAACGGTTTCGATCAGGTCCCGCTTCTTGCGGGCACTCATGCCGTTGAGCTTTTCCGGTTCGTTGAATTCAATCCAGGCGATGCCCGGCTTTTCCAGGGTGACTTCATATCCCGTGAATTGACCTGTATCCATGAATGCTCCTGATTAGCTTCCGATTAGTTCCTGATTAAAAGTTCTGGTAGATGAGATCACATCTTGATGCCATGAAAATGTCGTTAGATGCAATGCCTGATGCGGTATGTGTCCACCAGCTCACCCTCAGCTTGCCGTAGGTGATGGTCAGTTCCGGGTGGTGATTGAACTGCTCGGCCAGGTCAGTGATTTTCCGGGCGAAGTCCATCGCGTTGACGAAGTTGCCCAGCGAATATTCCCGGGTCAGCATCGCAGTCGAAACGCCGGTGACCTCCCATTCGGGCAGGTTCTCAAGGTATTCATCCAACTGGGCGGTGTCGAGGACGTCAGTGATATTGCCCGGCTGGAAGGTAAGATCGCTCATCTGCATAAATCGCTCATTTCAGTCAAAATGGGGCTCATCCGGTTCTACGGTGAGGTTTAAAACGAGGTGGCGCGCGGTTAAACTCTACTCCTTCACATGACTGGCGACTAGGGTGGAAATGACCACCAGGAAGTGTGAATCAAGAACGCCGCGCGCCTGGGCACCCGGAAACCGATAACCGACCCGGGAATCCATCAGATGGAGACAAGCCCATGGATGATAATCTGCGATTGCTTCAGGAAAATGACCCTCAGGTCTTTGCCGCACTTAAGGGGGAAGAAGCCCGTCAGCGCTCCGGTGTTGAACTCATTCCTTCAGAAAACTATACGTTCCCGGAGGTCCTGGCCACCCTGGGCAGTGTCTTCACAAACAAATATTCGGAGGGGTATCCCGGGCGTCGCTACTACGGCGGTCAGGAGTTTACCGACCAGATTGAGAACCTCGCCCGGGACAGGGCCAAGGCCGTGTTCGGCTGCGAACATGCAAACGTCCAGCCACTGTCCGGGTCTGCGATGAATCAGGCCGTATATCTTGGGCTGCTTGAGCCCGGCGACACCATTATGGCGATGGACCTTTCCCACGGCGGGCATCTGACCCATGGCGCGCCGGTATCCCACATGGGCAAGCTTTTCAACTTTGTCCGATATGTCACCGACCCGCGTGACGGTTCGATCGACTATGACAAGGTTCGAAAGGATGCCCTTGCGACCAAGCCCAAACTGATATTGTGCGGCTATACCTCTTATCCGCGAGATATCGAATACGAGCGATTCAAGGCGATTGCCGATGAAGTCGGCGCCCTGACAATGACGGACGCATCCCATTTCGGCGGTCTGGTGGCTGGTGGGGCGATGCGCAATCCTTTCGATTTTGGTTTTGACATCGTCACCACGACGACCCACAAGTCCCTGCGGGGTCCCCGGGGGGGTATGGTGCTCTGTACCAGGTCGCTTGCCAAGAAGATTGACAAGTCGGTGTTCCCGGGGCTTCAGGGCGGGCCACACATGAACGCGATTGCGGCCATTGCAGTCACGCTTGGCAAGGCCCAGACGGACGAATTCAAGGCCTATGCGAAGCAGGTTCTGGTGAATTCGAAGACCCTTGCATCCGCCTTGTTGGAGCATCAGGCCAAACTGGTGACGGGCGGTACCGACAATCACATGATGGTGCTGGACACCGTCGCGAGCTTCGGCCTCGATGGCAGGCAGGCCGAGGAAATCCTCGATACCATCAACATCACCACCAACAAGCAGATCATTCCCGATGATCCCAATCCGCCGCTCCGGCCGAGCGGAATCCGCATCGGGACCCCTGCGGCAACGACCCGGGGCATGAAGGAGGCGGACATGAAACAACTGGCTGACTGGATGGTTACCTGCCTTAAGAACCCTGAGGAAAAGGCTCTGCTGAACAGGACGCGGGATGAGGTGCAGGCGTTCTGCGAGGCGTTCCCGGTCCCGGGTATCTGAGTCCTGCCGCCCGTTAGAGAATGTCAAAGTCAGCAACAGTCCTGGGCGTGGGTGGGGTCTTTTTCAAGTCACCCGACCCGAAGCGACTGTACGCCTGGTATCAGGAACACCTGGGCATGCCCGGCAGCGACGACGGTGTGGCATTTGCGCCCGCAGACATGCCGCCTGGCAGCTTTACGGTACTGGCGGTCTTCAGCGAGAAGACCGCGTATTTTGAGCCCAGCCACAATGGCTTTATGTTCAACCTGGTCGTGGATGATCTGGACGCCGCGCTGTCCCAGGTGGCAGCAGGAGGAGCACAGATCGTGGGTGAACCGGTTGACTATGACTACGGGCGGTTTGGCTGGTTTATTGACCCGGACGGCAACAAGGTGGAGCTTTGGCAACCTGCCTAGCTGACACGCTCAGGGCTGGTATGGAAGTTCACTGATATGGGGTGCCGGCGCGAGCATTTCTCACACGACCAAGCTTGGACGACCTGGGCGTGCCTGACACGGGCACGCTGGGCTGTTTGCCAACTTACTTGGCCGGCAACGTTCGGGCCGGCGCCCGGTGCATCAGAATACCATGATGGATCGACCGGCGATCTTGCCGGACGCCAGGGCGTCAGTGGCCTCGTTGATCTGATCGATGCGGTAGCGTTCAGTCACGAGTTGGTTCAGGTCCAGCAAGCCCTGCTCAAACCAGTCAAGATACTTCGGAAAGTCACGATCCGGTGAACAGGAGCCTCCGATGCTGCCGATGAATTTCTTTTCATTCACCAGAATATCGCTGGCGTTCAGTTCGACGCTGGTCATGGGGACCCCCACCAGTACCGCAGTACCGCCCGGTTCAGACCCAAAGAAACCCGACCGGGCCGACGGTACGATCTGCTCCATGGTCTGTTTCAGTCCGATGCAATCAAATACGAAGTCAGCGCCGGATACCGGCTGCATACCGATGGTTCGTTTGTCCTCACGAACAGTCAGTTCCCTGATGGCACTGACTGGATTGGTCTGTGATGCATTGATCGTGTGAGTGGCGCCAAACTGCTTTGCAAACGCCAGTTTCTTGTCGTCGAGGTCGACCGCAATAATCGGGTTGGCCTTCAGGGTCCTGGCAGCAACCACGGCCGACAGCCCCACGCCGCCTACGCCGAAGATGGCGACACTATCACCGGCTTTGACCGCCGCGGTATTTTCGACCGCACCAGCCCCTGTCATCACCGCGCAGCCAATGATGGCAGTGACTTCCTTGTCGATGTCAGATCCGACTTTCACCACATATTGCTCGTCGGCGATGGTGTGGTCTGCCCAGGTAAATACGTTCTGGGAACCAGCCGTTTCACCGCCCGGCAGTTCCAGCATCGCGGGCAAGGGAATGCGGCCACCGGCAGTGGCATTTCTTGGCACCCAGGTGACGAGAACGGTATCACCCGGCACGACATGGGTGACTTCGGAACCGACCTGCAGGACTTCACCGGTTGACTCATGGCCGAGGATGACGGGTGCCTGCCGGGGTGTATGCATCTGATGCAACTGACTGTGGCAGATGCCACTGGCAAATTGCCTGACCACCACCTGGTGTGGCCCAGGGTCAGGCAGGTTCATGTCTATGATCTCGAGTGGGCCGGATGCTTTGGGTAGGACAACGACTCGGGCCGGTGTGGGCATGCTAGGTCTCCTGAACGTTTCGTGACAGCCAGTCTAACGCAACCCGTGCAGATTCGCTGTGGATATCCTCAGCCGATTGTCGGGAGCGCTTTAAAATCTTGAAGCCGTGATCTCCGGTGTCCAGCCAGTGCAGGCTGGCGTGATCGATCCCACTGATGAGCGGCTCAAGCAGCGTTGCCTGTGCCATGGCGTCCCGCGATCCACTGAGAAAGAGCATTGGCTGGCTGATACGGCCCAGGTGGTCAGCCCGCTTTGTCTCGGGCTTGCCGGGATTATGCAGCGGAAAGGAGCAGCAGATGAGTCCTTTGACCCGGGTATCGCCTGTTTCGGCCAGATAGTGCGAGGCCATTCGGCCACCAAAGGAGTGGCCTCCCAGCAACACCGGCAGACCTCGGACTTTCTGGCGGGCCGCCTTGATGGCTGCCGCGAAGCATTCAATGCAGACCGCCAGGTTGTCCGTTCTGGGTTTGCCCGCCTGCATATACGGGAAGTTGAAGCGCAGTGTCGCCAACCCCTGCGCGGCAAACGACTCTGCCAACTGTTGCATGTGGGCGTGTCGATACCCGGCCCCGGCGCCGTGGGCCAGGACCAGGACGGCTGTGGCACCGGTCGGGCGCAGCAGCGTTGCATCTACCGCACCCGTCTGTTCGCTGAGGGTCAGTGTGAAGTCTGTCTCTTTCATGGAAAGTACCGGTCCACAGGGCGGGGTCCGGGAAACCTGGCTCTATCCCTTGCCCTCTGCCTCGAGTTTCTGACGGACTTCAGGGTCGATTGCCGGGTACAGATGGGGGCTCCACTTCGACTGGATGCCGAGGTCGTTGCCGTCCCGCTGCCAGTTGTCCTGACCGTCTCGCATCTGTACCAGTTCCCAGGCAAGCAGCGAGTAGGCATTGTCCATGATGGACTGCACGGGGCTGTGGGGTTTCAGCCCCAGTTGAGTGATGCATTTCTCAAGGACGGCCACGGGGCCGCGGCGTAACTCTCCCTCGCGGTAGTTGCCGGCAATGCCCTTGCCGGGAAACAGCTTCTGTAGATGGGCCTGGACTTCCGACTGAGGGATCAGTCCGGACTCGTCAGTCGCAACCAGGTTATAGCGTTGCCCATTGCTGTTGTCGGGACACTCGGCAATGAGGCGCTGGGCCTCCGCCACGTCGCGCACATCAACGATATTCCAGAACATTCTGGGATGGCCATAGCCTTCGAGCATGTCTCCGATTCGGGTCTGCCAGGCCCAGGGCCGCTGGTGGGTCCTGGCGAGCAGCGGGCCGATCACATGACAGGGGCAAACGCCGAATGCTTCAAACCCTGCCGCGTCTGCCTCGGCATAGACATAGCGTTCGGACTCTACCTTTGTCATGGCATAGGCGACTTCACGATTTTTCTTCACGGTTTCCATACTCCACCTGGCACCATCAGGGCGTTTGTCCTGATTCATGTCGGCCCAGGAGTCCTCTGTATAAGGTCCGTCGGGAGATGGATGACCAACCGCGGCGAAGGAACTGGTATAGACCAGTCGTTTGACCGAGCCCGCTTTTTTGATCGAATCCATCAGCATCTGGGTGGCAATCAGGCCCCCCTCGTAGACCTTCATGGGGGTGGAGCCCTCCAGATTGCCCATTTCAGCGGCCGCGTGAAAGATGCCGACGCAGCCCTCGAAGGCGGTATCATAGGCGCCGGGAATCGTCATATCGCAGGTATGCAGCGACACCGAACCAGGACCCGCACTGTTCATGAGTCGCAGATGGGCCGTGTTGGGTTGGTTAGTGGCATCGCGTACGCAGGCACGAACTTCGTAGCCGTGCTCCACCAGGTTCTTGACGATGTGGGCGCCGATGAAACCGGCCGCGCCGGTTACGGCGACGGGGCCATCTTTGGGGCCAATATGAGCCATCTGAATCTCCAGTATCAGGGGGGGTTAGAGCCGTCCAGGCAGGTTGTTGAAAAGTGCTTTCCTGCACATCTTCAGAGTCGTTGTCCCTGGCTCTCTCGTGCCAGATCAACGACTCGTGTCGTCGGTGTCCTCAGAGCCTTGTCTGCAGGGCCTCCAGTGTAGATTGTTCGCTGCTTCATCGCCACTGCGGCTGGCACCTCAGGATGGTGCGCAGTCGAAATCAAACAGTGGAAACCAGGTTTCACCGTTCGGGATGGACTCTCGCCAGAAGGTCGGTTCTGGTTTTCTTTCCACCAAAGGCCGTGACGTGATGACATTGAGCCCGGGTACGCCGGCGAGTATCAACCGGCAGGGCCGTTCCGTTGCCGCGAGCAGGGCATTGGCCTCTGCCTGGTGCCGACTGAGATCACAATAGTCGCTGTTCATGTTGCGCAGAAAGACAGATGCGGTCGAGGACCCGGCCAGGGCCACTGAAAAGATGCGAAAGCAGAGGTTGCGTCCACCCCAGTCCAGCAGGTTGACAACGGCATATTGACCACAGGTTGCACACTGAATCAGTCCATCAGTCAGCCCCTGCCAGGCATCAATGGTGAATGCGACCCTCTGGGGACCGGGTTCGGACCACGAATGGGTGCAGTCAGTGGTTGCGATGAGTGAATTCACTGAAGCGTTGGGCAATCTGATCTGCCCGATTTCCGAGGCGCTCATCCTGCAGTTGCCCGTCCTCGTCAAACGCGTGACTGGCACCAGCAACCGAGAACACGTCCGGAATGACAAGACAGCCCATGCCCGACAGCATGGTACGAAGATGCTGGGCGGCCCGGGCGCCGCCAAAGCCGCCCGGAGAGGCGCTACAGATCAGCGTTGGCCGGTCCTTGAAAGGCGAGAGTTCCGGCGTCGCCTGCGCGGAGCGTGTTGCCCAGTTGATTGCATTCAACAGCAGCGGGGTCATGAATCCGTTGTATTCAGGACACCCGATGATCAGTCCCTGGTGCTCGCTCAGCTGGCGTCTTAGTGTCACAACTCCGTGAGGGAGTCCCTGGCTGGCTTCAAGGTCGCCGTGATAGAGGGGAATACCCAGCTGCCCGAGGTCCACCATGGTGGTGGTGCCCCCCAGATCGTCCAGCCGACCAAGGATTGTGGAAACTGCTTTGAAGTTCAGTGAGTCCTGCCGTGCACTGCCGCAGAGCGCGAGATAGGTAGACATACGGTCGCCGTCAATGGAAGGTTCCCATGGTAGTATTGGCCAGGCCTCGATTCAATCCACTACTTTGGGTCAATCTTCCTGATTGATCTGTCTGGAACCTTGCCGGAACAGTTTTCGTGTAGGTACTGTTGCCAGCACGACAACGGCATGCCTGATACGGGCCCGCTCAGAGCATTCATGGAAGCTCTGGCCGGAGGCTGTACGTCCGGAGAACTTCCGAGCACGACGACGGCTGAGACGGGCCCGCTCAGCGCTGCCAGGGCATCTACCGGGATACACTGCAACAGGAACGAGACCAGAGGGGCGGACATCAACCTTTTCGATGAATCACATGCGGGCTATTACGGTTGGCGGGTGGTGGCTGCGCTGTTCGTGATGCTCGCGGCGTCCTCCGGGCTTGGTTTCTACATCCATTCTGTCCTGATCACGAACCTGGATTTTGAGCGGCAACTGGCCTCCGCTGCCGTCGCGCTGTTCTTTCTGGTCAGCGGCCTGACGGGCCCGCTGGTTGCGATGCTGCTGGACCGCCTGGACATCAGACTGGTGATCGGCGGCGGGGCGATCGTCGGGGCCATTGCCCTTGGTCCGGTGGGTCAGGCCAGGACCGAGTGGCAACTCTACGGGATCTATGTGGTGTTTGGTCTCGGCTTCTGCGCCTCTGGCCTGTTGCCTGCCAGCACCCTGATCGCCCGCTGGTTCCGGGACAGAAGGGCGACCGCGCTTGCAATCGCATCGACTGGACTGCCTGTTGGCGGGGTGGTCATCACGCCGATTTGCGCGGCCTTTATCGAGCGTTATGGGGTCGCTTATGCCACACCCTGGATGGGTCTCGCCTATGTTCTTGGCATCCTGCCGATCTGCTGGTGGGTGCTGCGCACACCAACAGGTGAACGACCCGGATCAGTTGTCGTTGAGGCGTCTATTGGTCTCGGGGCGGCCTTAAGACATCGGTACTTCTGGTCGCTCAGCGTTGCTTACATCTTCATCATGTTCGCCCAGGTGGGTGGCATCACCCATCAGTATGGCCTGATCAACGAGCGGATGAGCGCGGACATGGCGATTTACGCCCTCGCTGTGATGCCTTTCTTTGCCATCGTCGGACGACTCGGTGGTGGTCTGATCCTGAATCGTTTTTCGACCCGTGGCTTCACCCTGGGAATGATTGTCGCCCAGTCTGCGGCACTGTTCGCAATGGCGCTGGGTCCGCCGGTCTTGCTGATGGCCGGGCTGGCGCTGTTTGGTCTTACCGTGGGCAACCTGCTGATGCTGCAGTCCCTGTTGATCGCGGAGATCTACGGGCTGGACCACTATGCAAGGATTTACTCCTGGTCGACCTTGTTTTCGATGCTTGGGCTCGCTGCGGGGCCAGCGGTGATGGGGTTCGCCTATGGCCTGACCGGGAACTATGTCGGGTCCTTCATGCTCGGCGGTCTGTCGGGGCTGCTGGCGGTCATTGCGTTTATACCAACGCAGTATGGCGGCCCGGTTCCGCCTGTACCGGTCGCGGTGACCCGGGTGCCCTGAACATGCCTTGAACAGGCAGGGGCAACGGGTTTAATCTGGTGGTCTTTTTTCAGCATTGAGGTGGACATGGCAGAATCATCAGGACCGTTACCGGTAGTTGGATGGCTGAAGGGCGCAGCATCCGATGACCCCTATCTTGAGGGCCAGCGATGTCAGTCGTGTCAGGCGGTCTTCCTGGGCGAAAGAGAAAACTGCTCAAAGTGCGGGGCCCGGGGTAAACTCAAGGCATTCCGAATGAGTAACCAGGGCAAGTTGTATTCTTACTGCATTGTGCACCGCAGTTTTCCCGGCGTTGAAGTACCGTATGTCTCGGCCATTGTTGACCTCGATGGTGGCGGGACGGTGAAGGGCAACCTGATCAACGTGGACCCCAAACCGGAGGCCATTTCATTCGACATGCCGGTAGAGGTGGTGTTTAAAGATGCGCTCGGCCGCAAGGACCGTGATGGTAACAGCTATATCAGTTATTTTTTCCAGCCAGCAGCTTGATGGCTGAAACCCAAGGAGAGACTCATGAGTGATGTATACATAATGGGCGTCGATATGATCAAGTTCGGTCGATTCCCTGAGAAGACGGTTCCCCAGTTAGGTGCCCAGGCAGCGCTCATGGCGCTGGACGATGCCGGACTAACGATCCAGGACATGCAGGCGCTGTATTGTGGAAACCTGGGTCAGGCCAATGGCATGGTCGGCCAGAGAATTCTTCAGGAGATCGGGCAGACGGGTATTGGCGTGGTCAACTGTGCCAATGCCTGTGCGACCGGTGCCACCGCTTTTCGCGAAGCATGGATGTCTATCAAGGCGGGCGTATTTGACGTGGTACTGGCGGTAGGTGTCGAGCAGATGGGCAAGGGGCTCCTCGGTGGCGGCGGCGGCGGTGCCGGCATCTCGAAGGAGGGCCTGCTTGGGTCCGGTACCATGCCGTCGGTGTTTGCCGAGGCCGGCATGGAACATGCGCGCAATCACGGCACGACCTTCGAGCAGTTTGCAAAGGTGTCGGTCAAGAACCATCACCATTCAACCATGAACCCCAAGGCGATGTATCAGATTGAGACGCCCCTTGAGACGGTGATGAACGCGGAGATGATCTCGTATCCAAATACCAAGCTGATGTGTTCGGTTAATGTGGATGGTTCGGCTGCGGCGGTACTGGTCAGCGAAAAGAAGGCGAAAGAACTCGGTATGGGGCGGGCCGTCAAGGTGCGGGCCTCGGTCCTGACCAGCGACCCGTTCTCTGATCGCGATCTCGTCATGCCTGACGTCAATGCAGTCACCCGTCAGGCCGTGAAGCAGGCCTACGAGATGGCTGGTGTCGGGCCGGAGGATATCAATCTCGTCGAACTCCATGACTGTTTTGCGACGGCGGAGATTCTGCACTACGAGAATCTTGGCCTGTGTGCAGATGGTGAAGCGGGCCGCCTAATTGACAATGGAGATGTGGCCCTGGGCGGACGTATTCCGGTGAATGTCTCCGGTGGTCTTCTGTCGAAAGGCCATCCGCTTGGGGCCACGGGCATCGCCAACATCTATGAGGTCAGCACCCATCTTCGCGGAGAAGCCGACAAACGCCAGGTTCAGGGTGCCCGATTCGGCATGACCCATGTCATTGGTCTGGGCAGCGCGTGCGCCATCCACATTCTGGAACGAGCCGCCTAGGATTCGTTCCTGAATGTGCGCATCGGGCCTTTTGGTCCGATGCGTTGTTCGGGTTCGCACCATCCCTGTATGCGAATCGGCGTCGTTTCTGATACTCATAATCATCTGGCAAATTGTCGGCAGATTGTGAAACTGTTCAACCAACTGAAGGTCACCCGTGTGGTACACACGGGTGACATTACCCAGGCGAAGACCCTGGACGTTTTTGCTCATCTGAAGATGCCGATGTTCGGAGTCTACGGCAACAATGACCTGGAACGCGACAGTCTCACGGAGGCAGTGACAAGACATGGGTTTCACTTTGTTGAGCCTCCATTGACTCTGGAATGGGCCTGCCGGTCCATGGTGGTGGTGCATGACCCGCTCGAGCTGGATGCCATTGATCTTGAACCTTTTGACGTGGTGCTGCATGGCCATACACACCGCCTGACCAGAGACTATGAAGGTTCGAGGCTCACTTTCAATCCGGGTGAATGTGCCGGGCATATGGAGGGCCTCAACGCCATCGGTGTACTGGATCTGCAGGACATCAAGACAGAAATCGTCAGATTCTGATGACTGAATCCGCCCCTTATTCGCTGCTTGCAGAACTTGACAAGGTCAAGGACAAGGGCAGGCCACCTATCCATCTGTGGAATCCGGAAAACGTCAAAGACATCGACATGACGATCGAGGCTGATGGTAGCTGGACTTACCTCGGTACACCCATTTTGAGGCAGCGCCTGGTTCACCTGTTTTCTACGGTGCTCCGAAGGGAGGCAGATGGTCAGTTCTATCTGGTCACGCCAGTGGAAAAGTGTCGGATCACAGTCAAGGATGCCCCTTTCATGGCGATTCTGCTTCATGTCGAAGGTGAGGACGAAGACCAGCGCCTGACTTTCACTACCAACATGGCAGAGGAGGTCACCGCAAGTGCGGACCATCCGATCCGTCTCGAAACAGACGCCCGAACGGGAGAGCCTTCGCCATACGTGATGGTGCGGGATCAACTGGATGCCAGGCTGTCACGGCCGGTCTATTATCAGATGGCTGATCTGATCGTAGAGCGGGACTCATCGCTCGGTGTCTGGAGTGGTGGAACGTTTTTTGTTCTGGGGAGTTCCTGATGCTGCTCGTCAAGCCACCCACCCGGGATGTATTGCTTGAGGTAATCGGGCAGCTTCTGGATGGCGCGCTGTCCCGAGAAGCGGTCCTCAGCTGGCAAAAGGGCGTTGTCGGCGAATACGGCCACAATGTCGACCTGACTCCTGCGCAGGGCTACTGGTATTTCCAGTCGCTGGTATTTCTGGATGTCCCCATTGTTGGCCCGGATGGCCCTGATTTCTTTATCCGGGACCAGGACCTTGAGGAGTATGCGCTTGATCTGCGTGGTGTAGCCGCCAGCGAGCGGTGTGGCTCGGTAAGCCACTTGCGCAGTCATCAGGTGGATGCAGATCGCATCCGGTGGCCACTGACGACGTTTCGCTACACCCGGTCCGGAGAACTCGCTGACCGCGGCCTGCCTGCCGTCAGGGGGACATTTGAGGACCGGGGAGACATGGTCGAACATACCCATCTGCTGTTTGATGACGTCGTGTTTCTGATCGTGAGGCAGTTCGATGAGTTTGTGGACCAGGGCATGATTCTCGGAGAGGACCGGGACCCCGATCGCCTTGCGGCTTTCATGGCTGAACTGGATATCGAACCGCATTATTTGTAGACGATACAGATACCGAGCACGCGGCTGCAAAACAGCTCGCCGCCGGGAACCGTTCTGCAGCGTGTCTACATGTTGCCGTAATTGGGCCCGCCGGCACCCTCCGGGACTACCCAGTTGATGTTCTGGGCAGGGTCCTTGATATCGCAGGTCTTGCAGTGAATGCAGTTCTGGGCATTGATCTGGAATTGCTTTGAGCCATCCTGCTGCTCGATCACCTCGTATACCCCGGCCGGGCAGTAACGCTGTGCCGGTTCGTCATACAGGGGCAGGTTGGAGTGAATCGGAATGTTGGGATCACTCAGTTGCAGATGGCATGGCTGGTCTTCCTCATGGGACGTACTGGTCAGAAAGACTGATGAGAGTTTGTCGAAGCTGATCACCCCATCGGGTTTGGGATAGTCGGGCTTTTCGGCCTTACTGGCCAACTGCAGCTGTTCATGATCGGCCTTCGAGTCCTTGAGTGTGAACGGCAGGTGTCCCTGAAAGATGTACTGGTCGATCCAGATCATTGCGGAACCCAGAAACAAGCCCAGCTTGTGCTGCAGTGGCATGGTGTTTCGGGCCCGGTAGAGTTCCTCATGGATCCACGAGTTCTTGTACAGTTCGGTATAGCTGGTCAGCTCTGTGCCACCGGCAGCACCACTCTTGAGGGCTTCGAAGACGGCCTCCGCCGCCAACATCCCGGACTTCATGGCGGTGTGAGAGCCCTTCTGTTTCAGGTTGTTGAGAAAGCCTGCGTCATCTCCGACCAGTAAACCACCAGGCATGGTCAGCCTGGGAACGGCCTGATAGCCGCCCTTGATCACTGCCCGCGCACCATAGGAAACCCGTTTACCTCCTTCGAGCGTCTGGCGGATGAACTTGTGCTGCTTGAAGCGTTGAAATTCATCAAACGGACTCATGTGGGGATTCTTGTAGCCGAGGTCAATGATCAGGCCCACCGTCACCTGGTTGTTCTCGAGATGATAGAGGTACGAGCCGCCACCGGTCCCGCCGGGAAAATGACCAAGTGGCCAGCCGATGGTATGAACCACCTTGCCGGGCACGTGCTTGTCCGGGTCTACGTCCCAGACTTCCTTGAATCCGATGCCGTAGTGCTGGGTGTCTGCATCAGCCCGCAGATTGAACTTGTCCATGAGTTGTTTGCCGAGATGACCACGACAGCCTTCGGCGAACACCGTGTATTTGGCATGCAGTTCGTATCCAGGCTGGAAGGTGGACTTTTGCTGGCCGTCGGCGCCGACACCCATGTCTCCGGTGGCCACTCCCTTGATAGACCCGTCATCGTGATACAGAACTTCACTGGCAGCAAAGCCCGGAAACAGCATGACTCCCAGTTCCTCGGCCTGCTGGCCCAGCCAGCGACACAGATTCGCGAGGCTGATGGCGTGATTGCCGTCATTGTGCAGTGCTTTCGGGACCAGCAGTGGTGGAATTCGCATGCCCTGATGGTCATCCACGAGATAGTAGACGTCATCCTCGGTGACGGGATTATTGACCGGTGCGCCAAGGTCCTTCCAGTCGGGGATCAACTCGTCAAGTGCGCGGGTTTCAAACACGGCCCCAGAGAGGATGTGGGCGCCAATTTCAGAACCCTTCTCCACCAGGCAGACGGAAGGTTCATCCCCGGCAGCGGTGCCAAGCTGTGCAAATCTGATGGCCGCTGCAAGACCCGCAGGACCACCGCCAACGACCACCATGTCGAACTCCATGGATTCCCGCTCCATCCCAGACACTCCTTCCTACGCCAAATGCCGTATTGTAGGGGAAGCCCAGTGGGATGGGAAATCATCGTCTGCGGTGGCCGACAATAAATCGACACCCGGCAAAACCCTTGAAAATTCAGCACTTAGACTGACCCTGTGACCACAGTGCTATTGATTCTGCAGGCAAGAAACGGCAGAATACTCGCGTTTTTTGAAGCGGCCGGCAGTTGACATCCCGCCCTGGGTTCGGCCATTCCCCCGACACAAGCAACCAGCAGAGGATTTACATGAAAGTTCTTGTCACCGCCAAGCGCGTTGTTGACTACAACGTGAATGTTCGCGTGCTCAGCGACCATTCCGGAGTAGATCTCAACAATGTCAAGATGTCCGTCAATCCGTTTGACGAGATCGCCATTGAGGAAGCCGTTCGACTAAAAGAGGCCGGTAGCGCAGAAGAAGTCATCGTCGTTTCCATCGGCCCAACCGCCTGCCAGGAGCAGATCAGAACGGCGCTGGCGCTGGGCGCCGACCGCGGCATTCTGGTTGAGACCAATGAGGACATGCAGCCGCTGGCAATTGCCAAGGTCCTGAAGGCACTGGTGGACAAGGAATCTCCGGAACTGATCATTCTTGGGAAACAGGCCATCGACGGCGACAACAGTCAGACGGGCCAGATGCTGGCCGCACTCGCCGGGTACGCCCAGGCAACCTTCGCCAACAACGTCGAAATTGGTGACGGAAGCGCCACGGTGACTCGCGAGATTGATGGTGGTCTGGAGACCATCACAGTCAAGCTGCCGGCGATCATCACTACCGACCTCCGGCTCAATGAGCCGCGGTACGCTTCCTTACCCAACATTATGAAGGCCAAGAAAAAGCCGGTCGACAAATACACCCCAGAGGAACTCGGCGTAGAGGTGGCCCCCCGGGTCAAGACGCTCAAAGTCGTACCGCCAGCAGCACGCGAGCCAGGCATCATTGTTGACAGTGTCGAAGAGCTGGTCGACAAACTCAGAAATCAAGCAAAGGTGATCCCATGAGTACTCTAGTTGTTGCAGAACACGATAACGATTCAATCAAACCGCCAACCCTGGTCGCGATCGCGGCCGCTAAGGCGATTGGTGGTGACATTGACGTGCTCGTTGCAGGCAAAGACTGTAGTGGCGCCGCCGAGGCAGCGAGCAAGGCAGAGGGTGTTGCCCGGGTGCTGGTGGCAGATCATGACGTCTATGCCCATGCTCTTGCCGAGAACCTGGGAGAGCTGGTGGCAGAGCTCGGCAGCAGCTACAGCCACATCCTGACCGTCACCACGACATCGGGCAAGAACTTCATGCCCCGGGTTGCCGCACTGCTGGATGTCGCACAGATTTCTGATATCAGTGCCGTCGTTAGTGAGGATACGTTTGAACGGCCGATCTACGCTGGTAATGCCATCGCGACCGTGCAGTCCTCCGATGCGATCAAGGTGCTCACCGTACGGGGAACGGCGTTCGATCCGGTCGCCGCAGAAGGTGGCAGTGCCAGTATCGAGAGCGTGGATGTCGTCAAGGACACCGGTCTCACCACCTGGGACCGTGATGAAATTGTCAAGCTGGAACGGCCGGAACTCACCTCAGCGAGCATCATTATCTCAGGTGGTCGCGGTATGCAGAACGGTGAGAATTTCAAGATTCTCGAATCTGTTGCCGACAAACTCGGGGCTGCGATGGGTGCGTCCCGTGCTGCTGTGGATGCAGGCTTTGTTCCCAATGACATGCAGGTCGGGCAAACGGGCAAGATCGTCGCCCCGGACCTGTATATCGCGGTCGGGATCAGTGGTGCCATTCAGCATCTGGCTGGCATGAAAGACAGCAAGGTCATTGTGGCCATCAACAAGGATGAGGATGCGCCGATCTTTCAGGTGGCAGACTACGGACTGGTTGCTGACCTGTTCAAGGCCGTCCCGGAATTCGACGCGCTGTTGAAGTAACCGGCAGTCGCATCATCAGTATGAAAAAAGGGAGCCGAATGGCTCCCTTTTTTTAGATCCCATCTCGACCAGTTACAGGGTGTCGAGCCAGGCGTCATCCGAGTCTGGTGAAATGTTCTCGAACAGCGGTGTGGACAGATAGCGTTCTCCGGTATCCGGTAACATGACACAGAAGGTACTCCCGGCCGGGGCAGAACTGGCGACCTTCAGAGCGGCACACATGGTTGCGCCGGAAGAGATCCCGCAGAAAATACCTTCCTCCCTGGCCAGAGCCTGAGCCGTACTGATGGCCTCATCATCCGAGATCCCGATAATGTCATCAGAGATATTCTTGTCCAGCACACCCGGTAGAAAGTCCGGTGTCCAGCCCTGGATCTTGTGAGGCGACCATTCCTTGCCAGACAACAGCGACGCGTTGACGGGCTCGGCGCAGATCACCTTGACCTCCGGTCGGGCGAGTTTGATCATTTGTCCGGCGCCGGTAATGGTGCCCCCGGTCCCCCAGCCGCTGACAAAATGCGTCAGGTCCCTGCCGGCGAAGTCTCTCAGAATCTCGGGCCCGGTGGTATTGCGGTGATACGCCGGGTTGGCCAGATTCTCGAATTGACTGGCCAGAAACCAGCCATGGGCCGCAGCCAGTTCTTCTGCCTTCCGGACCATGCCGGAACCGCGTTCTGCAGCCGGTGTGAGAATGACCCTGGCGCCGAGTGCCTTCATGATCTTGCGTCGCTCAACAGAGAAAGACTCCGCCATGGTGGCAACAAACGGATATCCCTTGACCGCACACACCATGGCCAGTGCGATACCGGTATTGCCTGATGTGGCCTCCACAACGGTTTGCCCGGGCTCGATGGCCCCGCGTCGTTCGGCATCTTCAATGATGGCGATCGCCAGGCGATCCTTGACCGAGGCCAGCGGGTTGAAGGCCTCCAGTTTCGCGTAGATGTGTTTGCCTTCCGGTGCCAGTTTGTTGATCCGGACCACTGGCGTGTTGCCGATGGTCTGCAGGACGTTGTCATAAATCATGTGTCATCTCTCCCTTGGTGAATGAGCGAAACCTGCTCGCCGCTATAGGTGTCTCTATGTCTTTGTGTTTACTATGGATAGTACAACAGGCTGTCCATGACCACCTCGACAATGGCGTCACCCTGGGCCGTCATGGCGACTGCGGTACTGCTGGCCCCCGGCGCGGCAGAGTCATCTCTACGCATGCCCCGTTGATCGCATACCGTCTGGCCTCGAGTCAGGGTGCCCTGGCACTCCACGGCGACATGCAGGTCCTGGTATTCGATCAGCGATGGATGTGAGTACGGTATGACTGCACAGACATCATGCATCGGGGCGAATTGACGCTGATAGTGTGCGCTTTGTCGCCCGAGGTAATAATCGAGTGCACCGGCGATTTCCTGTGCCAACAACTGGCCAGATGTTCTCAGTCTGGCGATGTGTTCGCTCGCGATACCAAACGTGGTCGTGACATTCAGTCCGACCATCCGTTTCGGGATCTTGCTTGCGAACACCACGGCGGCTGCTTCCGGGTCAGCGAAGATATTGAATTCCGCCGCGGCAGTGACGTTACCGAAGGTCGTAGACCCGCCCATGATTGAAATTTCACTGATACGATTGACAATCTGCGGGGCCCTGGTGATCGCCCGGGCAAGGTTGGTCAGGGGTGCGACCGCGATGATGGTGAGGTCGGTTTCCTGCAGCGCCGATTCAATGATGAAATTGACTGCATCCTGATCGTGAGGCTTGCGCGTCGGCGGCGGCAGCGCTGCACCGTCCAGTCCGGATTGGCCATGAATGCTCTGGGCAGAGTGCACGGCGGCATCGACGGCGATGGGCCGGTCGCTGCCGGGATGTACCGCGATGTCGAGCCCGGCAGCCTCGCAGAGCGCGAGTGCATTGCGGGTGGTATTGGTCACATTCGAGTTACCGAATACCGTGGTGATGCCAATGACGTCGAGGAAACGGGCAGCGGTCAGCAGTGCCACCGCGTCATCGTGGCCGGGATCACAGTCAAGAATGAACCGGCGGTTCACGGTGAGCTTTCCATCGTTTGACCCAAATCAGAATCGTTTTGCAGTATACCAGTTGACGTCCCGGGCCGTGTCGTCCACCTGATCGGCAACATCCAGGATCAGGGCGAACAGTGCCATCCGAATCAACACGCCGTTATCGGTCTGCCGGAAGATGGCGAGATTGGGATTCTCGTTCAGGTCGTTGTCCAGTTCATTGGCGTTGTCCCGGGAATCACGGGGCAGGGGATGCATGATCACGGTGTTAGGTTCACAGTATTCAGTGTAGATCGACTGGTTGAGCCGAAACAGCCCCTTGTAGCGGTCAGCTTCGGCCTGGGATGGGAAGCGTTCCTCCTGGGTCCGGGTGACGTACAGAATATCGGCATGACTGATGCCAGCGTGCATCTTTTCGGAGCGTACAACCTCGTGTCCTGCGGCCTGTAGCCCAGCGATGTACTCCGGCCCAAGGCTCAGTTCCGGCGGTGAAATAAGCGTAAAGTGGACGTCCTGGTAGAGGCCAAGGAGCCGACACAGGCTGTGCACCGCCCGGCCGTTGCGCAGGTCGCCAATCAAGGCGATACGCAGCCCGTCAATGCTCTTGCCATGCCCGGCAAGCTCCTTTTTGATGGTATAAAGGTCCAAGAGGGCCTGGCTTGGATGTTCGTTGGACCCATCACCGCCGTTCAGGACCGGGACGCGACTGGCGCTGGCGAACTCATCGACCGAGCCTTCAATCCTGTGGCGCATGACGATCACATCACTGTACCCGGATAGTACCCGCGCGGTGTCGTAGAACGACTCACCCTTGGCAAGTGCAGAGGTCTTGATCTCCGTGGTTTCCCGGACTTCACCCCCCAGAAGGTTGAATGCACAACCGAAACTGACCCGGGTGCGGGTGCTTGGCTCAAAGAACATATTGCCAAGAATGCAGCCCTCCAGTACCCGCGTCACCTTCTGGCGATTGGCATAGGGCGACATACGGTCTGCGACCTCGAACACCCGATCTATCGCCGCCCGGTCGAACTGGGTAACCGACAGAATATGGCTACCGATGAAATTCATTATAGATCTCCCTTTGAATCAGCCTGTGAACTCCCGTCCGGTGACTGCCCTCGTTGTTCCAGTGCACGCTCTTTGAGTCTTACTGACAACGTTAGAATGAGCTCCCTGATCCACTGGTTGGCCTGGTCCCGGTCGGTGCTGTCATGCCAGTACAGGTGGGTCTCGAGGTGAGGAACCTCAAACGGAAGAGTCTTGTATTGTACAGGCGCATTATTGACCAGAAAGTCCCCATAGATGCTCGGTACGGTCAACGCCAGGTCGGTCCTTGATACCAGTTCCGGTGTCGACAGATAGTGCTGGGTTCGCAGCACGATGTTTCGCTTGCGCCCCATCTTGCCAAGGCTGAGGTCCACGTGCCCGAGTCCGCCCCGCCGACTGGAAATGTGGATGTGATTCAGGTCGAGATAGGTCTCGATGCTCATGTCTTCATGCACGAGCGGATGATCCCGACGCACCACGACGACATAGGGATGGGAAAATAGCGGTGCCTGTTTGATCTGGGGGTCGGGCGTCAGCGGTATGTCGATGGCGAGGTCCAGATTCCCTGATGCCAGTTCGATGTTCATGTCCCGGCGGTGTACCTGGTAGCTGTCGATCGAGATCATTGGCGCAGTGCGCTTAATCCTGCTGAACAACCACGGCAGCATGATGGCCTGGGTCAGATCGGTCATGCTGACCCGAAATCGTTTTTCAGACGAAAGCGGATTGAACGAGTCGCTCTCCTGAATGCTGGAACGAATCAGCCCGAGTGACTGCCGGACAGGACCAATGATGTTCTGGGCGATGGGGGTTGGCACCATTCCGTCCGCGGTACGAACGAACAATGGGTCATTGAACAGGGACCGCAACCTGGACAGGGAATTGGAGACTGCTGGTTGGGTGATGCCGATGATTTCACCGGCACGGGTCAGATTGCCTTCGGTGTAAATGGCGTCAAAGACCACAAAGAGGTTCAGGTCGACATCACTGAGTTTCATAGGCAGACAAGTTCACTACTTTCTGAAATGGACCATACCACGGGAACGCCACACGAATGTCACCGGGAAGTACCGGGAGCGCCACGGACGGGTCGTAACGGTCTCTATCGTAAGGCGGAATGAACCATTAATGAAGTGTTACAATTCCCGTGGAATCAGACATTGGATGACCGGTTCATTCATGGGCTGGGCCGGCAAACCCCGAAATGGTGTTCGGGCGTTTACCTGACAGTCATGGGCGTGGCCCGTGTGAGGCACGTCGCAGTCATGCTGGAAACATCCCGGACTCGTACGGTACAGGACCGGAACTTCCATGAAAGCCTTGAGCGTGTCCGTTCGTGCCTGTATCCGGTGCGCGGTAGTCGTGCTGGTCGGTCTCGGCAAGCCATACAACTGTACTGACATGAAAGTACTTGCATGAAAGCTTGTCGATTGTAGCTGGTCAATAAAATATACGATTTAAATTAGATAGTTAGTGTAATATTCTAGATGTAACTTTAATTGTGAGGATCGTTTGGAACCCTTGAAGAGACTGCCGTTTGGCTATGCCAAACGAAATGGTGTGCTGCTCTCGATGACGGACAAAGGGCCATCGGTGTTGTTTCGCCATGGCCTGTCGCCGCTGGTGCTGGCCGAGGTGCAACGCTATACCGGCCAGCGCGGGCCGCTTGATTTCCGTCAGGTGGATGAAGCAACGTTCAATCAGCAGTTGTCCGAGGGCTACCAGAACGACAGCGATGAAGCGATGCAGATGATCCAGGACCTCGGCGAGGATATGGACCTTGGTCGGCTCGTGGATTCATTGCCGGAGTCCGGAGACCTTCTGGAACAAGAGGATGACGCGCCCATCATCAGGCTCATCAACAGCCTGCTGACCGAGGCTATCAAGGTGGATGCGTCAGACATCCATGTCGAGACCTACGAGACTCGTCTGGTCGTCCGGTTTCGAGTAGATGGCGTGCTGCGGGAGGTGGTGAGCCCTCGCCGGGCACTTGCGCCGCTGCTGGTATCGCGCATCAAGGTCATGGCGAAACTGAACATTGCGGAGAAGCGGCTGCCCCAGGACGGAAGGATCTCCGTGCTGGTCGGCGGCAAAGATGTGGATGTTCGGGTGTCGACCATTCCGGCCAGCAACGGTGAGAGGGTGGTCATGCGATTGCTGGATAAACAGGAAGGCAGGCGCGATTTGACCCATCTCGGAATGAGCGACCACGACATCACCTCGATGCGCAACCTGGTGAAGAAGCCACACGGCATCATTCTGGTTACAGGCCCGACCGGTTCCGGCAAATCGACTACCCTGTACGCCTGCCTGGATCAATTGAATGACCGGTCCCGTAATATCCTGACAGTGGAAGATCCCATTGAATATGACGTTGAGGGGGTCGGCCAGACCCAGGTGAATCTGAAGGCGGAAATGACTTTCGCCAGAGGGTTGCGCGCCATTCTGAGACAGGACCCCGATGTCGTGATGGTCGGCGAGATTCGTGACTACGAGACCGCCGATATCTCTGTTCAGGCCAGTCTGACCGGGCACCTTGTGCTTTCCACCATCCACACGAACACGGCCATCGGTGCGCTGACACGACTGGCGAACATGGGTGTGCAACCCTATCTGCTGAGTAACAGCATCGTGGGTCTGGTGGCGCAGCGTCTGGTTCGAACGCTGTGCCCGGACTGCCGCGAGCCTCACGAACCGGACGAATACGAGCGCCAGTTCCTGAAGGCCGAGGCCGGAACTTCGCCGACCATCTACAGACCAAAGGGCTGCGACAAATGTGCCAGAGAAGGCTACCGCGGACGTATGGGCATCTACGAGGTGGTGACCATCGATGATGAATTGCGCCGGATGATCCATACCAACGCCTCGGAGATGGACATGGAAGCTCACGCGAGGTCGATGACCACCGGGATCCGCGATGACGGCCGCAGCAAGGTGCTGGCCGGCAGGACAACCATTGACGAAGTGCTCCGCGTGACGATGGAAGACTAGTGCACAATCTGACCAGTGTCCGTTCCGGTAATTATCTAATGGCAGAATGTCCGCGCGGTTCCAGGGCCTGCCCGTTGCAGCTTGCCTCTGGTCCCGGGCCCGTGAAAGCATGCCGATTGATGTCCACTTCGGTTGAGGAGCGCTAGGATTGGCGTCGTTTGAGTACATCGCGCTCAGCGACCGGGGTCGTGAAACCAGGGGTGTTCTGGAGGCCGACAGCGGTAGACAGGCTCGCCAGATCCTGCGTGATCGAGGGCTCGCGCCTCTGTCGGTAGAGGTGACCCACGAACGCAGTTCGTCCACCCAAGAGTTCAACTGGTTCAAACCATCACTTTCCGTGGCCGAGCGAGCCCTGGTCACCCGTCAGCTTGCGACGCTGATTGGTGCGGGTCTGCCGATTGAAGAAGCATTGCTGGCGGTTTCGAGGCAGACCGACAGCCTTCGGACCCAGAAGATGTTGTCGGCCATCCGGTCCAGGGTAATGGAGGGTTATTCTCTCGCCAACAGCTTTGCAGAGTATCCGAGCGCCTTTCCGGACCTGTATCGGGCGACGGTTGCGGCTGGCGAATCTGCAGGGCATCTGGACCTGGTTTTGAACCGGCTCGCAGAATTTACCGAGTCCCAGCAGATGTCGAGGTCCAGGATTCAGCAGGCGCTGGTCTATCCGGTCATTCTGTTTGTGCTGACCCTGGGCATTCTGGCCGGGTTACTTGGCTATGTGGTGCCTGATATCGTGGAGGTGTTCGCCGATACCGGGCAAGCCTTGCCACCGCTGACCGTGATGATCATCGCCATGAGCGATTTTGTGGTGGCCTGGGGCGTTTACGTGCTGCTTGCCCTGGTGGCACTGGTATTCGGGCTACGACGGTTGTTGCGGATTCCCTCGGTACGTCTGTCCTGGGACAGGCGGGTGCTGCATCTGCCGCTGGTCGCAAAGTTGAGCCGTGGCGTCAATGTCTCCCAGTTTGCCAGCACGCTCGCCATTCTGTCATCCAGCGGAGTTCCTCTGGTTGATGCGCTCAGGATTGCAGGCGAAGTCGTATCCAATTCATGGTTGAAGCAGAAGGTGGAGGAGGCCAGAGTCAGAGTCAGCGAGGGTTCGACATTGAACGCGGCGCTGGAGAAAAGCGGGTATTTTCCGCCCATGTTGCTCCACATGGTGGCGAGTGGTGAATCCAGTGGGGAACTCGATGACATGCTGGGCAAAGTAGCCGTCTATATGCAACAGGATGTGGAGATGCTCATGGGTGTCCTGCTCAGTCTGTTTGGCCCAATGATGCTGATCATCATGGGGGGAGCAGTATTTACGATTGTGATGGCAATCCTCCTGCCAATCATTAATTTGAACCAACTGGTCGTATGACCCGCATAGCAAAGGAACAATCGATGTGTATCAGAACACGCGCCAGCATGCGCGGATTCACCCTGGTCGAAGTGATGGTGGTCGTAGTGATCCTCGGCATTCTGGGTGCCCTCATCGTCCCGAATATCATTGGTCGACCGGACGAAGCGCGGGCAACCGCAGCGAGGGCCGACATTCAGAGTATCGCCAATGCTCTTGAATTGTACCGTCTGGACAATGGCGTGTATCCGAGCACAGACCAGGGCCTGGAGGCCCTGGTCTCGGAACCATCCGGCTACCCGGAGCCCCGACGCTGGAGCCCCGATGGCTATCTCAAGAAGTTGCCCCGGGATCCCTGGGATGAACCTTATCTGTACTTCAGCGAGGAGCGCTCCATGGAGATTTATTCTTACGGTGCGGACCGTAAGGAGGGCGGTGAAGGCGTGGATGCGGACATCTATCTATCGGAACTTTAGGCGATCGCGGAGCGCCAGGAAGTTGGCGCGTTCCGGACGTTCAGGTGTAGCCGTGGGGTTCATGCCCGAACGGGAACTCGCGCCCGGGCACGCTGGTCGACCTGCTGTCCGGCCCGGCAGATGCGACCCGGGGTTCACGCTCATCGAGGTGCTGGTGGTGATGTTTATCATCTCGTTGATGACTGGCCTCGCGGTGATCAATTTGCCGGATTTCACCCGCACTGACGATTTCCAGTACGAGGCGGAACGGCTTAAGGCCACTCTGGACCTGGCACGCCGGGAGGCCAGCATGCAATCGAGTGAACTCGGCTTCAAGCTGGTGCCGACCGGGCCTGAGCCTCGATTTGCGTACAGTTTCTATCGATTCGATGAGGCCCGTCAGGTCTGGCACATCATCGAGGAGAAGCCGTTTGATGAGCGATTACTGCCAGTCTCCATCCGGGTTTCGATGACCCTTGAGGGTGAAGACATGACGCTTGGTGATGAAGCCTCCCCACCGGTGCTGATTCTGTCCAGCGGTGAGATGACGCCCCTGCAGATTCGTCTGGAACAGCGCGGCGGGTCAGACCTGTCCCGTCAATTGGCAACGGACGGATACGGCGATTTGGAGTGGGCCAGTGAACCGAACGAATAGGCGATCAGGGTTTACCCTCATTGAGATCATGGTAGCGCTGGCGGTGTTCGCGATCGTTGCCACCACGCTGCTGCGTAATGCGGCGACCTCTGTCAGCCAGTCAAGACAACTCAAGGATCGTGCGGTTGCCCAGTGGATTGCAGAGAATGAGATCCAGCGCCTGCGCATGGTCGAGAGAACTGAACTGACATTCCCGTCGAGCGGTCTCAATCGAACGACCCTCATGATGGCAGACCGGGAATGGCAGATCGAGGTGGACATCTCCCCGACTGAAAATGACCTCGTCCGCCGGATCGAGGTTTCGGTCCGTGATGAGCAATCTCCCGATGTGGTACTGGCCGACCTGACTGGCTTTCTGGGACGATACTGATGCGCCACTCCCGTCTGGCACAAGCCAGTGAACGCAATCAGGACCACCACCCCGGGAGCGGCTTTACGCTGCTGGAGGTCCTGGTCGCGATCTCCATATTCGCCATCATCGGCCTCAGTGCGCACCAGATGCTGGGTTCGGTTATCGCCACCCAGGTCAAAGTCAGAACGACCAACGAGGCCTTCACCGAGGTGGTTCGTGCACTGGGTGTGATCGAAAGGGACGTGAGCCAGCTCGTGTATCGAAGCATTCGGGATGAATACGGGGAACCTCGCCCGCCCATGATCATCGGCGGGGATGAGCAGATCGCCATGGAGTTCACGAGAACAGGCTGGAACAATCCCCTTGGCTTGCCTCGCAGTGACCTGCAGCGGGTCCTGTACCGGTTGAATGATGACACCCTGGAACGGGTATTCTGGCTGGTACTCGATCGTGCTGAAGACAGCGAGCCGGTGGTGCAGAGGCTTGCCCACGACGTGCGTGACTTCCGCGTGCAGTTGATTGATCCCGAGGATGAGCGGGTCGATCTGTGGCCCGGCTTCGAGGACACCAGTCAGTTTGCACCGGCGGGCGTTGAGATTCTGCTGGAGACGGGTTCGATGGGTACATTCACACGAATCTACTCGCTGGTAGAGGCGACCGATGGGGCTGGTGATGTCAGCGGCGGCGAAGGACCTGACGAAAACGAAGCGGACGACGAAGACTCCGATTCCGACGATGACTCCGGTTCCGACGATGACCCCGGTGAGGATGATGCCCTGGATCTCGCGAGTGATTCCGAATGATAATGGGTCAAGGCAGGCGTGGTGAACAGCGAGGTATTGCGCTCATCTCCATCTTGCTGGTGGTGGTCATCGCAACAGTGCTCTCGGTATCCATGATTCGGCATCAGAACCTGATCATCCACCAGGTCCGCAATGGTCTGCAGATGAGTCAGGCCAGTCAGTATGCCCTGGGTGGGGAGGAACTCGCGCGGCAGATCCTGTGGCAGGACCTGGCGGATACCGGCCCTGTCGATTACCTGACAGAAAAATGGGCGGCGCCCAACATGCTGTTCGAGTTCGAAGATGGCGAGGTCAATATCCAGATCATCGATCTGCACAGCCGCCTGAACATCAATTCGCTGCTGGCGGCCGGCCCGGTTGGGCAGGTCTCGCGGGCCCGGTTCGCGGCGCTGCTCGCGGTGGTTGGCCTGGATGCGTCCTATCTTGACCGGCTTGTGGACTGGATTGATGCCGATGGCGCCGTCAACCAAATGGGTGCGGAGGATTATGAATATCTCGGTCTCGACCGACCCTATCGTGCAGCCAATCAGCCCATGACCGAGATTTCCGAACTCAGACTGATCGTCGATATGAACGCGGAGAGTTTTGCTGCGCTTGAACCCTACCTGTGTGCGCTCCCAACTGCAGGGGCGCCAATCAACGTCAACACAGCAGACGCAGCGGTCCTGCAATCGCTGGCACCGGGGCTGACCCCGGGACTCGTGGACCAGCTGATCGGAGTCAGGGACGGCAATGGCGGATTCGAGACCGTCACGGAATTCCTGCAGTCACCCTATCTTGCGGGCCTGGGCGTTCCAGAAGCCGGTCTTGGTGTACAATCCGCGTTTTTCGAAGTTCGGGTGCGTGCCCGATATCTCGATCGATACGGATATCTCACAAGCGTGATTGAGAGAAACACTGCCACTGGCGTCCTGCGCGTTGTTTATCGCAATGTCAGTCGCCGCATTGCAGTACCTGAACCCGAACTGATGGAGACGCCCAATGTTTGAGTGGCCTACAAAGCCGGTTTCGCCCAGGGTGGTACATCCCATCGCGGTGAGGCCGCGATGGGTTCGGGCACTGATCTGCGTGGCTGGTCATCGCGTTCATCAGGTGCCCAATGTCAACTGAGCGTTACCTGCTAAGGCTGTTGCCGGCCGGATGTGAATGGTCAACCGGGGACGACGTGACCGCTGGTGATCTGTCAGATTTTGCAGACGAGGCAAGACGCCGCCCGGACCATGATGTCATCGTTGCCGTGCCGGGTGAATCCGTCCTGGTCACCTCGGCCGTCGTGCCCAGCCGCCAACACCGTCAGATCGTCCAGGCAATCCCGTTCATTGTTGAGGAGGATCTGGCTTCAGATGTGGACGACTGTCATTTCGCGATCGGCCCACGAGATGCCGACGGTCGGGTCAATGTCTGCGTGGTCGACAAGGCGCTGATGCATCAGTGGCTCGCGACACTGAGTGAGGCTGGCATCCAGCCGAAGCATTTGTATCCGGACACCCTGCTGGCCCCCTTCACCGGTGATGTTGGCATAACGGTGGATGGTGACCGGGCCCACATACGGTCCGGACCGAACCGGGGGTTCACGGTACCGACATCGCAGATTGCCTTTGCCATTGAACTGCTGCAGATCTCTTCCGGCGAGATTCATCTGTACTGTCATCCTGATCAGCGGGAAGCACTTGGCATTGAACTTGCCCAGCTTGAGGCGATTGAAGGCATTACCATTCACGATCATCCGACGCAGACAGGGGGCCTCGCGCGGCTCGCCCCGGCCTCTGGCAGCATCGATCTGTTGCAGGGCCCGTTTCAGAAGCGTCAGGAGTCTGGCGGCAGGTTCAGGGTGTGGCGGTCGGCCGCCATTTTAGCTGTCTGCACATTTCTGATCCACGTTTCCCTGCTGCTCGGACAGGGGATCTACCTTGAAGTCGCCGCCGCCCGGTACGAAGGGGAGGCGATGGCACTGTACCAGCAGATCTTTCCCAACGATCGAAATGTGCGCGATCTCCGTCGCCGCTGGAATGCCCACATTGGCGCCGGGAACGGCGGCGGTAGTGAATTTCTGTCGCTCTTTCAGGATGCCGCGACAGGTCTTCCCGCAGCGGACCTGACGGTAAACAACATCAACTACAATGACAGTCGGGGGGATCTTATTTTGCAACTGACGGCGAATCGTTCGGAGCAACTGGTCAGTTACGCACAGAGCCTTAACCAATCCGGACTGGATGCGGAGATTGGTACCATATCCCAGCAGGACAGCGACGTTCGTGGCAGCATCAAGGTGAGATTGACGGGAGCAGGACGTTGAACTGGCTTAACGTCTATTGGCAGCGTTTCAATCAGATGGAGCGCAGGGAGCGCGCTGCATTGATCGCGCTGGCGCTTTTTCTGGGTTTGTTGATCCTGTACTTCGGCATCTGGTCTCCGGTTCAGAGCTACTATCAGACCAGCCTCCAGCAACGTGATGAGCAGATGGGTCTGCTGCGCCACATGCAGGGGAGCGAAGCACGCGCGAAGGCAGCGGCAGCCGATACCAGGCCCAGGGCCGAAGGCCAGTCCCTGATCAGCGAGGTGGCCGGTGTGTCCAGGCAGATCGGCATCAACCCGGACCGGTTGCAGCCGGAGGGGAGCGACGCCGTCAGTGTCTGGTTCGAGAACGTGGCCTATGTGAAACTGATGAACTGGATACTGCAGCTTGAGCAAAACCACAGCATCAGCGTACGTCAGATTGCCATTGATCGTCAGAATCAATCCGGGATGGTCAGCGTAAGAGTCGTGCTGCGCATCTGAGTTCACTAATCGGACAATTGTTAGTAGTATCGCCAGCAACAAATCCAAGGAGAGTCACATGCCGAAAGTAGGCGAAACCACACTTAAGGGACAGTCTGGTAAGGAATATACGCTGAACGCCTATACCGGGGACATGGAGTTCAACGATTTTATTCCGGGCGTTTACGTGATTTCTGCAGTGCAGGACGGCGCTGAAAAATACATCTTCATTGGCGAAACAGACAATATCCATCCCCTGCTCAAGGCACACCCGGAGCAGGCCAAGTTCGATGCCGCGAACTACAATCGCATCTCGTTTTACAAGAATGCGAGCAGGGAAGTTCGCACGGCGATCATGGAAGATCTGAAACCGGTTCTTAAGCTCGCCTGAGCCGGACGATCCTTTCGACAGGCCGAGCGACAGGTGGAAGGCACTGGCAGACAAGCTCATTCATCCAGCAGGCCATGTCGGTTCGCAAGATTAACGAGGTCAACGTCGTTTCGTATTCCCAGCTTGTCAAAGACCCGATAGCGGATATTGTTGATGGTCTTGGTGGTCAGGCCCAGGGTAGATGAAATGCTCGTGGCCCGCTGGCCATTGATCACCAGCAACGCGATCTGCATTTCCCGGCGGCTCAGCGATTCAAATGGTGAGGTATGCTGACTGTCCACGTGATCCAGCCTGAGTGCAATGTCACGGGTAATGTAGCGTTTGTTCTGCATGACGGTTTCGATGGCGAGCGCCATCTCAGCCACGTCGGCCTTCTTGGTCAGGTAGCCCCGCGCACCCATCTTGAGCGCCCGGCTTGGCAGGGGCTGCTCTTCAAACACCGTTACAATGATGACCCTGACGCCCGGATCAATCATCAGGCACTGCCGGGTCGCTTCCAGGCCGCCAATGCCGGGCATCTGTACATCCATGAGGACGACGTCCGGTCTCAATGTGCGGACCTGTTCCACGGCCTCTTCACCGCTTGCACCCTGGCCAATGACCTCAAGGGTATGGATGTCTTCCAGCAGTCGTGAAGTGCCGGTTCTGACCAGTTCATGGTCATCGACAACCAGCACCGTGGTCTTGTGGCCTGAGGTCTTCATCGCATCCATGTGAAGGGTTCTTCGCCTGGATTCTACTGGAAAGTGAGGCTCGTTGGATGACTAATCTCAGGGTGAGCATTCCCTGGATGAGAACATGTGGTGGCCCACGGCGATGGCATTGCTGCCTGGGAGCCCTCAGCGGGCCCGGGTCGGTCACGCCGTTGTCGTGCCGGGAAGTTTTCCGGACGGCACAGCGTGCGGCCAGAACTTCCATGAAAGCCCTTAGCG
>JAQBUI010000123.1 GCA_027624035.1 Pseudomonadota bacterium | reverse complement strand
CGAATTTACATTTGTAAATTCGACTCCGACCCCATTTATTCCTCCTTGTCCTGGTCCGATTCCGCCTTTTCCTGTTTGGGCTGATCGGGTTTTGCTTTTGAGCTCTGGCCGCTGATCAGGGCGCTCATGCCGCCTGCGAAGCCGCTCTGGGTGGTGCCACCGACGGTACCTCTGCGCCGTCCGCTGCGTGGTCGAGGTTTATTTCCTTTGGAATCTGCCATGGTCTGATCCGAATAGACGATGCCTATAGTCTATGAATTCTGAAGACGTCGTAAAGATAATTGGGGTCAGGGTCGAATTTACAAATGTAAATTCGACCCTGACCCCAATTATCGACCCCATTTATCCGGCGCGGCGGGGGTCAAAGGCATCGCGGACGGCTTCGCCGATGAAAACCAGCAGGCTCAGCATCAGGGCGATGACCACGAAACCGGAAATCCCGAGCCAGGGGGCCTGCAGGTTGGACTTGCCCTGGTTCAGCAACTCGCCCAGTGACGGTGACCCTGGCGGCAGCCCGAAGCCGAGGAAATCCAGTGCCGTAAGGGTCGTGATGGAGCCGGAGAGGGTAAATGGCATGAATGTAATGGTGGCCACCATGGCATTGGGCAGTACATGGCGAACGATGAGGGTCCTGTCGGGAATGCCAAGGGCCCTTGCCGCCTTCACGAAATCCAGATTCCTGGCCCGCAGAAACTCGGCCCGCACCACGCCGACAAAACCCATCCATGAAAACAGCAGCATCAGCCCCAGCAACCACCAGAAATTCGGTGTCAGCACGCTCGCCACGATGATCAGCAGATACAGAATGGGCATGCCCGCCCAGATCTCGATAAAGCGCTGTCCCAGCAGGTCCGTCAGGCCACCGTAGAAACCCTGCAGGGCGCCGATGGAGATGCCCACGAACGCGCTGAGTGCTGTCAGGACCAGGCCGAACAGCACCGAGATGCGGAATCCGTAGATCAGCCTCGCCAGTACGTCCCGGCCCTGATCATCAGAACCGAGCCAGTTCACCGCACTGGGGGGCGCCGGGGCCGGTACCGGCAATTCATAGTTGATGGTGTCGTAGCTGAATCGAATGGGTGGCCACAGCATGCTGCCCTTTTCGTTGATGAGTTCGGCGACGAACTCGTCCCGGTAATCTGCTGCGGTTTCAAAATCACCGCCGAAGCGGGTTTCCGGATAGTCCACAAACGTCGGCCAGTATAGATCACCGTCGAAGATCACCAGCAGTGGCCGGTCGTTGGCGATCACTTCGGCGAGCAGGCTGGTGATAAAGAGGACAAGAAATATCCTGAGCGACCACACGCCACGGCGGTTGTTGCGAAAATTGTTGAGCCGGCGCAGTGTGATGGGCGTCACCCTGGCTTCCAGCCAGGATGGCTCGCGGTTGATGTCCCGGGCCGGTCGTCCAGTTGCAGCAGGGGCCATCAGACTTCTCTGGTATCAAAGTCGATCCGCGGGTCGACCAGGTGATACATGAGGTCACCGACGATCCCGAGCAGCAGGCCCAGCAGCGTAAACAGAAACAGCGTCCCGAACATCACAGGGTAGTCCCGGGTCAGTGCGGCTTCAAAGCCCAGCAGGCCGAGCCCGTCCAGAGAGAAGATGACCTCCGTCAACAGCGCGCCGGTAAACAGCACCCCCACAAAAGCAGCAGGAAAGCCGGCGATCACGATCAGCATGGCATTTCGAAACACGTGCCCGTAGAGAACCCGCTTCTCCGTGAGCCCCTTGGCCCGGGCGGTGATCACGTACTGCTTGTTGATCTCCTCAATGAAGGAGTTCTTGGTCAGCATCGTCAGGCTGGCAAACCCGCCAACCACCATGCTCAGTAGCGGCAGCGTCAGATGCCAGAAATAGTCAACGACCTGCTGGTGCCAGGGCATGTCGGCCCAGCCTGACGACACGAGGCCCCGAAGGGGAAACCAGTCGAAATAGCGGCCGCCGGAAAACAGAATGATCAGCAGGATGGCCAGCAGGAAGCCGGGCACAGCATTGCCTACAACGATGACACTGGAGGTCCATACGTCAAAGCGGGTGCCATCCCGTACGGCCTTGGCAACGCCCAGTGGAATGGAAATGACGTAGACCAGCAGCGTGGTCCAGAGACCCAGGGAGATCGACACCGGCATCTTGTCCAGGACGAGCTGGGCGACAGAGCGGTCCTGGAAGTAACTGTCACCGAAATCGAACCGCAGGTAGTTGCCCATCATCATCAGAAACCGCTCATGGGCGGGTTTGTCCAGCCCGAACTGTTTCTCGATGTCGGCGATCAGTTCCGGAGGCAGGCCCTGGGCCCCGCGATAACGGGAATCGCTGCCTGACCCCACGCTACCCGGCCCTGAAGACCCCGTTTCCTGACTCTCACCGCCACCGATGCGCGCGGTGGATGACACCGCGTCTCCGGTGAGTTGTGCGAGCATCTGCTCCACCGGGCCTCCGGGGACGAACTGAATCACGACAAAGTTGATGACCATGATGCCGAACAAAGTGGGCACCATCAGGATCAGTCGCCGCAGGATGTATCGGGACATGGCTCTATTGGGCTCCGACAGACTCCTCGGACTTCAGTTTCGCTTTGAGCCGCCCGGCGCGTGCCGGGTCAACCCACCAGGCCATCACCTGGACGCCCTGGTCGGGCGTGACATCCGGCTGCCCAAGCTTGTTCCAGTACGCGACCCGGTCGTACTTGATGTGCCATTGGGGAATCACCCAGTGGCCCCACTGCAGCACCCGGTCCAGGGCGCGAGTGACGGCGATCAATTCCTGCCGGTCGCGGGCCTCGATGACCTGCTCGATCAGAGTGTCTACCGCGTCGTCCTGTATACCGATGAAATTCCGGCCGCCATTGATCGTCGCGGCTTCCGAGCCCCAGAAGTCCCGCTGTTCATTGCCGGGAGAGTCAGACTGGCTGATGGTGTAGATCATCATGTCAAAGTCGTAGGTGTCCATCCGCTGGCGGTACTGGGAGGTGTCCACGGTGCGAACGTTAATCTCGATACCAAGGCGCTCCAGGTTCCTGGCGAAGGGCAGCACCACACGCTCGAAACTCGGGGAGACCAGCATGACCTCGAAGGTCAATGGCTTGCCGGACCCGGCATGGACCCGTTTACCGTCGCGAATGACCCAGCCTGCCTCATCCAGCAGCTGGCCGGCGGTTCGCAGGCTTGCCCGCATGGCTCTCGGCCCACCGCCAGCCGGTGGCTGATATTCCTTGGTGAACACTTCCTCCGGAATCCTGCCTCGCAACGGGTTCAGGAATTCCAGTTCAGCAGGGCCCGGCAGTCCGGTCGCTGCGAGTTCGGAGTTGTCAAAGTAGCTTCGGGTCCGGGCATACTGGCCATAGAACAGGTTCTCGTTGGACCATTCGAAGTCAAACGCATAGGCCAGGGCCTCACGCACGCGCCGGTCCTTGAAGACGTCGCGGCGGACGTTGTACAAAAAGCCCTGCATCCCAACCGGCCGATTGTGGTCGAACCGCTGCTTGATCAGGTCGCCGCTTTTGACCGCTGGGATGTCATAGCTGGTGGCCCAGTCCTTGGATGACGACTCCGGCCGGTAGTCATACTCACCGGCCTTGAAGGCCTCGAGGGCGATGTCACTGTCGCGGTAATAGTCGAATTGAATCTCATTGAAGTTGAACTGGCCCTTGTGGACTGGCAGGTCCGCGCCCCAGTAATCCTCTACCCGTTCAAGGGTCAGTGAGCGTCCGGCCTCAAAGTCCTTGACGCGGTAGGGCCCGGAGCCCAGTGGCGGCTCGAGAGTCGTCTTGTTGAAATCCCGGGATTCCCAGTAGTGTTTCGGCAGCACGATGAGCTGGCCGATGATGAGCGGCAGTTCCTGGTTGTCCCCGGGCTGGAAGTTGAACCGAACGATGTCATTGCCGACCTTCAGCACCTCAGCGACATTGCCATAGTAGAAGCGATAGAACGGGGTGCCATCGGTCACCAGCTTGTTGAAGGTCCAGATCACATCCTCGACGGTGACCGGTTTGCCGTCGTGCCACCGGGCGTTGCCGCGCAGCTTGAAGGCGACCCAGGACCGGTCCTGGGGCATGTAGATCTCTTCAGCCAGTTCACCATACTGGCTGAGGGCCTCATCGGCAGACTTCGTCGCCAGTGAATTGTAGATGAGACCAGTGCCTGCAGCGGGGTTACCTTTGACGATAAAACCATTAAATGTGTCAAACGTGCCGATGTTGTGGAGTGCAAACCTGCCTCCTTTCGGCGCGTCGGGATTAACGTAGTCAAAGTGAGTGAAATCGGCCGGATACTTGAGCGAGCCGTGCATGGCGATGGCATGTTTGCCTTCGACACCATCCAGACTTCCTGCCATCAGAGTAGCGGGCAGCAGGGCCAGGAGCGGGAACAGAATAGAAGCGATGGTTCTTGTTTTCATGAGCCTTGATGTCAGTTGGGTTGGTTGAATATCAGGTGTCATACAGATCAGGGATACAGACGATAGCACGACGCCACGGAATCAGACCGGATTTTGCAGCAGGAATTCAATCCGGTGAACTTGAGGTGCTGCGTCCCTCATGCCCCGCCTCTGGCCGACCCCGGATTGCCTCTGATCCATTGCGGCCGCCCTGACACTCGGAGTGGACCAACTGCTGACCTTCGATCAGCGCCAGGCGACCCTTGCACGTGCAGCAAGCATCAGGATCGTGAAGATCCGGTCGGAACCCTGATGTGGCGCCACTGAGCGTCATTGATGTCATTTTATTCACGGCGATAGCGGTAGCTGAGACCAACGCTCACCAGGCCAATTGAATTTCATTCATACCAATAATCAGCCAGAAATCAGCAGGTTATGGGGAGCACTACGCCCCGAGGAAGATAGTCACCGGGTTATCCACCAGGAACCTGAACTTATGCCCCCGTTATCCACAGGGTATCCACCGCACCATGCATACGTTTCAGTAGCCATTCCACAGGACAGTGGTAAATTGTCTGTTAACGACCGGGCAGGGTGAGTTAGCCGGAGACGGATAACCAGACCCCTGCCAGGATCGACAGACCTGTGCCGGGTCGGGGTCGCGAGGCAACCGCGGCTCAAGGGCTACTGGAAAGGCTCTCTTCGGAGAGTAGAGCGAACCGCCAGCAGGTGGAACGTACAGACGGCAAGCCCGATTCATCAGTCGACGGCGATCGACCCGACTGGTGAGGACGTAGCAAGGCGTCCCTAAATAACGACTTTGGAGTCATGCTGCCCCAGTGCCGGAGACGTTCGGCGGGCGAAGGCAGTGGCGGTTGACGCCCCAGGGTGCCAGGCGGTACGGGCCGGACGCGACAGCGAACGGCAAGCGCGGCAAGGCGCCGGAGGGAAACGAAAGCGCATCGAGTCCAACGATCGGTTCCTGGTCTTCAGATCGGGCCCGATCGGGAAGACTCAACCAGGGCTTCGGTCCTGGAGGATAGACCACATAGCGGCGGCTTCGGCCAACGTTGTCCCGGCCAATGTCCTGAAACGAAACCCCGCCTCTGCGGGGTTTCTTTTTTGTACAGACGTTCAGCCGGAATTCGCTATACCCAGGGACCGCGATCCCGGAGTCTCTTGAATTTCACGCAACCTTTCGGGCAAAAAGCGGCGTAGACTCTCGCCCACGAACGTTTCGCCCACGAGCGTTTTGACAGCCGCATCATCAGGTATTAGTCTGATCACTGGCGCGACCCAGCGCCCAGCCACGTGAGCATCCGCCCGGCAGGGGTTCACGATGTGGCGGAGGGAAGTGAATTCTCGGGTCGCCCAAATCATCCATCCTTGTCCGCGTCGCTGCTCATCTGCCGGGAGAGATCAGCGTCAACAGGAGGATGGCATGACAGCCAAACGTGATTTCAAACGGGTCGTGCGCGAGCGCATGGCCAACACCGGTGAAACCTATACCCAGGCCCGAGCGGCGCTGATCGAAGCGTCCATCGACAGGATCGATGAATTGCTGCTGGCCTTCAAACAACAATCTTTAGAACCACCCGAAGGTGATCGCATTGACCGGGAGCACTTCTTAATCGAAGTCACTAACCTCGCGGCAAATATTGATGCGGCCGCCATCAGCGGTGCCACCATGCGAAAGGTGTTCTGGTATCACCCAGCGGAATCCCGCATGGCGTTTATTGGTGAATTTCTGTCTCAGGACGGATTGCCCACCGACGATCTGGCATGGGCCTACGAGCAACGTCTCATCCTGATGGGGGCGGCACCAGAGGCTTACTCCCACAGCGAAGTGATCGACGCCCACGAGGTTTTCTTCCAGTGGGTGCGGGACCATCTGGATGATGCCAGCCAGGGGAGAGCCTTCTGCAATCCCTCGGTCTGGTGGCGATGGGAAGCGGCCGGGCGCGGGCAGGAATTCCACGCCCGCATGGAAAGCTGTGTGCAGTCATTACCGGCACAGCAGGGCAACAAGCAAGAGCGCCTGTTTCTGGCGCGTAATCTGGCCATGAATGCCGCGCGAACGACTGACCACGAAGCTGTGGTGCAACTGACCGCGCTATGGCGTCGCATCCTCGACGAACCCGGCGAACTGCCGGATACAGGCGATGGCATGGACAATCGGCTTAGATGGGAGGGGTGTTTGCGGCAGATATCGCTCATTGCTGCGAAAGACGACCCGACCAAAGCCGCCGTTTCCGCCCGTGATAATGTCGAGTGGATCAGAGCCCAGGCGGGTGCTGCAGACCTGTTTCTGGGTGAGGTCGCCGCCCTCTGCCTGTTTCAGGGCCACAATGAACTGGCGGAACGTTACGCGCAGGAGGCGCTGGATGCAGGCCAGGGTGCAAGCAACCCGTTTATATACGCCTGGCGTGCAGGTGGCCATCTTGGCGCTACCGGCGACGTGGCGTCGACGGTGCCGCTGCTTGTTGAGGCGCGACGTCACCTGTCGGCAGCCGAGATCACGCGTCTGCTGGATGATCAGGTACCGTTTGTGGAATACGGACAGGATCCTCAGTTGCGTGCCGTCATTTCGATGAGGGCAGGGGAATCCGTCAGGCCCCAGGGCTGAACCCGGTCCCGCCTATGGCCAGAGGTAGCGCAGGGTTCTGACGTACGATAGATTAGGCAGACCCTCTGCGACCAGGATTCGCCCATGAACCAAGCGCTGCCCTCAGTCACTCGCGTCTACCAGAATCATCATCTGGATTCGACCCGCTGGGAGGGATTCATGCCGAGGGACGATGACATCATTGTGACCACCTCCTACAAGTCCGGGACCACTTTTACCCAGCAGATTCTGACCCGGCTGCTGTACGGCCATCTGGACCCGATGCCGGAGCGTGACAAACTGTCCCCCTGGATCGATGCCCGCTTTCATCCGCAACCGCTGACGGCGCTGATGGATGACCTTGAAGCAATGCGGGGTCGGCGCTTTATCAAGTCACATCTGGCACTGGACGGTCTGCCTTATTACCCCGGCGTGAAGTATCTCATCGTCGGTCGTGACCCAAGGGACGTCTTCATGTCCTTTTACAATCACTACGGAAACTATACTGATTTTGCCTACGGTGCCCTGGACCGGGCCGGCGCTAACGATGGACCCATGCCGCGTTGTCCGGACAATATCCACATTGCATGGGACCAGTGGATCAATCGAGGCTGGTTTGAGTGGGAGTCCGAGGGTTATCCGTTCTGGGGCAACATGCACCACACCCAGAGTTACTGGAATTACCGGCATCTGCCGAACTTCCTGTTTCTGCATTATGCAGATATGCGTCGTGACCTGCCGGGCACCGTGCGTCGGCTCGCGGCATTCATTGACCATCCTGTGACCAGTGAGGTGGTCGACCGTGTTGTTCATGAATCGTCGTTCGAGACGGTGAAGCGGGATGCCGAAGCGAAGGATGCAGCGAATCCGGAGACCAGCAAAGCGGTTTTTGCAGGGGGCGAGAGCGCCTTTATCTATAAGGGCACCAACGGACGCTGGCGTGATGTGCTCACTCAGGATGAACTCGGGATGTACGAACGCGCCAAAGCCCGGGTGCTGTCACCAGATTGTGCCGCGTGGCTGGAGGATGGTGGTGTCGTGACGCCATGAAGCACAAGCCCGGCGACGCCATGGTATCGCGGCTCCACACTGTGTCCGAAGTTATGCCGCAGTTCGTCGTACACCAGAAGCCCGGGCCAGTTCGTTCAGTACCACTTCTGTATCCTCCCAGCCGATACAGGCATCGGTGATGCTCTGACCATAGGTGAGCGGTACACCGGCGACCACGTTCTGTCGGCCGGCCACCAGATGGCTCTCCAGCATGATCCCGAAGATGGTATTACCCCGCGTGACCTGGGTGGCAATGTCTCTTGCGACGTCGATCTGCCGGGCTGGGACCTTGCGGGAATTGGCATGACTCGCATCGATCATGATCCGTACGGGTAAGCCAGCCTGTACCAGCATCTCGGAAGCGTCCTCCACCGAGAACATGTCATAGTTTGGATGGTGTCCGCCGCGCAGAATGATGTGGCAGTCCTCGTTGCCGGACGTCTTGAAGATGGCCGAGTGCCCACCCTTGGTCACAGACAGGAAGTGGTGGGACTGGGAGGCGGACTTGATGGCGTCAATGGCGACCTGAATGTCGCCATCGGTCGCATTCTTGAACCCGACAGGGCAGGACAGCCCGGAGGCCAGTTCCCGGTGGGTCTGGCTTTCCGTCGTGCGTGCCCCGATGGCGCCCCAGGAAATGAGGTCCGCCAGATACTGCGGGCTGATGAGGTCCAGGTATTCAGTCCCACATGGAATGCCCATGTTGCCAAGATCCAGCAGCAGATGGCGTGCCAGGTGTAAACCCTTGTTGATCTGGAAGGTGTCATTGAGGTCCGGGTCATTGATCAGTCCCTTCCAGCCGACGGTGGTCCGGGGTTTCTCGAAGTAGACCCGCATGACGATGAAAAGATCCTTTTTCAATTGATCGCTAACGGTCTTCAGCCGTGTCGCGTATTCCCTGGCGGCTTTCGGGTCATGGATCGAGCACGGCCCGACGATCACCAGCAGGCGATCGTCCTCGCCGGTCAGAATGTTGTGCATGGTCTGCCGGGCCTGGGTGACGATGGTGCTGGCGGTTTCGGACACGGGCAGTTCGCTGATCAGTTCCTGGGGGGATATCAGCTCCATCGTGTCGGCAATGCGAAGGTCGTCTGTCTGTGCGGACATCTGCGTTCCATCGGGTTTCCGGGCCGCGTACTATACCAGATCCACTGTAGGTACATGAATCGCTGGCACCCTGACAGCGCTGAAAGTATTTTCCAATTCTAAAATGAGTCTAAAAGGACCGGATCTTTAGCCTTTTAGCCAGCCGCCTTGTTTTGTCCAAAAATGGTCTCAAAA
>JAQBUI010000122.1 GCA_027624035.1 Pseudomonadota bacterium | reverse complement strand
CGGGCTAGAAACATCGGGCATAGCAAATACGGAACCTCGCAGGTCCCGAATGTGTTCAATCCGTTCGCCGGCCCCCAGCCGATGGCTCAGTTCAACCACCGCACGCTCGGCGTTTCCGTACAGCAGCATGTCGGCCTTGGCATCCAGCAGTACCGACCGGCGTATCTTGTCGCTCCAGTAGTCGTAATGGGCGATCCGACGCAGGCTCGCTTCGATGCTGCCAAGAACGATATTGGCATCCGGAAAGGCCTCCCGACATCGCTGGGAATAGACAATCACCGCCCGGTCCGGTCTGCGGCCACCCTCGTTGCCGGGGGTATAGGCATCATCATGTCGCAGCTTGCGGTCCGCGGTGTAGCGGTTGATCATGGAGTCCATGTTGCCGGCCGCCACACCAAAATAGAGATTGGGTCGCCCCAGTTCGGCAAAGGGCTCGGCCGACGTCCAGTCCGGCTGGGCGATGATACCGACCCGAAAACCCTGTGCTTCCAGCACCCGACCGATCACTGCCATGCCAAAGCTGGGATGATCCACGTAGGCATCGCCAGTGACGATGATCACATCGCAACTGTCCCAGCCAAGGCTGTCCATCTCGGCCCGGCTCATCGGCAGAAACGGCGCGGCGCCAAAACATTCCGCCCAGTAGGGGCGATAATCGGTGAGCTTTCGCTGGGGCTGGAATTCCATGGTGTTTCCGGGTGCGCTGGCCCTGTGCAGACTAGCAGATGAACGCACTTACTTCATATGGCCACACATGCCCTCCTTGACCTTGTAGAACAGCGGTGGATTCTTCATCTTGTCTGCGGTCTTCCATTTGGCACCCCAGTCTCCCCAGTCGCCCCGCTCCTGGATGCAGAGGACGTTGCCATGCCCATCAGTCATCCTGATCATGACAAACCCCATCACATCATCCTCTGCTTCGACCCGGGTTGGCTGGCTGACCAGGACCGGCAGTCCACTTCCGCCTGAGGCAAAATCCGACTCCGTCAGATTCGTCGTACCGGCCCCCGATCTGTCTCCTCCTTGCCGAATCGCCTGGATCGCTCTCAAATAGAGTTGACGACCCAGCGGGGACGGCGCTTCTGTGGCAGGGTCTTTTGGCGAGGGTGCAGTCACCGGAGGCAAATCCGATCGCGACCGGGGTGCCGGGACAATGGGATCAGAATCCGAGACGGGCAACGGCAAACCGGGCACTGTCGCGTCATCCACTGACTCAGTTGTCGACACTTCCTCCACCATCACTTCAGGAACGATCACTTCCCTGTGTTCAGTCGCCGGGGCGTCAGGGGTCGCCTCAATCAGCGTCACCAGAAGCCCGGCGCGCTCGGACCACCTGGGCCAGTCAATCGGGGCCACATACAATATCAACAGGTGAGCCAGCGCTGCCGCCAGCAACGCGACAGCCATAGGGTGCCCTATCCCGTACCCGGGTGGCCGGTCAAAACTGCTGTCGAAGGTTTCGATTGTCATGGGCAAATCATGAGACACCACGAGGCGCAAAACTTTCAATGCTTCGTGGCTTTGTTTCTAGCACGAAGCCAATGAATACGGTATTCTTCCCCAACCTGCCGACAAACCTTGATCCCATCACAGCACAACAATATAGAGTACAATACCGTGCTCTCAAAAAACCGTTTTAAATGAGGCACTTAAGTACATGGTGAAACATTCAAAGCTGGCACAATGGTTACAGAAAATGCAGGACCTGTGTCAGCCCGACAATGTCGAAATCTGCAATGGCAGCGCCGAAGAATATGACCGGATGTGGGAATTGTTGCTGGGCGCAGGCGTCGCCAAAAAGCTCAACCCGGACAAGCGTCCCAACAGTTATCTGGTCCGCTCCGACCCGGCAGATGTCGCCCGGGTAGAAAGTGCGACCTATATCTGTACCGAGCGTAAGGCCGACGCCGGACCCAACAACAACTGGGTTGCCCCGGCAGACATGTACGCCCGTTTGAATGGTCTGTTTGACGGCTGTATGCGCGGCCGCACCATGTATGTGATCCCTTTCTCCATGGGGCCCATTGGCTCGCCGATCGCCCACATCGGTGTTGAAATCACCGATTCTCCCTATGTTGTGACCTCCATGCACATCATGACCCGGGTTGGCCAGGCAGTACTGGATGAACTCGGCAGTACCGGTGAGTTTGTTCCCTGTGTCCATTCCGTCGGGGTACCACTTGAGGCTGGCCAAGAGAGTCCGCCCTGGCCCTGCAACCCGGAGAACCTGAACATCGCCCACTTTCCTGCGACCCGTGAAATCTGGTCCTTTGGCTCCGGCTACGGCGGCAACGCCCTTCTGGGCAAGAAATGCTTTGCGCTGCGTATCGCCTCTGCCATGGCGCACGACGAGGGCTGGCTCGCCGAGCACATGCTGATTCTGAAGCTGACCAGCCCCGAGGGCAACGTGCACTACATTGCAGGCGCCTTTCCAAGCGCCTGCGGCAAAACCAATCTCGCGATGTTGATTCCCACCATCGAAAACTGGAAGGTCGAAACAGTCGGGGATGACATCTGCTGGATGAAGTTTGGCGACGATGGTCGATTGTATGCCATCAATCCGGAGGCCGGCTTCTTTGGCGTCGCACCCGGGACCGGCATGGACTCCAATGCCAACGCCATGCTGAGCCTGACAGAAAACTGCATCTTCACCAACGTGGCCGAAACAGATGATGGCGACGTCTGGTGGGAAGGCATGACAGACACGCCCCCAGCCCATCTGGTGGACTGGCGTGGGAAGGACTGGTTTCCGGAGACCGCGAAGAAACCCGCGGCGCATCCCAATGCCAGGTTTACGGTCGCTGCGGCGCAGTGCCCGGTGATCGCCGACGAATGGGAAGACCTCGCGGGTGTACCGATCAGCGCCATCCTGTTCGGTGGGCGCCGTGCCTCGGTCGTGCCGCTGGTCAATGAAGCGAACTCATGGAACCAGGGCACGTTCTTTGGCTCCATCATCGCGTCAGAGAAGACTGCCGCGGCTGCCGGAAAAATTGGTGAACTGCGCCGGGACCCAATGGCCATGCTTCCTTTCTGTGGCTACAACATGGCTGACTACTGGCAGCACTGGATCAGCGTTGGCAGGAAGACAGGCGTCCAACTGCCCCGGGTCTACTACGTCAACTGGTTCCGAAAGGACGACGCAGGCCGATTCATGTGGCCCGGCTTCGGCGAGAACTCACGTGTATTGAAGTGGGTATTCGAGCGTTGTGAAGGCACTGCCGGGGCCATAGAAACGCCCATTGGCAACCTTCCTGACATGGATTCCCTTGATTTCGACGGACTGAATCTGACCGATACCGAGATCGCTCATCTGCTTCGCGTTGAGATTGATGGCTGGCTGTCAGAAATTCCGCTCATAGAAACTTACTACGATCGATATGGGGATCGGGTTCCCCAGGAGCTTCGACAGGAACTCATGAGTCTCAAACGGCGCCTGGAAGAGGCGAAACAGGCAGCAGCCTGACGGCCATAAGGCAATGATCAATACCGACAAACTGGACTGGCAACTGCGGGAGATCACCTACGCGGCAACAGCGTTGATGCTGGCGGTGGCGAAGTCAGACTTCAACGAGGATCCCAACGAAGAGTCAGTGATTGTCGAGACGATCAAGTCGATCTTCTCAATCAACGACAAGGTGCTGCAGGGGCTGATGGCGTACGCCAACGCGACCACTGATTCAGGCCCACTGTCTGAATTCACCGATATCGTCAATCAACACTATGACTCCGACGACAAGCTGGCGCTGCTTGATTGTCTTTGGCGGGTTGCGATCGCCGATGGGCGGGTGGATCTCTATGAAGAGCAGCTCATCGCCCGCGTGGCGGGCCTGATTGGCATCTCCGACAACGACTTGCGGGCCAGCAAGGCGCGGGTCTCCGAGCGACAGTAACCGTTCGATGCAACGGGCCCGGGAATGTCGAACTCAAACCAACAAACCGGCGTTAGCGAGGCGAAATGGCAACAGGGCTAGTCTGTTGGAACTGCGGGCAACCCCTCGATACCATTCCGCTGCCCATCAGCCGTCACGCCAGCTGCGAGGCCTGCTTCGAGGTCATCCATTGTTGCCGAATGTGCCGACACTTCCGGCCGAAAGAGCACATCCAGTGTGACGATGAACGCGCCGACCCTCCTGTGATCAAGGAAAGCGCAAACTTCTGTGACTATTTCCTGCCTGCCGAGGGTACCTACAATGACGGTGAAGACCGCAGTGCCGCGGCAAAGAACCGCCTGGATGCGCTGTTTGACGATGCCCAGGATCAAATCGATGATAACTTTGATGCCCGCAGCAAGTTTGATGATCTGTTCGATGACTGACCCCGGTCGCGGATGATTGCGGTCGTTGAAAAAAAGGTGGTAAAGCACCTGGTCAATGCCGGAGGATCGTTGCTGGAAATCCCGGTGCGGGTCCTGTTTGGTGGATCGGATGCTGGTCGAACATCTGAAATTTACCAGGCAGGCAAACGGAGCCGTAACTCTGTGTCCAGTGCCTCTGCCGGCACCGGCCCCAAAGATCATCCTTCCCGGGTCATGGGACCACTGATGTGAGGACAACGTGAGGACAGACATGAGAGCAGTGTCGTGAGGATCATCAGCTGGAACGTCAACGGCCTGCGCGCCTGCGTCAAGAAGGGTTTTCTGGATGTACTGAACGGACTTGATGCAGAGATCTTCGCCCTGCAGGAAGTCCGGGCGTTCGAGCATCAGTTGGACGCGGACGTACTCGCCCCGGAAGGCTGGCACTTCAGCCTGTCGAGCGCCGAACGGCCTGGATACAGCGGCGTTGGCCTGTATTCGAGGTCAGCCCCGGACCACCAGGAAACCAGTCTCGGCGACGCCGGGCTTGATGCAGAGGGGCGCTATCAAGCGGTCCGGTTTGGACGTATGACCATCATCAACGCCTACTTCCCCAAGGGAAGCGGTAATGCCCGGGACAACAGCCGCGTCCCCTACAAGCTCGGGTTCTACGACGCTGTCTTTGCCCGCATGGAACAAGCCCGCCAACGTGGTCCGGTCCTGGTGATGGGTGACTACAACACTGCCCACCATGAAATTGACCTCGCCCGGCCGCGGACCAACCAGAAAAGCAGTGGCTTCCTGCCAGAGGAACGAGCAGTACTGGACCGATGGGTTCAGGCCGGCTGGAAGGACACATTTCGGGTCCGACATCCCGGTGAGCCCGGCCATTACACATGGTGGCGTCAGTGGGGCAATGCCCGGCGTGATAACGTCGGCTGGCGGATCGATTACATCTTTGCCTCGCCCTCAGCCAATCAGCGCATCGACGAGGCCTTCATCCTGCCTGACATCCAGGGTTCAGACCACTGCCCCGTGGGCGTTGATATGGACATCTGATGAAGCCAGTAGCAAGCACCTAACCCCTGCTTCATTCAGCCTAACCGATAAGCTATTCTGTGACCCGGACCTGCCTAAAGCCGGTCATGCACCGGGGTGCATCATCTATGCAACGGCTCTTGCTCTACATACGCTACATTCTCCTGATGTCGATCCTTGGTACGTCAGCGCAGGTCATCGCCGAGAACAGTTTCCTGACGTTGGGGCCCCTGTCTGACGATCAGGCCGCAACCGCCCTGTCGTTGTTGTCCGCAGACCATGCAGACTATTTGATCCGGTCGCAGGATTCCGTTGAATCACTGGGATTCATCGTGGTCACGCCCACGCTGCCCTCCTCCAGTGCGGGCGTCCAAATGATTGAAAGACTCATTGCAGCCGGAGAATCCGACCTGCTGTATATCACCGTGGGTGAATACACCGGCAGAGTCTCCGCAGGCGTCTTTACCAGCCAGGAGCGGGCCGACGAACGCGCCGCCCACCTGCAGCGCAGTGGCTTCGACTTTGGCGTCATCGAACGGGGCCGGCGAGTCACCCTGACTGTCATTGACGTCAATTCCAGGCCGGATGACGCCCTGATCCAAAGCCTGCGGCAGATAGTGCCTGCAGAGGTGTTTCAGCGTCATGCGGACAGATTCGAGCTGACGACGACATCCACAACACCGGCCACACCGTCGCTGCCACCAGCGCCGACACCAGGTAGTGCCGCCGGTGGCGCCACAGAGCGGCCAGACTCAGCCGCCGACCTGACCAATGCGGCGCCAATCAGCACCAGTCAGGCAATGAGTCCTGTCCCGCCGGAAACCGTGGCGGTTCCCGTTGATCAGCCGGGGAATCTCGTTCCGGGCCCTGCCTATTGGGGCCTGTTGACCCTGCTCGTGCTCATCATTGCTGTTCTTGTATTCCTGCCTGGTCGTCGTCGCCGTGAACCCGGCAACCAGGCCGCCTCAACCTATCTACCGTTCATGGCACAATCAGAACCCGGGGCGAACCAGGCAGACATCTTTGATCTGGATGATCTGGCCCGTCGCGTCCTCAGCGGCCCGCACCAGACCGGCGTAGCCATCCCGTTGCCAGGGGGAGCCGATTCCACCCTGCTGGATGACGTCCTCCTGTTGGCCCGGGTCAACTCGGGGACTGAACCCGTTCACCATGTCGCCTTTGATCCCACTTCACTGCTTGAAGACATTGATGCACAGTCACGCAGCCTTGCCGAGACACGTGGCATTTCGCTCAACTTTTCGCTGGACGCTTCGCCGGCCCACAGCGCACCTGCCGGTCTACCCGCACTGGTCAGCAGCGACCCCGGCAAACTCGCCCGGGTGGTGCAAACACTGCTCCGCCACTGTATCGGGAATACCGATTCCGGCAGGGTAATCCTCACCGCCAATTACGACCCGGGCCCTGGCATACTCGGAATTGATATCACCTATCCGGGTGACGCCACCGAGACAGAGCTGTTTGATATTACGACTCGTGATGGCCTGAGACTGATCGTCGCACAACGACTAACCGAATTATTGGGCGGCGGTCTGACCGCAACACACCGGTCGGACCATAGCTGGACCCTCACCATTGGCGTCAGGGCAAATGCGCTTGAGCTGCCGACACCGGAACTGCCCGGGGACCAGTCCCTGGAAGAAATCATCGCCGCTGCCGAACAAGCCAGGGCAGAATCCGATCAACGCCTTGCGGCCCTCCGACAGACACAGGCAGACGCAGCATCCCAGGCCCAGCAGCACGCATTGACCGAGCGCCGCCTGGAAGATGAGGTCGAAAAGCTCAGCACCGAACTCGCGGATGCCCGCAACCAGGTCACCGTGGAAACTGAAAAAAAGGCAGAGGTTGAATCCACCGCCCTTGCCCGTGTCGAGGCGCTCGAACGGGACCTCGATGAGACCAGAACATCGCTTGCATCCGAAACCCGGCGACGGGAGAACGCCGATGCAGCAGTGCTCGCCGCGTCCCAGGCGCTCGAAACAGAAGTGGCGGCCGTCAAGGCTGCGGCCGCCCGGACCGAGGAAACCCATCGCACCAGAGTCGATGAATCCAACCGCGAGATCGAGTCCCTGAACAGGGAACTGGAACAGGCCATGGAACGGCTTGAAACAGAGGTTCACGAAAAAGTCAGCAAGGAGCGCGATGCTGCCCAACGCCTCAAGAGTGTGGAAAGTGACCTTCGTGAAGCCCAGGCACGGGCGGAACGGGAAGCAAACATCCGATCATCCGCAGAGCAGCAGGCCGCTGGGGAGATTGCACAGTTGAACGAAGCGCTTTCCGCCGCCAGAAGTGAGCAATCCAGACTCGGAGCTCATCTGGTCGACCAAACCCGGTACCAGGATGAAATCGACCGATTGCAGAATGCCCTGACGGATGCCCGTACCCGCCTTGACCAGGAGACCGAGGTCAATGCCCGGGCCGGAGCAGAAGCGGCGGAACAGGTCCGAGCCCTGCTCGCTCAGGCACAGCAGGCAAGACAGGAAGCGGACGACCAGGCCAGCCACCGGGCAGCCATGCAGACGCAGCTGGAAGCAATGCGAGCCGAGATGCAGCATCTTCAGGACAACCATGAACTGGCTATCAAGAGCCATGAACTGGCCATTGCAAACCAGAAGCAGGAAAAAGACGCACTGGCCGCTACCCTGGATGAAATTCGCAGTGACGCCGAGACAGCCCATCGCGCCAGAGAGCAGGCTGAAGCACAAGCCGCAAGGCGAATCGAAGCGGTTCAATCGGAACTCGAGCAAGCGAGACGTGACGCAACCGAGCGGATCGAAACACTCACCAGAAACGAGAAAATGCTCCACCAGCGGATAGAAGAAGCGCGCGCGGGTGTCGCGGATGAAATCGACCGCCGACGGCAGGCAGAGCAGGATGCGGACGAAACGGTGTCAATGCTCAACCGGCGGCTGGCAGAACTGAAGGAACGTGCCAGTGAGGAATCACAGCAGCGAAAGTTGACAGAACGAAACGCCAGGCTGGTGGTCCAGTCGCTGCGGAGCAAACTCGATGCCGTGACCAGCCAGCAGTCCAGAGCGTCTGACGCAAGCGAGGAAGTGGCTGAACTCCGGACTGCAGTCGCGGATGCGGAACAAAAGCTGGAACTTGAACGGCAGCGCCAGGGACGTCAGGAGAATGTGACCGGTGAACAGATCGGCTCGTTGCTGGATGAACTGAACGGGGCGAAGTCGGCAGCCGACCACGAGCGACGTTTGCGAGAGGAGGTGGAGCAGTCAAGCCTCGAAATGGTGAACTCAATCGAAAGGGAACTGGCGGAGACACGAGAAGCCCTGTCCCGGGAGACCACGCGTCGGGAAAAGGCCGAATCGGCGGCAAAGCAAGACAGTCAGCAGATGGCACAACATCTGACGAATGCAATGGACCACGCCAGAGACCTGCAGGAACGCCACGAAGCCATCACCGAGTCACTGAACAAGGCCAATGCAGAACTGAATCAGGCGAGGCTCGATGCGGCAAACCATGCACAGGCAGAGGCAACCGCCAGAGCAGAACTCACAAACCTCACCGCCAGGCTGGAGGCCATCAGCAAGACCCACGCCACCGGGGCGTCACCCTCGGGAACATCAGACCCGGCCGGGTCGAGCCCGCCCGTCCGAACTCCCGCCACGGACAATCCAATCATCTTCACACGCATGAAGCGATTTGTGAAACGCCTGAAAGAGCAGATCGCGGCCATGAACGTCGCCTACGACCGGGAGCAGTACCTGGACCTTGTGGTCATCTGCAACTGGATAAAAAACGAAACCCAGAGCTTGCGGCTCAGTGAATTCGAGCCACCTGTCCGAGAGATTGAACTGCAACTTCGCAATCAGCAGTTTGCCAGGATCAAGCCACAGATTGACAGGCTGACGGCCCTCTCCGAGAGCATTGATTTTGAGGTTCTTCCCCTGATCGGGTGGGTAGTAGTCACCTGACTATCCCTTCTGGATAAAGATCCAAGCCACC
>JAQBUI010000121.1 GCA_027624035.1 Pseudomonadota bacterium | reverse complement strand
ATATCCGGCAGTGGTCTGGCCGGTGCCGTCTATATCGGCCTCATCGAGATGTCTCTTGCATTCCTGGCCTGGTCTCATGCCCTCAGGCGCTCGGTGAATACCTCGAGGGTGAATAATCTGATCTTCCTGTCGCCCTTCATCTCGTTGATCCTGATCAACCAGGTGCTGGGTGAGGCCATCTATCCAACGACGTTTCTGGGGCTTGGACTGATCGTGGGCGGACTGGGCTATCAACAATATCGTGCCCGGGCTGCTTGAAATCGAAGCGATCAGCCCCACCTTGATCAGATACCCATTCGGCAGTTGGCAATGAACGACAGACGCCACGATTCAGAATTCATCCCTGGCAAGAAACCCGGTCACGAACTGGCGCGCCCCGATGAGGTGCTCCCGGATACCCTGCAACTCATCCCACTCAGCTCCAGGCCATACTTTCCGGTGCTGGTACAGCCCATCGTTGTGAATACTGATCCCTGGGGGCCGGGGGTCAGGAAGGTGGGTGAGACCGCCCATAAATTGATCGCCCTCAGTTTCGCGCCACGGTCGGGAGAAGATGGTGTGCCGGCGCCGGAGCACATCCGTGACGTTGGCTGCGTGGCCCGTATCCATCGCCTGCACGAGGCGGACGGCAAGCTTCAGTTCATTGCCCAGGGCATTCGACGCTTCCGGATTCGGGAGTGGGTCAAGCGGACACCGCCCTACGTCGTACGCGTGGAGTACATGAAACCCGAACCGATTGAGGACGAAAGCCAGATCCGTGCCTATGCCATGTCGCTGATCAATGTCATCAAGGAGCTGATGACGCTGAACCCGTTGTACAACGAGGAACTGAAACAGTACCTCAACTACTTTACCCCCAACGAACCGTCGCCGCTGGCGGATTTTGCAGCGGCCATCACATCGGCCGACCCGGAAGAACTCCAGGACATCCTGGAGACCCTGCCGTTACTGGACCGTATGGAAAAGGTCCTGCTGCTCATCAACAAGGAACTGGAAGTCGCCAGAATCCAGGCCCAGATCAACGAACAGATGCAGGAACAGGTCAGTGGTCAGCAAAAGGAGTTCTTCCTCAGGCAGCAGCTCAAGGCCATTCAGAACGAACTGGGCATTTCCAAGGATGACCGCGAAGCGGATGCTGATGAATTCACGGAGCGCATGTCGAAACTGCATCCGCCCGCGCACGTGCAGGCGCGGGTCACAGAGGAGTTGCGTAAACTGCAGGTGCTGGAACCTTCATCGGCCGAGTACGGCGTCACCCGAAATTACCTGGACTGGGTCACCTCAATCCCCTGGGGGGTAGTGAGCAAGGATCAGCTTGACCTGAAACATGCCAAGAAGGTGCTGGACAGGGACCATGATGGCCTGGATGACGTCAAGAAGCGGATCATCGAATTCCTGGCGGTCGGTGCCTATCGGGGCGAGATCGCCGGCTCCATCCTGCTGCTGGTCGGGCCGCCGGGCGTCGGCAAGACCTCCATCGGCAAGTCTGTGGCCAGCGCGCTCGGGCGTAAGTTCTATCGCTTCAGCCTGGGCGGAATGCGGGATGAGGCAGAGATCAAGGGGCACCGGCGAACGTATATCGGTGCCATGCCGGGCAAGCTCGTGCAGGCGTTGAAGGATGTGGAGGTCTACAACCCGGTGATCATGCTCGATGAGGTCGACAAGATCGGCGCGTCCTATCATGGTGACCCGGCATCGGCTCTGCTGGAAGTGCTGGACCCGGAGCAGAACAGCGAGTTTCTGGATCATTATCTGGACCTTCGCGTCGACTTGTCCAAGGTGCTGTTCATCTGTACCGCAAATCAACTGGATACCATACCGGGCCCGCTGCTGGACCGGATGGAGGTGATTCGCCTGGCCGGTTATCTGGCCGAAGAAAAGCTGGAGATCGCCAAACACCATCTGTGGCCCAGGCAGTTAAAAAATGCCGGAGTGCCGGCGTCAAAACTGAAGATCTCCGATGCGGCGCTCAAAACCGTGATTGACGGCTATGCCCGGGAATCCGGCGTGCGCGGGCTCGAGAAACAGCTGGGCAGGATAGTGCGTAAATCGGTCGTGGAACTGCTTGAGAATGGCAACAAGCGACTGTCTGTTTCCATCAAGGATGTGGAGGCCTATCTGGGTGCGCCACTGTTCAAGAAGCAGAAGTCACGGCGTGGAGTCGGGGTCATCAATGGTCTTGCCTGGACCGCCATGGGTGGCACGACCCTCGCGGTGGAGTCATCCCGGGTTCACGATGGCAACCGCGGCTTCAAGCAGACCGGCCAGTTGGGCGATGTGATGAAGGAGTCATCGCAGATTGCCTACAGTTACGTTGCATCGCACCTGGCTGAACTCGGCGGGAAGAACCCTAAGTACTTCGAAACCGCGTTCATCCATCTGCACGTACCGGAAGGCGCAACACCCAAGGATGGCCCCAGTGCGGGGGTGACCATGGCGACGTCGTTACTGTCTCTGGCGATGGACAAGACCCTGAAGCGGGACCTCGCCATGACCGGGGAACTGACCCTGACCGGCCGGGTACTGCCGGTGGGCGGGATTCGTGAAAAGGTGATTGCCGCCAAACGGGCAGGCATCAACGAACTGATCCTGCCCGCTGATAACGAACGGGACTACGATGAGATGCCGGCGTACCTGAAAAAAGGGATGAAAGTGCATTTCGTCGCGGACTACAGCGAGGTCGCCAGTCTCTGTTTCGGATGACTTCAAACCCGCTTTGAAGCCAATCTTTGAAAACCATGAATTCGCGACGCCCCATCGGCCGAAACGGGTTCCGGGATTGACGTCAGGCAAGAGCGCAAACATGGCGCGGGATTCGCTTATAGATTTGCTTATAATTGCGCCACCCTGAACCCATCGAGTGACCTTGGCTAACTATTACAGAGAATCCTTCAGAATTGGCTGGCGATGGCCCCTTGCCCTGGTCTTCTTCTCACTGGCCATGATCGGCCTGGCATCGGGCGTGGCGTTAACAGATCGCCCTGATGTTGAAGACGCCGATCTGCTTACCAGGGCCTACTACAGCCTGGGGCTCTTTGTCCTGGGCGGCCTGGATGTGGGGTTGCCGGAAGGTGGCCCAATCTGGGGCAGGGCGCTCCTTTGGATTGCTTATTTTGGTTCACCGCTGCTGGCCGCGTCGGCGTTGGTAGAGGCACTGCTCGGTGTCATGTCAAAGCAACGCTGGCGGCTGAGCAGAATGAAAGACCACATCGTCATCGTTGGTGCAGGTGATCTGACGACCAGCTACCTGCGAGTACTGCGAGCCTCTGACCAAAAGACAGGCGTGATGGTCATCGACACCCATATTGAGACCGTTCGCCGCTTCGAACTGTCGAGGTCTTTTGGCGTGACAGTGGTCGTCGGTGACATCACTCACGAGTTTCTGCTCCGGGAACTGAGGCTGCATCGGGCCAGACGCGTCCTGTTGTTCGGCGACGACGACTTCCTGTCATTTGAAGCCGCCAGCAAGATTCTCCGGGTCTATCCGAAACTTCAGAACCAGCTGGTGATTCACTGTGCCGGGCTGCGTTTTCTAAGGGCGATGTCAGATACCCGAATCGCCCAGCAGTCGATTCGCTTCAACTCCTACAATCTGGCTGCCAAGGGGCTGGTTCAGGACACACTGTTGCCGCACTTTCGACTGACCACGGGTAAGGACACGGTCGTACTGGCAGGGTTTGGTCTGTTTGGTCAGACCATTTTAGAGGAACTCCAGGCCAACGCACCGGAGCAGATTGCCCGCGTGGCGCTGATCGATGTGGATGTGAACAGAAGGATCGAGATTGTCGATGAACAGCAAAAGGCCGGAAGCAGCTACGAACGCCATGTTCTGCAGGGGGATATCTCTCATCCGCAGGTCTGGCGCGATCTTGAAAAGCTCATCGACCTTGGGCTCGGTGCACCGGTGGTGATACTCGGTACCGGTGATGCGGCCAACAACCTTCGTACCGCGATGTGGCTGAAGCAGAAGTATGCCAACGCCATGGTGTTTCCGAGGACCAACGACATTTCAGAGTTTGCCCAGGGCGTCGGCCGGGACCACGACCTGCAATGCATCAGCATTACGCACCTGGTTGAGGAGCACATCCCACCGGCGTGGCTCGCCTGAGTCCGGGATAGATGTCTGCAGTGGTTATCAGGGCAGATGACGTATCTGGATGGCCTCGATCCCGGAGCCGGCCAGAACATCCGAGATCACCACCACCTTGTCACCGGAATTGAGGTTGGCCCGCAGTTTCAGTACGTCGAACGCGGTCTGCAGGGTCTTCTCCGGGTCACGGCTGAAAGCGGTTCGAAAGGATGACAGATTGCGGTTCAGAACCAGCCGTCGCCGGGTCTGGGAATCGTTGGTAAAGGCGTAGATGCGGGTCAGTTGTGGGTGACAGTTGGTGACGTAGTCCGCCATCAGACCGCGTCGGGTAATCACCACGATGCCTCTGGCGCCCAGGGTTTCGGCCAGTTGTGTGGCCGTAAAGGCGAGCCGCTGTTTGTCGTCACCCCGGTTCAGACCAGCCGAGAAATTGAGCCCCTCGAACGATTCGGTAGCCTCGGCGATCTCGACAAGCTGCTCTACACAGCGAACGGGATACTTGCCCACCGTTGTCTCGCCAGACAGCATGACGGCGTCCACTTCCTCATAGATCGCGTTAGCGACATCCGTCACCTCGGCCCGGGTCGGAATGGGGTTCTCGATCATTGACTCCAGCAGGTGAGTGGCAACAATGACCCGTTTGCCGTGCTGGGCGCATAGTTTCACGATCCGGCGCTGTACGTTTGGCAATTCGGCCACATTGATCTCCACCCCAAGGTCGCCCCGCGCCACCATGATGCCATCGGCAGCGGCCAGAATTTCCTCGATGTTCTGGACACCCAACTGGTCCTCGATCTTGGCAATGATCTTGATTTTGCCTGCCTTGTCGCCGATCAGGGCCTTGAGTTCTGCGATGTCAGAAGCCTCACGAACAAATGACAGGGCAATGAAGTCAATGCCCGCATCGATGGCAAACAATATATCCGCCTGGTCCTTGCGGGTGATGGCGGGAAGATTGACCCGGATGCCCGGCAGATTGACGTGCCGTTTGCTCTTTAAAATGCCGCCGTCAATCACCCGGCATTTCATGGTGCCCGTATCGTGTTTCTCAAGCACCTGCAGGTTGATGATGCCGTTGTCCACCGTGATGCGGTCGCCAACGCTGACGGTATCAATCAGGTCGGCGTAATGAATATGAAAAGACGATGCCTCGACATCGGTGTTGTCACGCACACTGATGGTGATCTCCGAGCCGTTCTTGAGTTCAAGCTCCTTGGCAAGGTCGCCCGTGCGGATCTCCGGACCCTGGGTGTCGAGCAGTATGGCGACCGGGTAGGGCACCTTTCGATTGAGGGTCTTGATGGATTTGATGACTCTTGCGGAAGACTCATGATCGCCATGGGACATGTTGAGACGCACGATGTCCATTCCGGCAGCGACCATTCGCTCGAGCATTGGATAACTGCTGGTCGCAGGCCCGATCGTGCAGATGATTTTGGTTTTACGCATGGGGTAACGCGGCAAAAGACACATCATACAGAATGCACTCGTCCAGGAGAACGATTCATGAGGCGCGCCTGGAGGTCTCACCCTTCGAGAAGCATATCATTGGTCACACCGTGCAGTTTATACTGACCGTCAGGCCAGACCCGCAGCAGGAGACATGGAATTAGAAGACCTTAGACGCCGCTTCACGCCGGCGATTGATGAAATTCTCGACCGATGCAAAGTCACGGAAGAAATGTTCGACAAGGAGCGGTTTCAGATCTTTATCGCGACCATCTGGGGCAACGCGGTGCTGGAACCCGAACGCTCCGGGTTGAACGAGGGTCAGCTGGAACTGCTGCATGACTTTCTGAACGAGGAGCTGCAGCGCCATGTGGGCAAGGGGACCACCATCACATCCAGCTACGAGTTCATCATCGGCAAACGCGGCGACGAGAGCCTGACCCGGTTGCAGATTACACAGCGGCATCGTGAGTTTCTGTATCATTTCGCTCGTCTGATTCTGGGCCGGGAAGTAGAACTGCCGTGATGAAGGCAGTCTCTGTCAGGAACTGAGGCAGTCTGGTGTCAACGTAGTCGACTCTGCACCACAAGAGAACCCACAAGGTCACCCTCGACGTTTACAGCGGTCCGGATGGTATCAAGGGGTCGCTCTATGACCAGCAGGATGGCAATGGCCTCTAGTGGGATGCCCACCGCGATCAACACCATCTGCATGCCCGCCATGGAAGCCGATGGCATGCCGGGCGCGCCGATGGACGCCACCATGGACATCAGAAAAATGGTCACGATCAGGACATTGGTTAGCTCGATGCCGTACAGGTAGGCCAGAAATACCGCGGCCAGCGCTTCAAACAACGCGGTGCCATCCATATTCATGGTGGCTCCCAGGGGCAGCACAAAACTCGATACAGACTCTGACACCTCAAGTTCTTCCGAAGCGGTACGCATGCTCACCGGCAGCGTGGCCGAACTGGATGACGTACTGAACGCCACCAGCATGGGCCGCGCGATCTTGCGCAGCAGGGTGACAGGGTTCATGCCGGTCATCAGCGTGGCAATGCCGGGCAGCACGACCAGCCCGTGTATCAGCGTGAGCAGGACGACAACACCCCCGAACTGCAACAACTGGGTGAGAAAAGCCTGGCCATGCCCGGTGTCGGCACTGAGCTTGATGGTGAAGTCGAACAGGATTGCAAAGATGCCGATGGGCAGCAGACGGATGATCCATCCCAGCACGCGGGAGATCACAAGGTTGATGTGATTGACCACCGTGAATACCGGGCTGTCTTGCGGCAGGGCCAGAACCATGGCGAGGCCGATCAGAAACGCATTGGCGACGATCCCCAGAATGTTCAGCTCGGTCAGTGCCGTGAAGGGATTGGTCAACAACTGGGAGGCAAGGGAACCCATCACCCCTGACATTGGACCCGAGTTCGGATCCAGCAACCGGCCCGGGGCGAGTTCACCGACTTCCATGACGGGAGGATACTGGGTCCAGGGGTGAACGAAAAAGACCACGAACAACCCCAGCAGTATCGCGATGCTGGTGGTGCACAGATAGTAAATCACGGTAATGCCGCCCAGGGCACGCAGTCGGATCACGTTGCCAATACCACAGATTCCGCCAATCAGGGAGAAGAAGATGAGCGGTGCGATCAGCATCCGCAGCGCCGCCAGGAACATGGATTTCAGCAGTAGAACGGCCTGATAGACGACGCCAGGTTCGTCGAGCCAGGCGGAATCGCCAAGGGCCAGGGCCAGTACGACGCCAAGGATTGCCGCGAGCAGAACCTGCAGTGTGACGTTATTGAGCACGGGCCTCCTGGTATGTAAAGGGTGTGGACAAAGGGTGTGGGCAAAGTCCGAATCATATCAGGCCACTCGGCACGGTGCAGCTGAGTTTCCCCATGGGAAAGGGGTTAGAATGCGGTCATGACCGCAGTGGACCAAACCCTTGGCGAGTTTGTCAGCGCCCTCAGGAAGGCTGAAGTAGATGTCTCACCGGCCGAGACCCTTGATGCCATGGCTGCGGTAGACCTGATCGGTCTGCAGGACAAGCAGAAGCTGCGCCGCACGCTGTCCATCGTGTTGGCCAAAACACCCGAAGAAAAGGCGCAGTTCGACATCTGCTTTCAACGGTTCTTCTCATTCGAGCACTTTGAACAGCCTCCTGAGGCATTGCAGCGACTGCGTGAAGACGCGCTGGCCATCAGGACGGAGCAGGGTGGCGGCGGCAGTCTGGATGCCCCGGCCGCGAGGCCACGGCGCGGAGCGGCCGATGGCTCACCGCTCGGAGACCTGCTTGTCTCAGGAGACGCGGCAGCACTGTCCCTGGCACTGGCCAGGGCCGCCCAGGCCGTCAACCTGTCGCAGATCAGGACGCTACGTGAGAGGGGTCTTTTTGCCCATCGTATACTCGTGCACATGGGGATCTCGCGGCTGGAATGGGAAATCGACCGGCTGGGGCGCAGTGAGAACCCCCAGGACCATGCCACGGCGGTGTTGCTGACTCGAGCCAGGGCCTACCTGACCGAGGAAGTGACCCGCTATGTCGAAAACCAGTATCTGAACCTGGTGGATGGCACCGGTGACCGCTTCATTGCGGAGGCCGTGAGCCAGACCAGATTGTCAGCCATGCAGGTCTACTACTTTGACCATATCCGGGAGGCCGTCCGCAAGCTTGCCAACCGGCTGATCAAGAAGCACGCCCGCCGCCGGAAGGTCCAGAAGCGGGGGCAGTTGGACATCAGAAAGACCCTGCGCCGGAACCTCGCCTACGAGGGAACCCCGTTCGATCTCCACTGGAAACAGGTCAAAGTGGAGAAACCGAAAATCTTTGTGTTGTGCGATGTCAGCGGCAGTGTTCGCAACGTGGCCCGATTTCTGCTGACCTTTCTGTACAGCCTGAACGAGTTGCTGCCCCGGGTCAGAAGTTTTGCATTTGCCGGCGAACTGGGTGAAATCACCGCCCTGTTTGAGCAATATCCACTGGCCGAAGCCATTGAGATGAGCCTGAATGACTACGGAAAGGGTTCTACCGACTATGGTCTGGCATTTCGCCAGTTCGCAGACCTTTGCCTTGGTGAACTGGACTCCCGCTCGACGGTGATCGTCCTCGGAGACAGCCGCAACAACTACTATGGCAATGGTGCAGATGTGCTGAAGTCCGTGTCGGAAAAGACCCGCCAGCTGATCTGGCTGAATCCGGAGCCCCGTGCCCTGTGGCGCGAGGGTGATGCTGAGATGCCTCATTATCTGCCGCACTGCCACGTGGCAGAAGTGTGTAACTCACTGAAGGACCTGGAGCGCATCGTCGGCCAGGTGCTGCGTACCAACCTGTGATCTTCGAAGCCGTCATCCTCTGGACCGTGGTCACCCTGTTGCTGTGCGGGCTGACGGCATTCATCGTCACCCGGCGCCAGGCGCCAGCCGGTGACGTCTTCAGGGACCTGCCGGAACCCATCATGCGGGTATCCACCAGCCGCCTGGAACCCATTGTCTGTAATCGGGCCTTCAGCGATGCCCTGGGGTATTCGAGCCCTGCCGAGTGCTGCCGGTTGTTCAGCCACTATCCTCACCTTCCGGAAGACAACCTGTATCAGATCTGGCACAGGAACCGAGTCGTTGCCACACGGTCGGTCCACACCCGGCTCAATGATCGCCACGGTCAGACGGTGACCAATGAACTGCGACTGCAGGTCAACCATGATTGCAACGCGATGGACATCATCATCGTGGTGGAGAACCAGGCAGGAACACTTGCAGACCTTCTCCTGACACAGCAGGCAGTGCCGTACTTGCAGTTGGATGCAGACCTCCGGGTACGAAGGGCCAATCGTCCTGCTGCAGACAGGTTTGCACTGGTGGCTGGCGATTTTCTGCCCGAGCGCGTGTTCCCGGGGTCGGCCCGGGTACGGCTGACCAGCATTTACCGGCGCCGGCTCGCACGGCACGGCAGATTGCACCTGCATCACCGCACGCTGGTTGCCAATGGCACCGTGGACGGTACGTGGTGGGTGGCAAGCGTCGATCCGGACACCTTCCATGTTCTGTTTCGAGAGGACCGGGGTGTAGATCTCAGCCTTGGTTCACCGTTGTTCGACCTGCAGGACGACGCGGAGGGATTCTGGGAACTGGACCTGGGTCGCGCCGAAATCACCCACAACCAGAGCTG
>JAQBUI010000120.1 GCA_027624035.1 Pseudomonadota bacterium | reverse complement strand
CTGTCAGTGCCGACGTGTGGCGGGCCGGACGGCCCAGAGCGGGACTCGCACCCGACCGGCGTCACCGTACCGTCTACGGACTTTACTGACGGGCAGCCGTTGGGTGAGCACTATTGGGACGATGGATTCAAGGCGACGGCCAGCGCCAGGTCCGTGCCGCGGCTTGAGACGCGCCTGCAGGACAGCGGCACGATGGACAGCAGTCTCGCAACGGTGGTCTTGTGGCAGGACGCGCAATGCCGGTTCATACAGGTCTACACAGGACTACGAGACAGAGGGCTGATCGCGGTGGAGCCCATGTCGGGCCAGACGGATTGCTTCAACAATGGTGACGGCCTCGTGGTGATACAGGCTGGCGAGGTCTGGGAGACTGCCTTCGGGCTGCGTCTCGAATTACCCTGAGGGTTGGTATCGCAACGACAGGAAACAGGAGCGTACAGTGAAGATAACCGACGTGAAATTGCGCCGGCTCACCGGGACCATGACGTACCCGGGAGAATTGTGGGAAGAACGTGGCGCGAAGCCGACCGATCTGTATCCGGCATTTCGAAGGTTGAACGTTGAAGATTCCATGCGTCGCGCGTTTCCGGGGGTGAGAGACGACGGCTACCGGGTGACGCAGATGTTTCTCAATGTCGAGACGGACGAGGGGATTACCGGCGTGGTAGGCCCGCTGACCGGCGATGCCACGGCCTTCTATCTTTTGACACAGCTACGGTCATTGCTGATTGGCCAGGACCCGCTCAGGACCGAGTACCTCTGGGACGTGATGTACCGCAACGCCCCAAACGGACGCAGCGGCGACAACATGATTGCAATCAGTCACGTTGACTACGCGCTTTGGGACATCAGGGCCAAGTGGCTCAACCAGCCGGTCCTCAACCTGTTAGGTGGAGCGGTGCAGGACAGGATCCCTGCCTATGCGAGTACAGCCGGGTTTTCGCTGTCACCGGAGAAGGCGGCAGAGCGTGTGACAATGATTCGCGAGCAGGGATATTCGGGTACCAAGTGGTTCTTCCGTCGTGGCGTCGGCGGTGGCCTGGAAGGCGAGCGTGCCAACATCGAGCTGATGGAAGCGCTGCGAGATGCCGCGGGACCCGATGTCAAGGTGATGATTGACGCCTGGGCCAACTGGGGCGTCGACTACACACTGCGCATGGCGAGGTTGCTCGAACCATTTGATCCGGCGTGGATTGAAGAGCCGGTGCAGTATGCGCTACGGGAAAGCTACGCGTACCTTAAGCGTTCAAGTCCGATCCCGATCGCCGGTGGCGAGCACGACTTTACACGGTGGTCGGTGAAGGAAATGCTGGACGCGGATATGTTGGACGTGTACCAGTTCGAGCCGATCTGGGCCGGAGGCCTCAGCGAGATGATCAAGATCAACGCGCTGGTGACCGCGTACGACGTGACCTTCGTGCCGCACGTCTACGTGCCCGCCGCGAGTGCGCCGGTGGCGTTCACTTTGAACGCCATGACCACGCCCATGTTGGAGTACCACCTGATCCTCGGCGAGATCTATCAATACTTCCTGAAAACACCCCTCAAGCCCCAGGCGGGTTTCTTCTACCCGCCGGACGCCATAGGCCTCGGGCTGGACATCGATGAGGCAAAGGTCGAATCCGAAAGCGCCGTCACCTTTGGGTAGTTGCCGGCGACAAACGGCTGTTCATCGCCAAGGGTTATCAGCCCGGCGATGACGTGCAAAACGTCGCGCTGTCAGGCGTCGCGGGTCTCGATGGCGTCTTCGCCAGGGGCGACGAGGTCTGGTCCTACGAACTGGGCTCAAAGTGGCGTTTCCTGGACGGGCGTCTCATCGCGCAGGGGGCCGTGTACTTCAGCCAGTGGCAGGAAATGCAACAGCAGGTTGGTGTCGCATTCGAAGTCGATGGGGAGGAATTCGAAAACGGCAGTATCGCCTTTAACGTAGGCGATGCGAATGTCCTTGGCGTGGAGTGGGAATTGCGGTATCTCCTTACTGATCACGTTGTTCTCGGGTTTAACGGCGCCTATACAGACAGCGAGTGGACTGATGTTGTCGACCATCCGGCGATTACCCACAAGCCCCAGATCCAGAACGGTAATAGAGTGGCGTTGGTTCCGGAGTGGACCCTGGGCGGGATGGCAACATATCGCGCGCCGTTGATGGACACCGGCTGGGATCTTAGCCTGATTGCATCGGCTGCCTGGAGAAGCGAGCCGATTGACGAACAGGGGCGCGGTCCACAAGCGGCTTTCCACAGACTGAACCTGCGCGCCACGGTGGAACGGGGTCCGTGGTCCGTCCAGTTGTTCGTGCAAAACGCGACCGACTTCGACAAGAGATTCAATCCGGGGTCTGAAACGGCAGCGGGAGGGCAAATACTCGACCCGCGAACGACCGGCTTGACCCTTCGATACGTGCCTCAGCAGCAGCGTTAATCTGCCATAAGCACGACGTGGAACACGTGCTGGAACGGTCGGTTGCCGTTCCAGCACGGGAACCACAGAATCAAACTACCGTAGCACAACATCGAACGAGTGCCTGAGCGGTCCTTAACCCAACCGCACCCACACGCGGTCGATGGGCAGGAGGGCCATGATGGCACCAATCAAGCGCAGAGAGTTCATCAAAGTCGCGGGCACCGCGGCCGCCATTGCAGCCGCTTCACCTTGGGGCGCCCTACACGCTAACAGCACACCACGCGCAAACCCCTCGACCAGATTCCCGAACGTCCTGTTCATACTTGCCGACGACATGGGATACGGCGATATCAGCTATCTCAATGCTGATTCAAAAATCCCGACGCCAAATATCGATCGCATCGGACGGGAGGGTACGTACTTCACGGATGCCCACTCGCCCTCTTCCGTTTTCACGCCCACTAGATATGGCATCCATACAGGCCGCGATTGCTGGCGGACGAGAATCACCTATAGCGTCACCTGGGGCTACAGCCGGCACTTGATTGAACCGGAAAGGACGACGGTTGCCTCTGTGCTGAAACAGGCTGGCTACAACACCGGCTGTTTCGGTAAGTGGCACATGGGCATGGACATGATGACCCGGGATGGCAGAGGCATTCAGGAGCCTGACCGCGTGGTCGACCAACGCGCATTTCTGGGTGATATCGACTGGACGGCGCCCATTCAAAACGGCCCTCTTGCGGCCGGGTTTGACGAGTTCTATGGTATTTCCGCGTCGCTGGACATGCACCCCTATATCTGGATCGACGGTGACCGCTTCGTCGGCGAGTGCACGACCAGACAAGACCTGCTGTTCAATAGCCGTGAGGCCATGCCGGCCGATTACGGCAAGAACATGGGACCGTCCCATGCAGATTTTGTGGCAGAAGATGTGCAGCCCGAGATCACCCGAAAGACGATCGATTTCATCAACAAGCAGTCGCGCGACACACCCTTTTTCGCCTGTATGTCGTTGGCCGCACCACACATCCCGATCGTCCCGAGCAAAGCCTATCAAGGTGTCAGCGACCTTGGCCCTTACGGCGATTTCTGCATTCAGATAGACGACGACATCGGGAAAGTGCTCGGTGCGCTCGATAAGAAGGGCCTCGCGGAGAATACGCTCATTGTATTCACGTCTGACAACGGTTGCGCCCCGTACATCGGCGTAGACGCCATGAACCGAATGGGTCACTACCCCAGCTATGTATACCGTGGATATAAGGCCGACATCTATGAGGGCGGCCATCGCGTTCCGTTTCTCGCCCGATGGCCGCAGGCCATCGAAGCGGGATCGAGGTCCGATGAAATCATCTGCCTGACCGATCTCCTGGCCACCAGCGCTGCGATTACCGGGCAAGCACTTCCCAGGAACGCCGGCGAGGATAGCTACAACATTTCGAGCGCACTACTCGGGCAACCGGGCGAGAAACCCATCAGGGAGGCGACCATTTCCCAATCCGTCACGGGTGGGTTCAGCATTCGGCAGGGCCGCTGGAAGCTTGAGCTGATGCCAAGTTCCGGAGGGTACTACCGGCTGAGACCAGACCAGGTAGAGGCGCAAGGGCTGCCGCCGGTACAACTCTACGACCTGGAAGCCGACATCAAGGAGTCAAACAACGTGCAGGGGGATCACCCCGACGTGGTTGCCCACCTCAGAGGTCTGCTGGAGAAATACAGAACAACGGGGCGCAGTACCTGACGAATCAAGAACGGGTGGCAGGTTTGAGCCGCACACTACGCTGGATCGACGGCGGCGACCGCGCCGCGTCACAGCAGATCGTGGATTGTCGAGCGCATACGAGCGTGAACGGAATATCATAGGTGACTAACGATAATTTCGGATGGAGGTGCTGATCGCATGGAAAAGTGGTGGGCAAATCGGAGCATGGACGACAACGCCGATGCGATCGCGGCGCTCGGCCTTGAGAACGAGGTCGCCGCGCTCGATGAGGTCGGGCTCGCCATCGTGCCCCAGTCGAAGCTGCGCCTCAACGACGATTTCTTCGCAACGTTGAAGCGCCGCCTCCTCGAAGTCGCGGAGTCGCTATCGGCGTGTCGTTCGGCGAGGGCGAACCTTCGGTTCCTTTGGCAGGTGTGCCAGGAGAAATCGGCCAGGTCACCCTCACGCACCTACTCTACGAGGATGAGATCTTCCGCCGCGTGCTCACGCATCCGGTGAAAAAGGCCCTCATGCGCCATCTGCTAGGCGACCTCCACCGGGCTTCGGTCAGCAACGGATGGGTCAAGTGGCAGACGCCGGAGATGCATCCGGGCCCGATCACGACGCAGTTCCATGCCGATCAGGGCAACGTCCCGTCCCCCTGGGATTGGCGCCACCCGCACGTCTCCAACATGAACTGGCTGCTGACCGACTATACGCACGCCGACGGGGCGTTCGCCTACGTTCCCGGCAGCCACCAGATCGGTCGGTCGCCAAAGTCGCAGGAGGAGGCACTCGAGCACGCGGTCGCCCTCGAAGCGCCGGCGGGATCGCTTGTCATGTTTTCCGGCTGCCTCTGGCATGGCGCGTTCCGCAAGCAGACGCCGGGGCTGCGCGTGAGTATGCACGGGCTACACTGCGCCCATTACTACCTCCCGCAGCAGGACTTCAAGGGACGGATTCCCGAGGCGTTCTATGAGTCAAGTGATGACCCCGGTTATCTGCGCATGCTGATGCGCGAGGACGAGCCGTGGCTCGAGGCGGAGCTCGACGGGACGTTCAAGGTGCCGCGCACGGTAGAGCCGGCGTCTGCAGGCTGACATTGCTCGCCGATCTGAATTGACCCAGCTGCCGGGTTGCTGGAGTATCCGGACTGCTACGACCCGAGCAAGGAATCTATCCGGAGACTGTGTGATCACTGGAGTGAGTCGGATGGAGTGGCGGAAGCGGTCAGCCATGCGCGTGGCACTCTGACCCCAGAAAAGACAACAACGAGCGAGGAGATAAGACGATGGCGATGCAGTCAGTCGAGGTACATCTGAAACGGCGGCCTAACGGCATGCCAGTGGCGGAGGATTTTGCGTTTGTTGCCCGGGACCTTGGGGATCCGGGCGACGGTGAAGTGCTGGTCCAGAACCTTTTCATCAGTGTCGACCCCTACATGCGGGGACGCATGAACGAGGCAAAGGGCTACGCCGAGGGCTACCAGCTGGACGAGGCGATGTACGGGGGCGCGGTGGGCCGCGTGGTCGCGTCGCGTCACCCGGACTTTGCCGAGGGGAGCATCGTCTCGAGCAACAACGGCTGGCGCGAAGGATTCCTGAGCGATGGCCGCGGCCTCACTGCTCTGCCGGAAACCCGGCTGCCGGTGTCGGCGTACCTCGGCCCGCTCGGCGGGACCGGTAGGACCGCCTATGAAGGCCTGCTGGGCGCCGCCGCCATGCAGGACGGCGAGACCGTATTCGTATCAGGCGCAGCCGGTGCGGTCGGCAGCATCGCCGGGCAGATCGCCCACCTGCGCGGATGCCGCACCATCGGCAGCGCCGGGTCAGCCGCCAAGGTGGCCTTCTGTCGCGAGATCGGTTTCGACTACATGTTCGACTACCACGAAGGCAATCTGCTGAAGCATCTGCGCGAAGGCGCGCCGGATGGGCTCGACATATACTTCGACAACGTGGGCGGAGATCACCTTGAAGCAGCACTTGCTCACATGAAACGGCTGGGGCGCATCGCCCTGTGCGGAGCCATCTCGCAGTACAACGCGACTTCGCCGGTACCCGGGCCACGCAACCTTACCGTTGCGATCGGTTCCGGCCTGAACCTCAGAGGGTTTATCGTCGGCATGTTTCCTGAGCTTCGCGAAACGTTCCAGGAGGAGATGACGGGCTGGCTTGAGAGCGGTCAGATCGTATGGCGAGAGACTGTCCTGGATGGCATCCGGCGCTCGCCGGAGGCGTTCATCGGTCTATTCACCGGTGAGAACGTTGGCAAGATGCTGGTCAAACTGGCGGATTGATCGCGCGCTTCAAGCAGGCTGCACAATGGCAGCGTCCCCGCGATCCCGGCGTTGCACGACCATCTTCATGTTGTCGAACAGCCCTTCCCGGGTGACCCTGATTTAGTTGCATCATAAAACCAGATTCGCTATGGTGGCCAATCCAGCATCCGTCGAGCGAATCATGTCCGAACAAGAATGGCGTCCCACCGCGTGCAATCTCTGCTATGCCAACTGTGGCATCCTGGCCAGATTGGACGACTCCGGTCGAATCATAGAAAAGGTCAAGGGGGACCGGGCCCATCCGGTGTCCCAGGGATATACCTGCAACAAGGCAGCACGAATCAACTTCTACCAGAACGGCCGGGATCGGCTCACAAGCCCGCTGCGTCGCAAGGATGACGGCAGTTTCGAAGAGATCGATTGGGACACAGCCATCGCGGAAGTTGCGAACCGATTCGCCGCCATCCGAGATCGTGTCGGTGGCGACAAGATCTTCTACTACGGCGGTGGTGGTCAGGGCAATCATCTGGGCGGGGGCTATGCCGGACCGGTCAGAAACGCGCTGGGAATGAAGTACACGTCGAACGCTCTGGCACAGGAAAAGACGGGCCTGGCCTGGATGAATTCGCGGATGCTCGGGGGTGGCTGGCACGGCGACTTTCATCACTGCGACGTGGCGATCATCATCGGCAAGAACCCCTGGCAGTCCAACGGACTACAGCGCGCCCGCGTTGTCATGCGCGACATCGGACGGGACCCGGAACGGACCCTGATTGTCATGGACCCCCGACGGACCGAAACCGCGGAACTGGCTGACATCCACCTGGCGGTAAAGCCAGGCACTGATGTCTGGTGTATCTCCGCCATCCTGGCTCGCCTGGTGCAGACGGACCGCATTGATACCGCCTGGCTGGCGGCGCATGCCACCGGATATGAACGGGTCCTGTCACAGTTGCAGGAGGTGTCCGTCGAAGAGTACGCGGCGTTCGCCGGAATTCCCATGGAGCAAATTGAACAGGCAGCGGACGTGATTGCAGCAACCAATCGCATTGCGGTCTATGAAGACCTGGGCGTTGAAATGTCTCCCAACTCAACGTTGTGCAGCTACCTGAACATTCTGCTGTTCCTGCTGCCCGGCGCCTACGGGGTCGAGGGTGGTACCTACCTCAGCATCGGCCTGAACGGCGGCAGCATTCTGGGTGGCCGCGGCGACGTCACCAAAGAGGCTAACGGTTACCAGGTTGAGGGACCAACCACGCCGGTCACTGGTGCACGCATCGTTGGCGGACTCACCCCCTGTAACTCCATTGCCGAAGAGATTCTCACGGATCACCCGGATCGGTTTCGGGCCGCCCTCGTCGAGAGTGCCAACCCGGTACATTCACTTGCCGATACGAAGCGGTTCAGAGAAGCCCTTGAGTCCCTGGAGCTGTTGGTCGTCATTGACGTCGCCATGACAGAGACTGCCCGCATGGCGGACTACGTGCTGCCGGCGTCGTCCCAGTACGAAAAGTGCGAGGCCACCTTCTTTCCCATGGAATTCCCGGAGAATTTCTTCCACCTGCGCAGGCCTCTGATGGACCCGATGCCGGGAACGCTGCCTGAACCCGAAATACACGCTCGTCTGGTTGAGGCGCTGGGTGTATTCCGGCCCGACGAGCTGGACACGCTCAAGTCGGCGGCACAGGGCGGGCTCAATCAGTTTACGGCAGCCTGCCTGCCCACCCTGGGCGACCCAAAGATTTTGGCGCACCTGCCTTATGTGCTGTATCGGACATTGGGGCCGTCGCTGCCCGATGGCACCGCCGGTGCGGCGGTGTTGTGGGGGCTCTGCCAACAGCTGGCCGTGACGCTGCCTGAACAGATTCGAGCAGCGGGTCATAAAGGTGAGGGGGCTGATCTGGGTGATGCGCTGTTCCGCGCGATTCTGGAGAGCGAGTCCGGTGTGGTGATCATGCGGTCTGAAGCGGGCGACGAGACCCAATGGCCTAAGGCTGACGGCAAGGTACAGATGCTGATTGCGGAGATGAACGACGAACTGGACAAACTCGGCCAATATGACCTGCCCAAGCGCACCGATGAATTTCCGCTGCTGCTGTGTGCGGGCGAGCGACGCTCCTACACCGCCAATACCGTGATTCGTGATCCGGAATGGAGGAAGAGCAACAATCCGGTGTCCCTGTCCATCAACCCCATTGACGCCGGAAGGCTGGGGATCACGGATGCGGGTGCCGCGCGACTGATTACCAAGCGGGGAGAGGCCCTGGTGCTGGTGGAACTGGATGACCGCATGCAGGAAGGCACCATTTCTCTACCCAATGGACAGGGACTGACGTATCCAAACCTTTCCGGCGACGAGGAACAGACCGGCGTCTACCTCAACGAACTCACCGACCTTCATGACCGGGACCCCTTCGTAGGGACTCCATGGCACAAGCATGTCCGCGCCAGAGTTGAGCCGGTGGCCTGAGGAACGACGAGATGAAGATCAGAATCCATGATGACTCCATTCGCCTGCGCCTGGACCGGAACGAAGTAAACCAAATCGGCCGTGGTACAACCATCGCCTGCACAACGCATTTTCCTGATGGTGCCGAGTTGGGCTACCACCTGGGGACGGGGCCGGTCGACAGCACGCGGGCAACGTTCTCGGATGGATGCATCGCGCTGACCCTGCCGGACGGTGAGGCACGGCGCTGGGCGGAGGATGAAACAGCGGTGTCGATCGATGTGCAGCAGCCTCTTGCCGATGGCGCGTCGCTGCGTTTGCTGGTGGAGAAGGACTTTGAGTGCCTGGAACCCCGGGCGGGCGAAAGTCAGTCCAATCGTTTCCGCAATCCCAAGGCTGTCGGATGAAATACAAGAGCTTTGAGCACATGAACTGCTCACTGGCACAGACACTGGATGTGATCGGGGAGCGATGGACGCTGTTGATATTGCGGGATGCTTTTCTGGGCACCCAGCGTTTCAGTGATTTCGAGCGCAGCCTCGGCATCGCCAAAAACATCCTGGCATCCCGTCTGGCTCGCCTGGTGGCCGAGGGAGTACTCGACAAGCGGAAACATGAGCATGGCCACGCCGAGTACGTGCTGACGGACAAGGGCCTTGACCTGCAGCCAGTGCTGCTTTCCATGACCCACTGGGGTGACAAGCACAGACCGGACCCACACGGCGTTCGGCTGACCTTTGTGGACCGCCGCGACGGCCAGCCCATTCGTCCCATGAGCGCAGTGGCCGCCGACGGCCGGCCCCTGGCACCGCGGGAGGTGACGGTCGGGGGCCGACCCGGCGGGCAAGACCGCTGACGCGCACACGGCAGACGGCGGATGCCCGCAGAAAACCAGTCGCATTGCGTCGTGACG
>JAQBUI010000028.1 GCA_027624035.1 Pseudomonadota bacterium | reverse complement strand
ATAGGTCTTTGTCTCTCATAGGGGACTACGATAATCTGCCCACTCGATCAGGGGAAGAGTCCTACAATGAAGCCGGCCTCAGTCATCAGCCGATGGGCCACAGCGGGTTCCATCCGGTGCAGCGCCGCGTTGTCTGCCCCTTCCTTGCCCGCATGGTCGACGATACCCAACACGCCCCCGGGTTTGAGTGCGGCGTGGATAGCCCGCAGCATGCCGGTCGCCGCCTGCTCACTGTTGTTGGCAACATCATGCAGGTTAAGCGCGGTGAAGGCCGCGTCTGCGCCGGATGGCAGAGACAACTGCGCCCCCTCGCTATAGACAAGCTCAACATTCCCCAGGCGTTCCGCCCGGGCCGCCATAGCCTCGGCGTAGCGGCGTCGGCCATACTCGCCGTTCTGCGCGATCACCTTGCCGGTGGGACCAACAGCCGCAGCCAGCACCTCTGTGTACCAGCCGCCGCCAGCGATGATTTCGAGTACGGTCATGCCCTCTCCAATGCCGACAAATTCGAGCACCTCACGGGGTCTTCGGTCCGCATCCCGGTCCCTTTCTTCCTGCGCCCTGCCATCTGCCGCCAGCGCGGCATCAAAGCCTTCATCGAGACCCGCCATCAGTGGCAGTGGCAACATCAGTAATCCAATCAGTAACCCAGGCAATCGTTTCATCATTGTGGCTCCGTGGCTTGATGCTGACACTATAGGGCACAACGCCCGGAACGCAACGCCCTCATTGGGCCCCGTCAGCCACCACCATTTGAAATGGTCTGTCGAAAATGGTCTATTGACCCCGAACATCAGTCAAGGATCAGGTCCATGGAATACCGTGACATCGAATATTCACTGAACGGCAATGCTGCCATCGTTCAGCTGAACAGGCCCGAGAAACTGAACGCCTTCACCCCCGAAACACTGACGGAAATACGCCACGCGGTCGATTCTGCGGCGAAGGACCAGAACGTTATCGGTATCGTGATCACCGGAGCGGGCCGGGGGTTTTCCAGTGGCCTTGACGCCGCCTCGCTCGTGTCCGTGACGAAATCCGGCGGCAGCCAGACGGCGCGCCAGCATGACCCCGAGGCACTGCCAGGAATATTCAGTTATCTGCTGCAGACGCCCAAACCCGTGATTGCCGCCATCAATGGCGTTGCGGCTGGCGGTGGACTCGTGCTGGCGCTGATGTGCGATATCAGAATCGCCGCCCAGGACGCCAGGCTCACCACCGTGTTTCTCAAGCGGGGCCTCATTGCCGAGCATGGCGTCTCATGGATTCTGCCGAGACTGGTCGGGTCGGGGCGCGCACTGGACCTTCTGTGGATGAGCGACATGATTGGTGCCGAGGAGGCCCATCGCATCGGCCTGGTTGATCGCCTGGCCGACGATTCGGTGCAGGCAGCGGTGGACTACATCGAGAAACTCGCGATCACGTCACCGCCGGGTGCGATTGCGGAAACCAAACGCCTGATCTATGACCACCTGGGCGTCGACTATCGCACCGCCTTGCAGGATGCCGCGAGGTCAACTGACCGTTTCACGGACACGGACGATGCCCGGGAAGGCGCGACGGCGTTCACCGAGAAACGCGCACCGAGGTTCCAGAGACTGGGCGATGAGTGATCCATTGCCGCTTTGCCTTTCACGGCTCTGATTGCGAAGTGGCCGGGGCCTGTTGCATGGCCTTCCATTTGTTACGCAGAAATCATTTTTGGATGGCGATGTTGATCCTGTAGCGGCGCCGCATCTCGGCGTATTGTTCGCTTTGAGCCTGTGTCACCTGTTGCTGGACCCAGTCCGCCAGCACACGCTCGCGCACCGCCCCGAATTCTGGAATCGAAGATGCCTGGTACCCGTCGATTCTGACAACATGTTCACCATAGGCGGACTGCACCGGCCCTGACCAGCCGGCCTGTCCGGCCCTCGCGAGACTGAGCAGGGCCTGGCCGAAACTATTGCCGAAGGAGGCGGACAGCGCGGGGACCGACGCGGTGGTGACTGTGGGCCCAGGGAAGGGGTCTGCCGTGACGTCCTGGCCCATATTCAGGCGAGAAAGGGAATCAATGGCGTCCTGTCGGGCCTGTTCCCGGCGGCTGTCGGCAGAGAAAAAGCGGTGTTCGAAAGTGATGTCCGCAGGCTGACGATAGTCCTCTCTGTGCTCTGAGTAATAGGCGCGAAGCTGCGCGGAAGACGGCTCGTCGAGGGACGCGAGATCGGCGATACGGTTCTCAAGTTTGAGGGCGAGGCGTCGTCGCACCACGCCATCACCCTGGTCCAGACCCAGTGCCGCGGCTTGCCTCGCGTAAATCTCTTCGCGGATGCGCAGCTCAATGAGATTGGCCAGTTCCTGATCGGTTGGTGGCCGGCGCCACTGTGATTCCCAGAGCAGTCTCATGGCGCTGATGTCCGACGCCGTGAGGTTAATCGCCACCTCATGACTCGTGTCGTTCATCTCAAATGCGACAAAGAGCAGCAAACCTGCCGCCAGAAAATGCAGCAACGGCTCTCGTGCCAGCGAACTGGCCGACATCAGGGCTCGCGGGGCCGCGCTGGCGCGTACCAGATGGGCGACGTATAGGCGCGCTCCTGTAGCACTGTTGGCGGGCCCTCGGGAACGGGTACGCCGGCGGCGACCGCATCGTATACCTGCCATCTTGGCGTCGGGATCTCGATAACCCGGGCGTAGTAAAACGCCGGTGCTTTCGGGTCGAAGGCGGGGTCTTCCCACAAGGCCTTGAGCGTTGAGTCCCCAACGGTATTGGTATAGCTGGCGCTGGTCACGTCTACAGTGCCCTCGAGCGGCGCCACCGAACCATCAGGCCGGATCGTGCGTCCATCTGAGACGGCCACATTGAAGACTGCCTCCCTCGCTCGTCCAGCCTCGACCCAGCCCTTGACGATCTGGATGCGGTCCAGATTGGCGCCATCGGGATCCTTTCCTGCCAACACGGCGAACCTGGGAACGCGGCCTTGGACTGTGCTGAGTTCGCCGCCCATTGGAACGCCACTTTCACCAGCCGCATCCACCCACCGCCGATCTTCCAGCAAATCGTCAGGGTAGTGCCATCCACCAAAAAAGCGGACGCTGATCCGGGGGCCGGTCGTGGCGAAAGTCTCGCGCCGACGCATGGCGGCGAAGATTTCCTTGCGGCTGTTTTCGGCGGCCCATACCCCGGAAAGGCCACCGGCGCTGACTTCCATGGAACCGATTCCCCGGGCGGCCCGGTTGGGCGCGGGCTCCGGGTCTTCAAAGATGCGGTTCTCGCTCACTGTAGACAATGCCCAGTGATAGTCCGTCGCCCCGATCATTCCGAACTGGTAAGGGTTAAAAAAGCCCCAGGCTTCGTACTCGAGGCCACGCTTGTATGCATCGCGAACGTAGCTGCCGGTCAGGCGCCCTTCGTTGGTGGAGCCAAACAACGTACGTCTCAGTTCGAATTCGGCGAATTCATCGTTCGGCGACAACATGGGATGGGTCTCCGAGGTTCCTTTCTGCTGGGTGACCTCACCGAGCGGTTCATTCCAGCTTCGACGGGCCGCATAGTGTTCTGTGAGTGGCATCCCGTAGGAATCGGCGGGGGCATACATCAATCCATCGCTGATGTTCATGTTGTGAGGGATTGCGATGGCATCGATTCCCCTCTGGCGCTGCGCCTCCAGGTATTCCCAGAGTCGTTCCGGATGCACGGAGTCCACAGCAGAGAAGGGGTAGGGAAGGTCCCGGGTGTCCTCGAAGATCACCACCCGATGCATATTGGCGAGCGGTCCGTTGCCAGCGGCTCTTCGCGGCTCGGCGGTCCATTCGTAGGCGGCGAAGGTCGTGAACTTGCCGGGTTGGTAATGGCGGTCTGCAGTCGCGACGATCTCCCGCCAGATGCGGTCCGCTCGATCAGGCACATCGATGCCCTCGGAGGGTTCGATGACCCCGGGCCGGCCCCAGGGCGCGATGTCGATCAGAAATGCCAGCGCACGTTGGCCAGGATCAGACGAATTGATGCGTTTACCAGCCGGGCTGTCCCTGAATGGACTGTCGGGCGCAGTCATGCTCTGCAATGCACCCAGAAAACGCATGTGCTCCGTCACGGCAAGGAAATCGAGTGGCCGGGCTATTCGGACTGTCCGGTCCCCGCTGGTTCTGACGGGCTTGCCGCGGGCGAACCGATAGGCATCGTCCGGCGTTCTTGTGGTGCCCATAAACGCAATCGCATCATTGGAGTAACGGGTATGGAGATGCAGGTCGCCAAAATAGACCTGTGTATCGGCTGCCGCCAAACAAGATGTTAGGGCAGCGATGGCAAACGTTGCGAGCCGCACGGCAGACTTCCCCTTTGAAGTGACCACACCCGCAATCTACTAAAAATCGTCAGGGACTGCGACCCTTGAGAGGCGGTCTGCCCAGGTGAATCAGAGAATGAGTTCCTTGCGTGCGTCCTGCAGTTCCGCTGACACACCGAATTGCTGCATGAAGCTCACCAGGTGCTGGTGTAGCTGTTTCGCCACGTCCTGGTGCTCCTGGGCGACGTTTCTTTCCTGATGCGGGTCGGTCGGCAGGTGATACAGCCACGATTCACCGGGGTCAGTGCTATACAGCAGTGCCCATTCGTCCGTGGTGATGGTGGTGCTGGATTCGACCGACATCTTGCGTTCCCGGCCGTCGACCTGCCTGGTGATCTGCCCCGGTTTGGAGAATGGCTGAGCGCTGATCACGTACTCCCGCCCTGGCAGGCCGGTGTCCTTCATTCTGGCGAGCAGTGATTCACCGTGTACCGAAACAGGAATGTCCTGACCCATGATTTCCAGCACCGTCGGCATGATATCCACGGCAGAAGTCAGGCCGCCGTATACGGCCGGCTCGACTCCGGGGGCATAGATCATCAGAGGGCAGGCGATGGTTTCTTCGAACAAGGGTGATCTGGACCACAACCAGTCTTCATCACCATCCTGGTAACGAGGCGTCACTGCTGCGGTGGTTTTGGGATGGCCGAAGGTCTTGCCAAACAGACCGCCATGTTCACCAAAATAGAAGCCGTGATCCGTCGTAAACACGATGGCTGTCTTATCCATCAGGCCCATATTCTCCAGTTGCCTGATGAAGTAGCCGACCCACGTATCCACCATGGTGATCTCGCCACAATAGCAGGCATGGGCCTTGTTCACATGTTCCTCGGTCATGCCTTCTACATCCTGCCAGTAGGCATAGGGCGGGTCGATGCGCTCACCGTCATAGCCCGGCCAGTACAACTCGGTGTAGTGATCCGGGGCATCCCATGGTTCGTGAGGGTCCCATGCATCAATGTACAAAAAGAAGTCCTCCCGGTGGTGACGTTCGAGCCACTCGGTGGACTGGATAAAGGTCCGGGCTGCAAATCGCTCGGACTCGGTTCGCCAGTTGTCGCGAATATCGCCATCATAGCCGCCCGCGCCAAGCTGTCCGGGCACTTCAATATAGCTGCGAAACCCTACGTCGTAATTCATGTGGTTGCGCGTATAGAACGGCGTATCCACGACTGCTGCCGTGTGGAAATTCCGCCTCAGCAGTTGCGGCAATGTTCGCTGATCTTTTGGCATCGGCTCCCAGCCCATGGTGCAGCCAGTCCAGCGACCGGTATAGAAGTCTGCCCGTGCAGGCATGGTTGGGAAAGCGGCGGCGTAGTGCCGGTCGAATCGGACAGACCGACTCGCCAGGGCATCAAGGGAAGGGGTTCGAATGGTCCTGTTGCCGTAACAGCCAAGGTGGTCCTTGCGAAAGGTGTCGGCGGTGATCCAGATCACGTTCATGGCGTTCCTTTGATGGATTGGTCTTTTTGTTGTCCCGGTGGATGTTCTATCGGCGCCAGGTCAGTGCTCGCCCTGGACTTGGCCGAATGTATACCCGCTCGCCGGGACGGAAATCAACACCTTCCGAAAGCGGGTCACAGTGGGCGCCACCTCCCACAATGACGTGATATTTCCATCTAAATCAATACCATACATTTCGCCATGCATCGTCCATCACCATATGTCTGTCCTTGACGGTGGCATCGGAGCGAAAATTTGGGGGAGGTACCGGCCTGCTGACGCGGCTCCTGACCTTGTGCCAGGTCAGGTGTATGAGATAGTGGCGGCGCCGTCACCCATCTTCAGGGTTTGGCTAGAGAAGATAAAAATCAGGAGCATTGTTAATGGGTGACCTAGCACTGATCGCGGGCTATATGGCTGGTGACGACACCGTACCACCGCCGATGAGTCTGCGACGAATGTTTCAGCTCACACTCAAGACCTGGCCCTATATGCGGCCGATGCTGGTACATCTGCTGGTTCTGCTTGGATTCGGCGCCTCCGGTGGCTTGATTGCAATCGTCACGGCATTCGTTGGCACGGACCTCTGGACCAATAAGGTTCTGGTCGGTGAGAAGCTGCAACCCATCCAGGCGACGGTGCTGTTCGTTGGCGATGAATACGTGACGACCGATCCTGAGAAGCTTGGAAACGGCAAGCAGGCAGCAGCGCCGATGAAGAATAGTGCTGCGGCTGGGAAGGGCGGGCCCGCGGTCAGCGTGGCCGAAATGGCATCTGCCGGGGGCAGCGCGGCTGAACCTGCGCTCACCCAGGCGCAGCGCAAGATGGTTCGAAACCGTCTGATCATCTGGGGCATCATCGGCGCGGTCCTGACGTCTGTCGTTGGCTTGATCGCCTGGTACTACACGACCTGGATCTGGCACTGCATCAACCAGAATCTGCGCGTCGCAATGGCGGAACAGGCAGAGTCACTCTCGCTCCGGTACCACGACAACAACCGAGTTGGCGACGTCATGTTCAGGGTGTACCAGGACAGCGCCCAGATCGTCAATCTGCTGCAAAGTGGCATCATCAGCCCGGCGATCACGATCTATTATCTGATCATCGGGTTGTTTATTGTGGCAGCCTTTGACCCGCTGTTTGCCGCCATGCTGGTCGCGGTTGGGGTTCCCATCGGGTGGCTTGCGGTGGTGACGACACCCAGAATCCGCCGCCGCTCTCTGGCAAATCGAAACGCCAACAGCGCGCTGACGTCCCGTGCCCAGGAAGTGTTCTCGGCCATCAAGATCGTCAAGGCGAACCATGCAGAGGATCGGGTCTTTGAACGATTTGATGCAGACTCCAGGCGGGCGCTGGATACGGCCTACTTTCTGCGCCTGGATATGGTGCTGATCACCCTGGTGGTGGCCATGCTCGGCGGCGCGTTGGTCCTGACGACCGAGTACATCATGGTGACCTGGGTGATCGAACAACGGGAGACGTTCCTGGGGGCGCTGGTGGCATCGGTTATCGGTTTTGTGATGTGGAACTACGGCGCATTTTCGATTGCCCGGGGCAGGATCGGTGGCTCGATGGTCAGTGCTCGCGGGCTGATGGGCATCTGGATGCGCATGCAGGACCTGTTTGTTGCACTGGAGCGCGCCTTCTTTCTGCTGGATCTGCAGCCTGAGGTAAGCGACCCGGATGAGCCCGTGGCATTCCCGGCACCTATCAGTCAGGTGGCCTGGGAGCAGGTCTCTTTTGGTTACGTTGCGCATAAGCCGCTGCTCCGGACCGTGAACCTGGATGCCAGCGCCGGGACCATGACAGCGATCGTCGGGACAACGGGTGCTGGTAAATCAACTCTGATGTCGCTATTGCTCAGGCTCTACGACCCTGATGAAGGCCGAATCACGATCAATGGCGTCGATTTGCGGGATATGGCGGTTGACGACATCCGTGCCAACACGGCGATTGCCCTGCAGAAGAACGTGCTGTTTGCGGACTCGGTGGCCAACAATATCAAGTTTGGTACTCAGGATGCGGATCGGGAAAGCATTGAGAAGGCGGCGCAAATTGCCTGTGCCGATGAGTTCATCACCCAGATGGCCAGGGGCTACGACACCGAACTCGGTGAGCGGGGCGGTAAGCTCTCGGCCGGCCAGCGACAGCGGCTCAGTATCGCCAGAGCCGTGGTGCGCAATACCCCGATCCTGATCCTTGATGAACCCACGGCGTCACTTGACGCGAGGACCGAGCAACAGGTGCTGGCGAATCTGGCCGAGTGGGGAAAGGGCAAGGTGATCTTTCTGATCACCCATCGTCTCTCGACCATTCGCAATGCTGATCAGATCGCCTTTCTGGAGAACGGTCAGATTGCGGAACTGGGTGCGCACGATGAGCTGATGGCACGGGAGGCAGGGCGCTACCACGCCTTTGTCATGGCAGAGACGCTGGGTGCTGCATCGGGAGTGTCGTTATGAGCACATCAACGACGGGAACGACGGGCAAATCCAGCGGGCTTCTTGGTGAGGTCCTCGGCAAGAATCAGTTTGATGACCGGGTGGACAAGGATAGCGATGTCGGCACCGCGGAGGCCGTCAGCATCATCTTCCGCTGCATCAAGATGCTGGGTGAGGTCAAAGGCTTGTTCTGTGCCAAATTCCTGTTCCAGTTGGGGCTGGTCTTCCCCGGCTTGCTGCTCCCATGGCTTGGCAAGATCGTCATCGATAATGTGGTGTTACAGCGACCCATTGGCGGTACCGAGGTTGTTTACCCGCCTTTCGTGACGCCTGTCCTGACGGCAATCGAAGGAAAGGACCCGCTCGGGATCATGCTGGTTCTGACCACGATCTACTTCGTCATGATGATTACCATTGGCAGCCGTACAGGGGGAACCGGTGCCTATTTACTGCAGGGCCGGGAGGCGGCGTCCCAGTCCGAGGGTACCATCAGTGCCGGGAGCAGTTCGGGTGGCGGTCTGTGGGGGCTTGCCGAGTTCATGGTGAATGTTCGCATGACCCAGACCATTGCCAATAATCTTCGCTCGCGGTTGTTTGATCGGCTGACCCGAATGCCGATGATCGTGCTGGATGACCAGCGCATCGGTGATTCGGTTTACCGGGTGCTCCATGACGCGCCAGAGGCACCGGATATGGCCTATCTGATGACGCTGGCGCCGTTCTTTGCACTGCTCGGTGCAGCAGCCAACCTTTATATTCTGCAGTACTCATTTGGCGAGGTTTCCCCGGAGCTCATATGGATTGCCTGGGCTGCCATTCCGATGGCTTTTTTGACTACGTTCCCGTTTTCGGGTGCGCTTCGCAGAACCAATCAGAACAAGCGCGCGGCGGGTTCGGCAACCACCAATACCATAGAAGAGTCCATGAGCAACGTGGCTGCCGTGCAAAGCCTGGGTGCCCGCAAACAGGAGCAGCAACGATTTGCCAGCACCAGTGAAGAGTCGTTCCTTCGTGAGCGCTATGCGACTGCCGTATTGATTGCGATTGTCGGGCTCGCGACTGGTGTGTTCGGTATCGCTGCGATCTATGTGTCGATCATTATCTCTGACCGGGTCATAGAAGGTTCCATGTCTCCGGGCGACTTTGCCGTGTTGCTGGGTGTCTATGGCGGGATCGCCGGTTCCGTGAGCTACTTCGGCATCCTGTGGATCAAATTGCAGGACAGGATTGCCGCGGTCCGCAGGGTGTTCTTTTTCCTGGACTATGAATCCGAAGCGGACCGGGTTGGTGGTGTACGCCTTGATCGCATCGCCAAAGGCGTGGCGTTCCGGGACGTGAGTTTCAGCTATGCTGACGGCCACCAGTCCCTTAGCCACATCAACCTGGAACTGAAGTCCGGAGAACTGGTGGCCTTCGTGGGGCCCACCGGCGCCGGCAAGACAACGCTCGCCTACCTCATTCCGTCATTGATTACGCCGACCAGTGGCCGGGTACTGATTGATGGACATGATGTGATGGACCTTGATCTTGCGTCGCTTCGTGAGCAGATTACCTATGTTTTCCAGGAACACGTGCTGTTGTCAGAGTCGATACGCGAGAACCTGTTGCTTGCCAATCCCGAGGCGAGTGAGGCTGAGTTGATCGAGGCCCTGACCACAGCGGGATGCATGGAGTTCATTGACGGCCTGGCTGATGGCATTGATACCGTACTCGGGCGGTCTGGCGATACGTTGTCGGTTGGTCAGCAGCAGCGTCTGTCCATTGCCCGCGGACTGGTCAGGAATTCCAGTGTGCTGATTCTGGATGAACCGACTGCGGCGCTTGACCCCGCCACTGAAAACCAGCTGGTCGCGTCCCTGCGGGCGGCGTCGGCTGATCGACTGGTCATTGTGATTGCCCATCGTCTGTCGACCATTCGTACTGCAGACCGGATCGTCTTTCTTGAACAGGGGCAAGTGAAAGATGTGGGCAGCCATGATGAGTTGATGGCGGACAGCAGCAGTGCCTACCGGGAGTTTGTTGAACTGCAGGGCGGCGCCAACCCGGCCTGATTCGCAGGCAGGCGACCACAATAGTCCCGGCAAGTGACCTCAGCTGTCAGTGATGTCATCCTTGCTGGCAGCCAGGCTGGCCCCGGCAATGCTGACGGTGTTTCGCCCGGTATCCTTGGCCTCGTACAGGGCGGTGTCTGCCCGCTTGATCAAGTCTTCTGCGACATCAGCGGCCTCCAGCGTGGCGATGCCAACCGATACTGTCACGGGAAGGCTGCGTGCCTTCGACAGAGCCGCAATCCGGTCACACAGATCCTGTCCCAGGTTCTGTACACCCTCACCCAGGGCGAGTACGGCAAACTCATCACCCCCAAAGCGGAAGGCATGGTCACCGGCACGCATCCGGGCATCAATCAGCGCCGCGATTTCCCGCAGCAACCGGTCACCGGCGTCGTGTCCGCGAGAGTCGTTGACCTCTTTGAAGTGATCAAGATCAAGCAGCAGCAGGCTCGCTGGTGTCGGTGCACGGTTGCGCATGCGAAGCAGTTCCCGCAGTTGCTCGTCGAAGGCCCGTCGGTTGCCGACGCCGGTTAATGGATCAAGGGTGGACAGGGACAACAGTTCATCGCGCTGGATATTCCGTTCCCGGGCGAACACGTAGGCAAACAGAACGCAGCCGCTGATCGACAGCAGAAACTTGCCGTAGACAAACACGTCCACCACGGGAAGAATCACCGCACTGGTGCCGGCGAGTGCGACCACGGAGGCGACCATGGCCCAGGCCGGGCGCATCAGAAAGTAGGCGCCCACGCTGGTGGGGTACAGCAGGTAGCGTTCGTCGGGGCCCCCCAACACCACCAGAACGACGGTACCCGTGAGCGAGAGAATGGCAAGCAGAGGCGCCGCCACGCGCAGGTCCTGTGTCCTGTAGACGTAAGCAAAGATCGCGGCGCTGATCACGAGGCCAATGCCGTCGACGACCGCGATGTCAACTTCGCCCCGCTGAAGTCGAATCACCGTAAAGAGCCCAAGGCCCATTGCACACAACGAGCATAGCGTCAGTACAATGATCTCATCCGTAGTCCGCTTGACCATCAGGAGGGACGCGCAATGCCGCGGTACATATAGGCTGCGAATTTCGGACCTTCGACGTAGCCTTCGACCAGACGATCGAAATCGAAACCGGCACCCTTGATGAGCGTGTCCATCTTGCGGTTGAGATGGCAGCCGCCCCCAATGGCTTTCCACAACGGATTGATGCGGTGCTGCCACCGCGAAACCTGTGGCTCGGGGGCGAGACCGTGCTCGGCGAAGATCAGCTTTCCGGCAGGTTTTAGAACCCGGTGCATCTCTGCGAGCGCCTTCTCTGGCATCGGAATGGAACAGAGCGTCCAGGTGATGACCACGGTATCAAATGTGTTGTCGTCAGCCGGAATGTCCTCGCCACTCCTGGCAATGAAGTCTACCGTCATCCGGGCTCTGGCGGCCGTTTCTCTCGCATAGACCTGAAGCTCGGTGTTCGGGTCGAGGCCGGTGATGGCAATCCCGGGCGCATAGAACGGCAGATTCAGTCCTGAACCAATCCCGACCTCGAGAACCCGTCCGCGCGCCTGAGGCACGAGTTCTGACCGGATTCGCTTCATTGGCGGCGCCTTCATGGCCGAGTTGATGAGTGCTGGCAGCAGATAGCGTTGGTACAGCCCCACGTTCTGACTCCAATGTCCGATGACCTGGCATTTTGCACTGCAAGCTGGCAAAGCGCACTTCGTTGATGAGCCCCGCTGGCAGATCAGTGTCGCTGGTACTGTCGCCACAGATGCTGCACCTCAGGAGACCCGGGGGCGAGCTCCTGCAGGCGTTTCATGTAGGGTTCTGCCTGGTCCCGATAGCCGTGTTTTTCGCCGAAGAGGGCAAGGGTGTACAGCAGCTCGAAGTCATCCGGAATCCGCCGGTTCGCCGCGACGAGTAATTCAATTGCCGCTGCGATCTGACCCTGGTTCTCAAGCGCCACTGCAAGGACGTAAGCGAAGCGGGGGTTGTCGTCGTCAAGACTGACTGAAGCCTTGAGGTATGGCAGGGACTGGGCGTATTGCCGTTGTCTGATCAGATACAGCCCGTAACTGTGCTGGGCAGCAGCACTGTCAGGGGCGACTTCAAGCGCTCTTTCGAGCAGGCTCGCGGCTTCCCGGTCACGGCCGCCTGATCGATAGTAGTCGGCAACGTTCAGCAGTGCGGGCACAAAGTCCGGTTCAATTTGCAGGGCGCGCTGATAGGCGGCTTCCGCCTCGGCGGACTTGCCGAGTTGTAGAAATAGCCCCGCAAGTGACAATTGACCGGCAGGTGTATCCTGATTTTCCTTCAGGGAGCGTTCGTATTCCTGTGCCAGTGCGAGTAACCTGGCGCGGCCCTCATCGGGCAGTTGATTGAGCAGATCAAGCAGCGCCGCGGCCAGTTCCAGACGAACCAGCCGGCTCGGATCATCCAGCAGAGGACTGAGTAACTGCCAACGCAGTGGCGGAGGCAGCCCGGCGGCACCCACCACTGCACCCCGACGGATCAGGGGATCATCGGAGCCGAGATGCGACTGGATCATGGCAAGTGCGTCAGGCGATGGGCGGGATGCCAGATCAGCCAGGACGCTTGCCTTTAGAATTGGCGCAAGACCTTCAGGGTCTCTGCTGGCGACAGGATCTCGCCCCGGGACCACAAAGCTGTGATCGCGCCGGGCATCAAGCTGCATATAGGTGCGCGGGGGCATGTGACAGTCTATGCAGCCCGGGGCTGGCCCGACATCTGCAGCCGGCTCTGCAAGCCCATGATGTGCCGTGCCATCATAGGTCTCCGGGCGATGGCACCGGGCGCAGAGCTGATTTCCCTGCTCGATCAGTGCCAGTGAATGAGGTTCGTGACAATTGCCGCAGGTCACACCAGCCTGGTACATCTTGCTCTGCAGGAACGAGCCCAGCACGAAGACCTCTTCACGAATCTGGCCATCGGGAAAATAGCCGGGCTCACTGATGAGCCCGATCGCGTAGTTTTCATGGTACGGGCCTTGCGGGTCCCCGGTGAGCCTGGTGCGCAGTGAATGACAGCGCCCGCAGGTGGTAACAAACCTGTCATCTGGCTCCCCTTGAGGCACGGCAATTGGTTTGCCTTGCTCGAAGCCCCATGTCATCGGGCTCGACTTTGCCCTGAGAAAACCTGTGTCACTCCCGCTCAGCTGACCGGAGGTTGCCAGGGTGACATGATCTCCTGCCGGTCCATGGCACGCCTCACAGGAAACGTTAGGCTCTGAGAAGCTGGTGCGGTATCGATGGTCTGCCTCGGAATAGTTCTTCTCAACGTTGGTCGAATGACAGTCCGCACAGCGACTGTTCCAGTTCTGGAAGTGACGGGTCCAGAAGAACGGGTGGGACGGAGAAATATCCTCATCGGGACGCAGGTGAAACCAGCGCTGGCCCCCTTCTGACCGCTTCCGGGTGTCCCAGGCGATATTGAAGGCCTGGATATGACCGTCATCAAGCTCTATCAGGTATTGCTGCAGGGGATCGACACCGAACGTGTACTTGATGGCGTAGACATGCACTTCGCCGTCGGGACCTGTGGTCTCGACCCGATACTCACCATCCTGCTGGAAAAAGCGAGTATCGATGTCGTGAAAGCTGACACTCACGTTGGAGAAATCACCGAGTACCGATTGCCGGGTGGCAGCCTGCATCGCGCCGAAATGGTCAGAGCCGGACCAGGCGTCGTGCTGGGTCTGATGGCAGGACCTGCAGACTGCTGCGCCGACGAAATCCGGACCGGACCCGGCCGCGCTCGCACCCCCGGAAAATGTCAAAAACAGCTGTGTGCAGAACAGGGCGAGTATCAGGGATCGCATGCCTGGGATCCATCAGGGCTTTCCAGCACAGCTTTCATGGAAGTTCACTCATCCGAGGTGCCAGCGTGCTTGAGACGGGCACGCTCAGGGCTGTTACTGTCGGTCACTCATCCAGGACCGCATGGTCTTGCTGACGAGGTCGGCCGCCTCGCGCTGTACCCAGTGGTTGCAGCCTGGAATGGTCACCAGGGTATAGTCGGCATCTATCCAGTTCCAGGTGTCACGCAGGCCATCCTTGTCGACGGCCCTGTCCAGCAGTCCGTGAAACTGCAGCACTGGCATGGTCAGTTGAGGCAGTTCCGGAGCCTGCCCACTCGCCCCCGCGTTCAGCCCGCTGAAGGCGGCACGATAGTAGTCGAGCATGCCCTTGACCGATGAGCGGGAAAAAGCCTCTACGTAGTGTGCTCTCACATCGTCGGCAACATCGCCGGCAGACAGGCCAGCGAGCATTTCCGGCGTAAACCGGTCTTCGAATCCTGGTGTCTGGAAATCCGTAATGTACTGGGTATTGGCCTTCTGTTCGTCGCTCGCATTCTGGCGCACGGTGGAATAGCCACGGGGGTGAGTCAGGTTGCAGATCACCAGCTTGTTGACGAGGTCCGGGTAGTGCATGGCGAATTGCCAGCAGATCGCACCACCCCAATCGTGGCCCACCAGGGTCACCGAATCGGAACCCAGGTCCTTGATCACGGCCTCAACATCTGCCAGCAGATTGGGCATGGTGTAGTGCTCGACGCCGTCGGGTTTGCCGCTCAGATTGTTGGCCCGGGTGTCCATGGCGACGGTCTTGAACCCGTCGCTGAGGGCGTTCATCTGTTCGCGCCAGGTGTACCAGAAATCCGGGAAACCATGGACAAACAACACCACCGGTCCGTCGCCAAGGGTGACATAGTGCAGCGCGACGCCACTGTTATCTGCTTGGTGATGTTCGACCCGGTCAAATACGTCAGAGCTCATGGTGGTCTCGCAGGCGGTAAGTGTCAGGCTAAAGTGCCGGAGTCCGTCCGGGAGGTCAAGGCTGTTCGTGCCCGGAACCTCTGTTCCGGTGCCGGATTGGCATAAACTTCAGCATAACTTCTGGAGCGGGTGTTTGCTTATCGCCTCACTGGTCGAAGTCGCTGGCGTCGTGGCGCTCTCGCATCGCGTTCCCGCCACCGGCCCGGTTGACCCGGCGACCCCGCGCGACCTGGGGACGTTCGTGTATCTCGGTCGCCCAGCGTAGCACGTTGGTGTAAGACTTCGATTCGATGAATTCTTCAGAACCGTACAACCTCCCCTGGGCCAGGGCCCCGTACCAGGGATAGACCGACATGTCTGCAATGTTGTAATCGTCGCCACACAGGTAGCGTCGTGAGGCGAGGTTCTTGTCCAGCACATCAAGCTGTCGCTTGACCTCCATGGTATAGCGGTCGATCGCGTATTTGATCTTGACGGGTGCATATGCATAAAAGTGACCGAACCCTCCGCCAAGGTACGGCGCACTGCCCATCTGCCAGAACAGCCACGACAGGCATTCAGCGCGGGCGGCGCCACTGGTGGGGACGAACTCGCCAAACTTTTCTGCCAGGTACAACATGATGGCACCGGATTCGAAAATCCGCGTCGGTGGCGTGGTGCTGTGGTCCATCATTGCTGGAATCTTGGAATTCGGATTGATTTCCACAAAGCCGCTGCCGAACTGATCACCCTGGCCAATGTCGATCAGCCAGGCGTCATATTCGGCTCCTTCATGTCCGAGGGCGAGCAGTTCTTCGAGCAGGATGGTCACCTTGACACCGTTTGGCGTCCCGAGTGAATAGAGCTGCAGTGGATGCTTGCCCACCGGCAGCACCTTGTCATGAGTCGCGCCGGCGGTGGGCCGATTGGTATTCTCAAACCTGCCACCATTTCCCCGCTCCCACTGCCAGACCCTGGGCGGGGTGTAGTCGGACGAATCATTCATAGTCTTTTTCCGGTTGATTCCAAGCCCCAAAACCTAACGTATCCCACCCTCGGCTGTCATCACTTTAGTAGGGCGTTACGGGTTGGTGTCCTGTTCTTTACCGCCGTGTCTTAGCAGGCTGTGCAGGCGAACAGTGGCCAGGCACCCGGCGCCGATCCCGGCTAACAATGCAACCATGGCGGTCAGGTGAAGGTGGGCAGGTCGATCAAGGTGCGCGATCACCAGCAGGGCGATGCCACATCCGGCCGCGAGCAGCCCCACGAGTATGAAGCCAAGGACCCGCTTCAAGCGATCGTCAGAGGCAGCCTGTGGATCCATCAGGGAATATTCAATGATTCCACCGAGCCCGATGATGCCAGCGACGAAATGCAAAAGGGTCAGGGGATGATCCAGCCCGAGCAGAAGGGGCAACAGGATCGGTATGGATGGATACACCCCCAGCAATACGACCGTGCGCTCCCGTGCCGCGGCATCGGCTTTCGGGGGCAGGCGTCCCAGGGCGGTGACCAGAACGGCTATGATTCCAAGCACGGCGCTGGCCTGAATCAGTTGTAGAACTTCCAGATCATTCATGACGCCGTAGCCTCACTTCTTAAACTTCCGAGAAAAAACCTGTCGGTGTGTCATGACGGTACCATGCATTCCTTCAGGAACTGGCCAGGCTACCCATCTGACTGCAGCACGCTGATCAGTATCTGGGCATGTTCTGCGGTGGAAATCCCGAGTGGCGTAAGATAGCCGCCATCCACCTGTGTAATCAGGTGCTTGTCAAAAAGGCGCTTTGCCGAGGCGATTCTCCGTGGCGCTGCGTTGTGATGAATCTTCAGACCCGCCTGGGCGCTGTCCAATGTGAACAGGTTCAACAGCTCGACATCTGCGAAAAAGTCTTCGCTCAGTTCCATGGGAGTCCTCGCCAAAACACCGGGATTTTGCTCAGGCTATCATGGACAAAGCCAGCATTGATACCGGGTTTAGGGGGAGGTCAGATGCCGCGCCCTGCGTAACCTGCACGACGTTGCGGAACGCGTCTACGATCGAGATGCGGCTGCACGGGGCAAGGTGCGGCTGTTTCTGATGCCAGGCGTGCTACCGTGCTACATTGTGCTGGTGGTCCTGGCGGCCCGAGTCGCAATCGAGAGTTTCGTCTGTCAGCAACGATACCGGGAGGAACCCAGATTTGGATGACGTCGTACAAGCCTTTGAGAAGGACGGGTACTGCCTGATCGAGGGCTTCTTCACTCCGGAAGAGGTTGCCGGGGCTGACGCTCACGTGGATCACTGGCTGCAGCGCTGGGATGAGCTCAAGGGAGAGTCTACCGAGTATCGGCAGCGCTTCGGTGTCCATTTGAAGGCGTTACCCATCGCCCGTGAGCCGGAGTTCACGGCATTGTTCGACCACCCCAAAATGGTTGAGATCACGAAGGCCATTCTTGGGGAGGATTTCGAACCCGTAACCGGTTTTGCATTCGCCACCCCAAGGGACGGCGGCCAGGGCTGGCATAAGGATTCCTGTGACCCCGAGCCCGGCCGGTTCACACTCAATCGGCTGGTGTACTCGCGGGACTATCGACCGGAGCAGGGGCAGCTCTACGTATTGCCCGGCTCACACAGGTACTACGGCTTCGAAGAGGATGGCCCCAACGACGAGGACCTGCCAGGCCAGGTTGTCATTCAGCCCAGGGCCGGGATGCTCGTGCTGGTGTCGTCGCACTGTGCACATCGGGTCGGGATCAATCAGACCGATGACATCCGTGTGGTCCTGAACAGCCGCGTCAACCGCAGGGGCGTCCCCACTGACCTCTGCGACCTCTGTACCTTCCGTTCCGGACGCTGGCGGCATTCGACGCAGACCTTCCTGGGCAAGTAGTGGTGAGACCCAATCTGCCGAACCAGCCGCAGAGAGCTGGTCTTCACGGAAGCTTACTAATATGAGATGCCAGTGTGAGCGCCTTCTTGCACGACGACGGCGTGCCTGATGAGGGCACGCTCAAGGCTGTCAGACGAAGACCTTACATCTGAGAAGCTGCGAAGATCGTCGTGCTGGCAGCCGTCAGGTCCTGGTACGCAGGACGAATAATAATCACGCTATCGTCAGCCAGTGTACTCCCGTCATTGGGAATAGCCTGGATACCAACGACACCGGTCGCATCATCGGCATTAACCGCATACGCATTGACCTGCCCGCCCGGAGCGAGGTTGCCGCCCGGATTCAGTATTTCAATCCATTGATCCGTGTCAGTGGGGGTGCCATCCGACGGGTCCGAACCGAGAAGCCCCAGGGCAACCTGAGTATTGGCCTTCACGTAGGTACTACGGGCTAGACGAATGAAGGCTTGGCTCCGATGTCGCACTTGAGCGGCCTACCCGGAATTTCCGGGTCAGGTCACAGTTTCAGGACGGGAACCTCTGACATCAGGAGTCGAATCACTTCCGCGTCGAATTGTTCGCGACACGCCTTGAATCGATCCAGGGGGAACTTGATCGGGACGCCCGCTGCTGCTGCCTGAAGCATGGTGAGGTGGGCTTCCCAGCCGGCACAGGACCTGGCGACGACCTCGTTCTCGGGAATGCTGACGGTCAGATGGATGCGGCAGCCGCCAGCGTTGGGCTCAAGTTCAAAGCGTATCGGCCGTTTGGGTTCGTCTTGACCACTCCAGGAGAATTCCAGCAGGCGTGGTGCCTCACAGGCGGTGACCTCACTGTCGACGATGACGTAGCTGTCTTTGAAATCAAGCTGGGCCCGCCCGCCCGCAAAGAGTTCGATAGAGCCTTCTGCCAGCCACTTGACGCGCTCGGACTCCTCGCTGAGCTTGCTCCAGACCTCCTCGACTGACACGTCGATGTCACGTTTCATGCTGGCGGTGATATAGCCGTTCGAATGCGTCAAGGTGCCAAAATCATCGCTCATCGCGGACTCCTTTTTCTGAAACCCACACCATAGTGTGGGCGCCAGCGAAGCTGCTTGACGGAGGTCAAGGATCGTTAAGGATCGTTGCGAACAATTGGCGAACCAGGCATCGCCGTGACAACTGTGTGTTATCGCGGTGAACCGATGGCTTTAATCAGGCTCGAAGTAGAGCAGCGTTGAACCGTCCTGCCGGTGGAACACCGGCTTGACTGCGAGGCCGACGGCCAGTGCCGTGGGGTCTATGTTGACCATGACCGAATTCAGGCGAACGCCCTCGTTTAATTCAATGACGGCGATAAGCTGTGGAATGTCGTCAGCGAATTGCGGTGCAGTGGGTCTGCGCGCCACGGTGAAACTGTAGATCGTCCCTTTGCCGGAAACGGTCTTCCAGGTGAGGTTTGGTGACAGGCATGCGTTGCAGTGGCTGCGTGGGTAGAACACCCAGGCATCACAGTCGTCACACTGCTGAAGCCGCACCTGGCCTTCTGCCAGCCCGTTCCAGAACGGCTCGGTGGTTGGGGTTGGTACGGGCAGAGGTCTTGGAAAATCCATTACGCGCCCTCCAGAATGATGGCCGATTGTTCACTCATGATGCCGCCGGTGCCGGTGACCAGCGCGGTATCGCAATGGGGCACCTGGCGGCCCTCGGCTCTGCCCATGATCTGCCGGACACCTTCCACGGGTTGTGACATACCGCCTGCCATTCCGGCGGCCTGCCCGGCGCCCAGTTGGCCCCCATGGGTGTTGACCGGAAAGCTGCCGGCAAAGGTCAGGTCATTTTCGTTGACGAATGCGATGCCCTCACCCTTGTTGCAGAACCCGGAGTCCTCGATCGTCAGCAGCACCGTAATGGTGTAGCAGTCGTAGGCTTCCAGCACATCGATATCCCGTGGTGATTTGCCGGACATTCGAAAGGCGCTGGCGGCCGCAGGGCCCACCGGTGTCACCGTCATGTCCTCGGCATAGGTTACAGACCGGGTCGTGAGATGTTCACCGCAGCCGGTAATGTGTACGGGACGATGACGGCACTTCTTCGCCAGACGATCGCTCACCACCACGACCGCGCAGCCACCCGCACAGGGCATGACGATCTCAAGAATATGCAGTGGATCTGCGATCATCTTGCTCTGCAGGACATCGTCAATGGTGATGGGCTGGCCGTAGAAGACCGCATTGGGGTTGCCCTGGGCATTGGTCCGCTGATCGGCGGCGATCTTTGCAAGTGCGCGCTCATCATAGCCGTAGGTGGCGGCGTACCGCTGGGCGATCAGCGCATATCCGGCATTCTGGGCGACATTGCCGTAGGGCACGTCAAACTCGGTCTGGGGCGAGCCCCAGTTGGCACTGACCGAGCCGAACAGCCGGGTGGGGTCGCGGCGCGGCGGATTGGGATTTGAAGGAATCGGCAGGCCGGGGGCGGCGCAAACGACCGCTTCACAAAGGCCCAGTTCGATGGCGGCCGCCGCCCGCCAGATCATGCTGACGGACGAGGCACCCCCCAGATCAACCATTTCAGCGAAGTTGACCCGCAAGCCGAGATACTCGGCAATCGTCGCCGGGGCAAACATGCTGGATTCAGGAATCGATGCACAGCAGAGTCCATCGATGTCCTGTTTACTGAGCCCCGCATCGGTGATGGCCAGTTGGGTCAGTTCTGCCCATTGTTCCGTGTAGAACTTGCGCTTGCCCGTATATTTTCGTTCGTTCTTGAAATCAGCGACGCCTGTGATCGCTGCCCGGCCTTGTAAACCCACCGTTAAGACTCCTGCCTGTCCGAAAGTCTGCCTACTATCTCAGAATCAATCAGGCTGCACCACTGCGCCGCTGGCGGTCAGTGCCGCGATCTCCTCGTCAGAAAACGCCGCATTCTTCAACACCTCGATAGATTGAGCGCCAGGCGCAACAGCGCTGGCAGGAAGCGTTGGCTCGGTCCTGCTGAATCGGGGCGCGGGGGCGGCCTGATAGATTCCATCCTGTTCCACAAATGAGCCCCGGGTAACGTTATGGGGGTGGTTGCGCGCCTCCTCGAAGCTGAGCACAGGGGCGTAGCAGATATCAGTCCCGAGCATGACCTCATCCCACTCGTCACGAGATTTTGTGAGGAATATCTCGCGCAGTTTCTCCTTCATGCCGGGCCAGTCCGGTCTGGACATTTGCTCGGGCAGTTCGCCTGGTTGAGGGGCAGAATCGGCAAGTCCGGATTTCTCCAGCAGCAGTGCGTAGAACTGAGGTTCGATTGAACCGACGGAGATGAACTTGCCGTCCCGGGTCTCGTAAGTGTTGTAGAAGTGGGCACCGCCATCCAGCAGATTGGTGCCTCGTTCGGGCGACCAGCCACCGGAGTTCATCGAGCCAAATACCGCGTTCATCAGCAGTGCTGATCCTTCAGTCATGGCCGCATCGATCACCTGGCCCTTGCCGCTCTGGTTTCGTTCGTGCAGCGCTGCAGCGATTCCGAAGGCCAGCAGCATGCCGCCACCGCCAAAATCGCCCACCAGATTAAGCGGTGGTACGGGCCGCTCGCCCGCATTACCGATGGCGTGTAGCGCACCGGATAGAGAGATATAGTTGATGTCGTGTCCGGCAACCGGGGCCATTTCACCGGTCTGTCCCCAGCCGGTCATGCGCCCGTAGATCAGCCGTTCGTTGCGCTGCAGGCAGACCTCCGGGCCGAGGCCCAGGCGCTCGGTGACGCCGGGCCGGAAGCCTTCGACCAGCACGTCGGCGTCATCGACCAATCGCAGGACGGTTTCAACGCCATCCGGATGCTTCAGGTCCACCGCGATGCTGCGTCGGCCCCTGGCCAGAATATCGGCCAGTGGAGCGCGACGACCCGCTGCTGTGGCGCGATCGATTCGAATGACCTCTGCCCCCATGTCTGCGAGCATCATGCAGCAGTAGGGTCCGGGCCCGATGCCCTGGAGTTCGATGACCTTTACGCCGTTAAGAGGCCCCATATCATTCTCCTAAACCTTGAATTGTGCCGGGATACTAACACCACTGATCAATCGGTGGTCTTTCGACCGAGCATGAAGTTACCGAAGTCTTCGTCGTCTCCTTTCTCGCAACCACCCAGGTTGGCGAACCGGGAGTTCAGCATGTAAGCGCAGATGGCAAATACCAGCTGGCTGACCTGCTTGTGGGTATACAGTTCTGCCATGGCGGTCAGATTCTCCTCGGAGGCCTTGCCGTCCAGGGTTGACTTCCGTGGTGAAACGCAGAATCAGCTTCTCCGTCTCATCGAACACGTCGGAATCCGGCTGTCGGGCCACCAGGGCATCGAGCTGTTCCTGGGTGCCTCCCCGCCTCAGCATCGAAGCGCCATGGTTGCCCCACTCATAGGAGGAGTTGCTGAGCACGCTGGCATGTACGACGGCCATTTCCTTCTGCAGCAGCGGGAAGCCGTCCGGCTCATCGCGCCACACGGTACCGTTGAAAGCGGTATAGGCCATGAACGCGTCCGGAACGTGGGCCCAGACGTGAAAGAGGGCAAGATCGAACCCGAAGGCGTCCCACTTCTTGCGAAGTTCTGGGTCGGCTTCTTCCTTGGATAACAACGGAATGTGTTTCATTGGCTGGCTCCTGCAGTTGAATGGTGTTCGAAACGTATTCGATTAGTGGCACGTCAGTTTGTGGGAAACTGGCGATCCATGGCGTCGAACAGGCGCTTTGAACGTCCCTCGAGCATCTCCCTTGATTCGGTCCCATCGCAAAAGATATAAAGCTCGTCGGTTTCAATACCGCGGATGACCATGTTGCCCACGTCTTCGGGATCCCGGGCGATGTTCGTGAACCATGGCATGGACTGTTTGCGCTTCGCGATCGCCTCGGTGTCCGTGTCGTCCAGATCACCGTAGAAGATCGGCGTATCCACCACATGGGGGCACAGTACGGATACCGAGACCTTCTCGCCTTCAAGATCGTTTCTGAGGAATTCCGACAGGCCGACAACGGCGAATTTGCTGGTGCCATAGTTTGACTGGGAGTGGTGACCGACGATCCCGGTAAATGACGCGGTGTTGACCACGTGGCCACCTTCACCGTGTTGCAGCATCGCCGGCAGAAATGCCTTGATGCCATGCAGGACGCCCCAGAGGTTGATATCAATGACCTGATGCCACCTGTCCATTGGGACATCGAGCACCTTGCCACCTCCACCAACGCCAGCGTTATTGCAGAGGATGTGAACGTGGCCAAATTTGCTTTCGGTAAACCTGGCTGCCTCCACAAGCGATTCCTGCCGGGTGGTGTCGACTTCGACGGTTTCCACCTGGTCCGAGATGGCAGCCAGGCTTGTCCGGGCGCGGGCCAGCCGGTCAGCACGGATGTCGCCGATCACCACTTTCATTCCTCGCTTGAGAAACGCGGTCGCCATGCCGAGCCCGATTCCGCTGCCCCCGCCGGTGATGAATGCCACTTTCCCGGATAGATCTTCCATATGCCCACCATCTGAATCATTGCGGCGCCAGCATAGCGGATTGTCCTGCGGCCTGCATAAACCGGCGTCAGTAGAAGAGTTACTCTTGATGAGGATCAATCCGATAATGTTGCGGGCGATCAGTCATCAACCGGGGGCGATGCAGATTTGCGAGGCAGCAGTCCAGCAACACCTCCCCGGTGTGACCGGTTCAGGTGCCGGTCTGCAACGAGGTTGACTGGACGATACCCCGGGTCAGGAATAGTACGCCAGCGATCTGGATCAGGTGGTAAACGGCGTTGTGATCAAACGGCACGATCACCGTAAAGGACAGGGCGCGTGTGGCCTGGACGATGGCGGCAAGGATTGTGATGAAGACCCCGGTCGCCATCGCAGAGGCCCCGGGAATTCGCCGGAATGCAAGGTAGAGGTATCCAGACAGCGCCGCCAGCAGCCCCAGGGATTCATACATCAGAAACAGAGAAAAGTCCTGCCCGTTTGCCCAACTGAAGCCAAAGAACCCAACGCCAGCCACGATCATCACGGGCAGCAGGTTGCTGGCGGCAACCCTTCCGAACAGGTCGTTTACGAACCCGACCACAAACAGGCTCACCATCAGGCCCAGCGACAGCAGCACCCCAAGCCAGCAGAGGTTATAGTTCCCGGGGGACAGAACGAACCCGTGAAGCACCGTGCCGAGCATCGCCGCGATGATGAACAGCAGGTATACCGCCGTCCAGAGATTGATCTTAAAGGGTGACGCCGGTTGATTTCTGCGCATCTGCAGGACACCAAAGACCCCGACGATCGCCATCATAAAGTCGGTGGCAGCGGTGACTCTTTCGGTCAGGTCAGGTATGAGTTCTATCGATCCCATGAGGCGGCAGGCCCTGCCGTAGCTTCTCTAGTCAGGAACGCTCGTTGGGGGCGTGGGCGTTGGCTGGCTCGGGAAACAGTTCATTGAGCGGGATGGAGCGTCCTTCGCTGCTAACGATTCTCGCATGGTGGCGGCGTAAACGGCGAGGTTCATCGACACCGCAGGAGTGCGCAATGACCCCGACCTCCCAGTTGATGTTGTTGCAGTAGTTCTTCACCCGCTCTGCCTTGTCAGATACCACGAGGCCCTTCTGCAGCCGCAGATTGTGCGTGGTGATTCCGGTGGGGCAGGTGTTCTTGTTGCATTGCAACGCCTGGATGCAACCGATTGCGAACATGAAGCCGCGGGCAGAAACCACAAAGTCAGCCCCAAGGCAGATCGCGTAAGCGACTGCAGCGGGGTCGATCAGCTTGCCGGAAGCGATGATTCTGATGCGTCGCTTGAGGTCGCGCTCAATCAGCTTGTTAGACAGCATGGGCAGGCTCTCACGAAGGGGCAGCCCGACGTAGTCAATCAGGCTTTGAGGCGAGGCCCCGGTGCCGCCATCGCCGCCGTCCAGGGTAATGAAATCCGGGGCAGATTCGATACCCCGGCGATGGATCTCATCACAGAAATCTTCCAGGAAGTCAGAGGAACCGATGACCAGTTTGAAACCGGTCGGCTTTCCTGTGACGGTGCGAATGTGGTCGATGCTGTCCAGCAGTTCTGCGACCGAGTTGATCTCCGGATGGCGGTTCGGACTGATGGAATCAACCCCGGCAGAGATGCCCCGAATTCGAGCGATTTCCTCGGTTACCTTGGCGGCTGGCAAGATGCCACCCTTGCCCGGTTTTGCGCCCTGACTCAGCTTCAGCTCGAACATCCTGACCTGGGGCAGGGCAGCAAGTTCGCGCAGGCGATCATCACTGAGTTGCCCACTCCCGTCTCGTACACCATATTTGGCGGTACCGATCTGGAGCACGATGTCGGCGCCACCTTCAAGATGGTAGGGAGAAAGTCCGCCTTCACCGGTGTTCATCCAGCAGCCTGCCATGCGGGCACCATTGGAAAGTGCCAGGACGGCCGGTTTTGAGATCGCCCCGAAGCTCATCCCTGAGATGTTGAATATGGATGCTGTCCGGTAGGGCTGATCACAGTAAGGGCCAATGGTCAGCGTCTCCAGCGGCAGTGACTCTTCATCAAGTGTGGGGAAGGGCGTGTTGACGAACAGGATCGTGCCGCTTTCGGCAAGGGACCGGGTCGACCCGAACGGAACCGTGTTGTCGATGTTCTTGGCAGCCCGATAGACCCATGACCTCTGGGCACGGTTGAAGGGCAACTCCTCACGATCCATGGCGAAGAAGTACTGCCGAAAGAACTCCCCCAGGCTTTCGAACAGATAGCGGAAACGCCCAATGACCGGATAATTGCGCCGAATTGCGTGGGTGGTCTGGGTAACATCGACCACGAACATCACGCCAATCGCCACCAGCCCACCAAGAATCCCCAGTACAAAGGCGGCGGTGAGTAGGTCGGTCACACTGCTCAGCAGGTTGTTGTCCACAATTGTGTTGTCCCTCTCCGGATTTCCACCGACTGATTGTAGCGGTGACAGACGGGCACCCGATAGTGGTTTCGTTATGACGGCTTGACTGGACCGCGTGTGGCCAATCTGGCTTTCATGGAAGTTCACTGGTGCAAGGTGCCAGCGTGAACACTTCCCTGCACGACAACGGCGTGGCCGACCCGGGCACGCTGAGGGCTCTCGGGACAGAAACGGGACAGAACTGGCTCGCCAGTCAGGTGGCCCGTATACTGGTGCAGTTCATTCAATCGACCAGAGGGGCTTTCAGTGCGCGACGAAACCAAGTTGATCCATTCAGGATACGAGACAGACCCGACGACCCACGCGGTGGCAACGCCAATTTATCAGACGGTCGCATACGAATTTGACAACGCCCAGCATGGGGCGGATCTTTTTAATCTTGCTGTCCCCGGCAACATCTATACCCGGATCATGAATCCCACAACGGATGTTCTGGAAAAACGTGTCGCGGATCTTGAAGGTGGTGTCGGTGGCCTGGCGCTGAGTGCGGGGAGCGCCGCCATCAACTACTCGATCCTGAACATCGCAGAGGCCGGCTCGAACATTGTCACGACGCCGCAGCTCTACGGTGGCACGTATACTCTGTTTGCACACATGCTGCCTCGTCTGGGAATCGAGGTGCGGTTCGCCGGCGGGGATGGGCCGGACGATATTGCACCGTTGATCGATGCACAGACCAAGGCGGTCTTCTCTGAAACCATCGGCAACCCCGCAGGCAACATCATTGACATCGAGGCGCTGGCCCAATGCGCCCACGAACATGGTGTGCCGCTGATTGTCGACAACACCGTCGCGACGCCCATTCTGATCAAACCCATTGAGTACGGCGCGGATATCGTCGTTCATTCCCTGACCAAGTATATGGGAGGCCACGGCAACTCACTGGGTGGCATTATCGTAGACGGGGGCACCTTTCCCTGGGCAGACCATGGGGAGCGATTCCCCATGCTGACCACGCCAGAGGCGTCATACCACGGCGTGGTCTATACCGATGCCCTTGGGCCGGCCGCCTACATTGGCCGTGCCCGGACGGTGCCACTGCGCAATACGGGCTCCTGCATTTCACCATTCAATGCCTTCCTGATTCTGCAGGGGATTGAAACGCTGTCGCTGCGCATGGAGCGCCACTGCAGCAATGCCATGACGGTTGCGAACTACCTGAAAGCGCACTCCCGGGTAACGTCCGTCTCCTTCGCGGGGCTTCCCGATGATCCCTATCACGGGCTGGCACAAAAGTACTGTAAGGGTGTTCCCGCTTCGCTTCTGACTTTCGAAGTCGATGGGGGCTACGAGGCTGCCGTCCGGTTCTATGACGCGCTCAAATTGTTCAAGCGCCTCGTGAATATTGGTGATGCCAAATCCCTGGCCTGCCATCCTGCCTCAACGACTCACCGTCAGCTGACCTCCGAGGAGCAGGCGAAGGCCGGTGTCACAGAGGGGATGATCAGGCTCTGTGTCGGGATTGAGCACGAGGACGACATCATCGAGGATTTGACCCAGGCACTCGCCGCGGCCTGAATCAGAACCTTTCCCGGATACCAGTGCTGGCGATTCAGGTCTGACGAAACGCCAGCTACTCACTCAGCGTGAAGACTTCGTCGACGGGAACGTCAAAGGCTTTCGCGATCCGGAGTGCAGACTCCAGCGTCGGGCAGAACTTGCCCTGTTCAATGGCGATGATCGTCTGCCTGGCAACGCCAATCCGGTTCGCGAGTTCCTGTTGTGTCATCTCGTCGTGAGCGAAGCGGAGTTCTCTGACCCTGTTGTCCACGCGACTCTTGCTCTTTGCCATTTGCCTGCCTTTTATGGAAGTTCTGGCCGCACGCTGTGCCGTCCGGAAAGCTTCGCGGCACGACAACGGCGTACCCGACCCGGGACGCTGAGGGCTTTCATGGAAGTTCACTGGTGCAAGGTGCCAGCGTGAACACTTCCCTGCACGACAACGGCGTGGCCGACCCGGGCACGCTGAGGGCTCCTACCGAACGCCGAAGCGGTAGTAGGCGGCGATCGATCCATACCGGGTCACCGAGGACATGACGGCAATGGCCAGCCAGATATTGAGCACGTGATACATCGACAACGGCGCAAGCGCCATGACCGGTACCGCCCAGAAGCCGAGGCCCGTCACCCAGCCCGCATTTCTGCTGCCGAGGGACCAGATTTGTCGGTCTCTTTCGTCTGGAGGCTCGTTCAGTTCGCCGATGGGCGAGTGCGTCAGTGCGATCAGAATGTGGCCGATGATCATGATGATGACAAGCATGACCAACGCACCGAAGAACGCGGGGATGGCCGCATCAGGGCAAGTGCCCCCGGTGCAGTCCAGGTCGGCCTTGTCGAACAAACAGATGTTGTAGAAATAGGAACCAAATACAATCAGGTGGCCGAGAACAATCAGCAGGCTGCTCTTCTCATGAAACGTCAGTGATGGACCGGAGTCCTCAGGATTCCGCCTGCGATGGCGCGCGCGGGCAAACGCCAGCAGCAGGAAGACCCCGAAGATCAGATGAATGACGATTTGCGACAGCGAAGCACTCCGGTCCACGAGGTGCGTGATCAACAATACCGAAGGCGCGAGCGCCAGCATCAGAATCGCACCGATGAGAAATCCATGCTCGGGATAAAACTCGCCGGTCCTGCGTCTGCGGTAGATCGACAGAGCACCAACAATGCACGCCAGCACCCAGATGACGACTATCGCCACCCAGCCCAGGGAATCACCCATCTCAGTGCTCATCTCAAGTACCTCGGTGTGTCACGTCTATTAAACAATTAGTTAAGTTTATATTACATTTAGTCGGTGTCAAGTTTATACGACACGTGGTCCGTGAACGTGGTCCGTGAAACCGCCGACGCCCGTCCATGGTCCGACGCGGGTCACGTCTCTTGCGACGCTGGCTGAGCGCCGACAGGCGTCCTCTCTGATGTGAGCCGCAGTGCGAACCTGAGGACCCAGAGGGTAGAATTGAGGAATCGGGGTACCGGTACAGGATACGCGACTATGAAAGGACTATTGTTTCTGTTTCTTGCTATTGGCATGGGCTTAGGTACGACCGCCACAGCCAGTGAGTATGTTGAGTCCAGGGTGGCGACCGGGTTGGTCCCCTCTCCGGTCGAATACTCGCTGCTGGCGCCTGCGAACTATCGAAAGATGAAGTCGCTACCGCTGGTCCTGTACCTTCACGGTGGCGGCGGCAGTCGGGATGCGCTGAAACGGCTGCAACCGCTGGTGGATCGCCTCTGGGATGACAAGACGGTGCCTCCCGCAGTTTTCGTTACGCCGTCAGTCACTGCCCGGGGCTTTTACATGAACTTCAGGGACGGTAGTGAGCGCTGGGAAGATTTCATCATCGGTCCGTTCCTTGATCACCTGAGGGACACCCTGCCCGTATCGAGAGACCCGAAACGGACATTCCTGACCGGTGCCTCCATGGGGGGGATGGGTTCTTTACGGATGGCGTTCCGCTACCCGGACCGCTTCGGAGCGGTCGCCGCGCTGGAACCCGGGATTGAACCCATTCTGAAGTGGGAGGATATGAGGACCAAACACCGCTTCTGGCGATCCGATGCCCTGTTTCACGCAGCCTATGGCAATCCCGTCGACCCGGATTTCTGGGCCGCAAATAATCCTGCCAGCATAGCCGTCAGTAACCGCACCGCGATCAGGAATTCGGGGTTGCAGATCTACCTGGAAGCAGGTGATGAAGATCAGTTCTGGCTCTACGAGGGTGCTGAGTTCCTGCAGCAGATTCTGTGGAATCAAAAGATCAGGCATGAGTACCATCTGGTGCGAGGTGCCGACCACGTTGGCCCTTCCCTGGGCGAGCGGACAGTAGAAGCGATCACCTTCCTGTTCAGATCCTATATCCCATGGGGTGAAGCGCCGTTCGCGGTCCGGGCAACGATGAGACTCATCGAGACTCAGAAGCGCAAGACCGAAGAAATGGATCACTACCATCAGCCTGACTAGAGAGACCTGATCGAGTTGCGCTGGCGCTGTTCTCGAACATCGCAGCATTGACGGCTGATGACTTCGTGCGCATCCGATCAGGCATTGCCAGCAGGGCCAGGTGCTGTTCGGCAATCGCCGGTCTGGTGCCATCGAGCGCTTGTTCGACCGAACAGGGCACTCGCCTGTATTATTGACCGGTTGCAGCAACGCTTGTCAGATTGAAACGTCAACTCAATGGTCAACAAGATGTACCCCATGAAATCCGGAAATCGCCAGCGGTCGCCCCATGCTGGCTGACACGAGCTACTACCTCGCCCCCGCCTGGATCGGAGCCGACCACCTGGGCAAGCTGCAGATGGTTGATGGCCTGAACGGATTTGAACTCGAATTGGTTGGCTCACTTCGGGAAGCCTTCCTGGATGGCCGTTTTCTTCAGCAACCCTCTGCCGTCACGCTGGCGCGCCTCAACCCCGCGATGCAAAGGCTGGCAACTGATCTCGTGGCATCGGACCCGGTGCCGCTCACGCGGCAGGTGCTGCTCAAGGGGACGGGTTGGACCAGGCTCTTCGTTGAACTGACCGGGCAATGCAATGAACGCTGCGCCCATTGCTATGCAGGATCGTCACCGGAAGTAGAACAGTCTCTCGATGGTGAGGTGGTGATCAGGGCGTTGGATGAAGCGCGGGACATGGGGTTTACCTCGGTACAGCTCACAGGAGGTGACCCGCTGATCAGCGACTTCTGTGTGCCGGCCGCCAGACATGCCAGGGATCTTGGCTTTGGGGCCGTCGAGGTCTACACCAATGGTCTGGCCCTGAAGGGCCCGCTGTTTGACGCGTTGAGGGAACTGGATGTGTCGTTCTCATTTTCGCTCTACGGACAGGACCCGCTGGTTCATGACATCGTCACCGGGATTCCGGGCAGCCACCGACGGACTGCCGAGGCCATCGAGCGGACGGGTCGGGCCGGGCTCACGATGCGGGTTGGCATCATCGATACCGGGACGCCTGGTTTCAGTCTGGCCCAGACACGAATGCTGGCTGAGTCGCTGGGTGTTCCCTCCGGTCAGATCGCCTCCGATGTAGAGCGAAGTGTCGGTCGGGGTGATTTCAAACCGAATGATTTAACAATCAGCGAGCAGTCCGCGAAAGGTTCACCGCTTGGGGCTCCGGGCCGGGTCCACGGTGGGTCGGGTGCGTCCCTGTTCGGTGGCACGGCGGCGGTGAGTTATAGCGGCGAGGTCTATCCCTGCATATTCAGTCGGGACCTGCCACTCGGTCGTGTCGATCAGGAAGGGCTTGCCGGGTCCCTCACCAAAGAACTGCCGGTGCAGGTCGATCTGGAGACGCTCATCGACGAGTCATACGGCTGGTCAGATCGCCTGACCTGCCGGAAATGTCAGTATCGTGCCGCGATGCTGTCTGCATGAGTGACCGGGTTCCCTGTCGGGCCGAAGCGCTCACCCATGAGGTGCAGGGCAGCGGTGAGACCGTACTGTATGACGAGGCCGGTGATCAGCTGCTGGTGCTGAACGAAACCGGTGCCGCCATCTGGCTGCTGGTCGATGGTCAGAGATCGGTGCAGGACATCACCGATGAGGTGGCAGGGCTGCTCGCAATCGACAAGGCGCAAGTGGTGCTGTCTTTGGACGCCTTTCTGGATGAGCTCAGTGAAAAGAACCTGGTCACCTGGCAGTGACCCGGCACCTTCGCTTTTACCTTTCCCATGTCCAGGTGGATCTCCACTGTGCTGATCCCAGGGTCCTGCTCGGTCTTGAAGCGGTCTGGGGAGGTGCAAATCAGCCGCTGGTCGAGACCCGCAAGCGAGTCGAACTCATCGTCGACGTGGCAGGCGCGAGAGTACTGTGTGACGGCGAGCCCCTGGTAGCGGGTGAAGACCTGAGGTCGCTACTGTCCAGCGTTGAATATTCGATCTATCAGTTGCTTCATCAATGGCATCGGGAATACACGCTGGTGCATGGTGCACTGGTGTGCAGAGGTGATCGTACGTTGCTGCTGGTGGGCCCCTCCGGGTCAGGCAAGAGCAGTCTCGCCCTGGCTGCCCTGCGGCAGGGCTGGGGTTATCTAAGCGACGAGATTGCCGTGACTAACGGTTCCGAGGTCTGGGGTATCCGTCGCGCCATTCAGTTTGACTCAATGCCGACGACATCTGAATTGCCACCGTTTCTTCAGGGAGTGGATACCTCCGCCTATCAATGGCAGGAACCGGATGGCATGACCTGGTGCCTTCCGTTGCAGTCCGTGCCTGCAGACGCCTGTTCCGCGGCGCCGGTTGCGGACGTGAGGGTAGTGTTCATAGTGCCTGATCACGCAGGCAAGCCGCGGCGTCTGGATGGTATTGATGCGCTCGTTCGCCTTCACGAGGCCTGTTTTGACCGACCCCGGCACGACCTTGGCCGGCTGGCTGGTATGGCCTGGACTCTTAGTTGGGACCAGCCGGAGTCCGCCGCACGGCAGTTGGCAAAACTGTGTGAAACCACCTGAACCGGCCCCCACACTTTACTAACGGTGCCTTCGGCTGCATCATCTGAGCCTGGTGACGAACGAATGGTCAGGGAGATTTCCATGTCCGAGGCAGCAGTGGTGAGCGAAGGCTACGGTGAGCATGAAGCGGCGATGTTGGCATACCGGGAGGCAGGAGAGGCCCGCGCCCGGGCACTCGGCAATCGGGGGCCGATTCGATTCAGCGCCGACGGCTCACTACATCCTGATATTGCCGAGGCCTACTGGAAGCATGGTTTTTATGTCTTCGAAGGTGTCATCGGTCGCGACGAGTTGGCGGACATCGAACGTGATGTGCTGGAAATCCTGGACCGGGCGCCAACAGAACCTGGGGGCAAGGTTGACCGCCATGGCAGGCCCGCGCTGGCGTCGGACGGCCGGGGTGGCGGCATGGCCATGGTGCGTCCACTGTCGGACCCGATTGGCGGCACGGACAAGAACAACGGCCGTCATCCGGCCAAGATGATCGAGCCGACGCCTCCTGCAGATTCGCCCGAATGGATTCTGCAGGTGGTGGGCGGCTCTTTGCAGTTCTCTGATGCTGCCCTGCGGCTCTATGCACACCCCGATCTGCTTGCCGTCGCGGCGGAATTCAACGGAGAGGATTTCTCGCCGTTCAATGAAGTGATCTGGATCAAGCATCCACGGCTGGGCGGTTCGGTGGCCTGGCATCAGGACGGCACCACCCACTGGGATACGCCGAAATTTCACCGGGGCAGCCACGGCTTCAATTTCATGGCGCAATTGTATGGCTGCAACGCCGCAAACGGCCTGTGGGTAGTGCCAGGGTCCCACCTGGGCAAGGCAGACATCCGGGCCTGGTGCGAGGCGGCAGGCTCTGACCGTCTGCCGGATGCGGTACCGATTATCTGTGACCCGGGCGACGTTGCCGTGACCAATCGGCAGGCAGTACACGGGTCCTTCGCCAACACGAGTGATCAGTGCCGGGTTACGATCAATTTTGGTTTCCATCCTCGTGCATCGGTCATTGGGGCCCGCGGCAATGGCATTCATGCCCCCGGCAGCGAGAAAGTGATCTACGATGAAGACAGGGTCAGGCAGCGTTCCCGCGTGCTCGGTCTTGCCATCGAGGCCAGACGGCAACGTTTCCCTGACGAGACCCCCTATGACTACCAGCCGCTGCGCGGTCAGGTGTTCGAGTGGAATGATACTGCCCGCGAAAGCCTGCGTGGTTACAACCTGCTTGATCTGGGTATCTAGGGTCGCGAGGGACGTTCCAGGGCGCTCACGAACGGAACCCTCACGAACGGAACCCTCGAGAAGGAACTATCGAGTGTACATCGGGTCCACCGGAAGACGGCGCGCAATCCTGAAACGCAGGTGATCAATGAAAAGCCTTCTGGCAGCGCTACCGTACTGCCTCGCAACGTATCTGATGATAATCGGCCCAGTCTGCTATGGGGAAATTGCAGACGAGTACGATTCCGATGAGTCCGGTTCAGCCGTGTACGATGCGGCTGATTACAAGGATGCATTCGTAGCACCCAGGATCTTTCCTCCTACAGAGGTCGAGTCCGTAGAGAAGATCTCGGTTGCGAGACAGCAGATCAGAGACCAGCTGGTGCGATTTGACGAGCGTCGCCAGGAGTCCACGGCAGTTGAAAACCGTGAGGTGACCAGGGCCCTTCTAAAATCCGACTACGACGCAGTGGTGGCGCACTTCGAAGGCGACGCAGATGCTGCCGTCGCGTTGCTGAGCCGGGTCTTCGAAGACCGCAATGCGTTGCGGGTCGCCTATGGTTTGGAGAAGTCAAACGAGGGTGCACAGGAAGTGGTCCTGCTGCCGGGTGCAGCCCGATACGCGACTGACAGTGCGTTCGGTGCCACACCGGAGTCGGCCCATGGCAACAGCGTCTACCGGTTCATGCTGATGAGCGACGGCAGTATCGAAAGGGTGGCCTATTCGCCTGATGAGGCAGAGGCCAGTCCCGATTGAGCAGTGGGTCTGCTGTTCTGAACGAGCAGTGCCGTGACGGTGCCGAGGCAGATCAGCGCGGTCCAGGTCACAGTCCCGAGGACCAGTAACGGTTCACCGAGCCCGTCGCCCACAATTCCGCTGCTGGTGAGGGTCCCCGTGATGAACATCACCGCGACCGCGATCGCCAGCCAGCGATGGCGGCCGCAAAGTAATTCCGCCGCGCAAAACGCCATGGGATAGAGCAGTACGCAGAAATGGGACTTGCTGCTCATCGGTGAGAGCAGCACCATACCGCACAGAATCGTGCTGAGCTGGCCAAAGCGAAGGGTCATGGTGTTCGCACCCGGTTGCAAACGGGCGATCAGTCGTGCGCACCAGGCCAGCATGGTCACTACCACGCCGTAGGCCAGCAGAGTGATGGTCTTCTGCATTGACGGGCCCACGTCGAAGGCCGGTAAGTTCAGCAGTCGATGCAGAGTGCCCGCAAGGCTTTGATTATAGGCGGAGGCCGCTGACCACGGCCCCGTATGGACCGGCTCGCCCACCTCGATCGTCGCGACGAAGGTGTTCAGCCAGGCGACGATCCAGAGCTGGCTATCCGGCCTCGGGAACAAGAGGTCGGGCAGCAGGGTTGCTGTGATCAGAGCGGTAACGATGGTTCCCAAGACAACCGGCCGTCGTCTCGTGACCGGATCAATCAAAAACAGCAGGGGCGTGGCCTTGCAGGCCGCCGCGATCCCGAAAAACGCGCCGGACAGCGTGTCTCTTGAACGACAGGCGAGCAAGATCCCCAGCGCGATGATCGCGAACACCAGCAGGTCATGACTCTGATTGGAGAACACGGACGCAATATTTCTGCCGGCAAGCAGCAGCGTGATGGTCCAGAACATGACTTCGGACATCCGCGCGCGGCGCGGAAGTACCAGGATTTCTCTCACCACCCAGATAACGAACCCCAGCGCAAACAGGTTGACCAGATACCACATGACCGCGGTGGATAGGCCGGCGGGTCCATGGCTGGATTCACCCTGCCCGTGGTCACCATCCAGGGAGATGAATGGCAGCTCGAAGAACGGTGGATAGGAAAAGGGCTTGAAATCCGATTTGCGATAAATCTCTTCGCGGTGCTGCAGTCTTGATGCTGCGGTCAGGTAGACCGGCAACTCGCCCCTGGCCTGGATGCCCTTGTCGATGAAGACCTTGCCATGAAACAGCACCACGCTGGCGATCAGGGCGATGATGATTCCGCGCTTCATGGTGAATTCAGAACCGACCGGGTCAATCCCGGGCTGGTACTGCGCTGTTTGGCCATGAATATCTGTCCTGGACGGGCTCATCCGATTGAGAGCGTGAGCGTAGCCCGAGTGCGGGTCCGTATGCCAGCCATTACCACACCCGGCCGTCGCCGGTCAGGAAATGACATGGAGCCGGCCCTGTCGACGGGCCGGTCAGGTGTGGACGGATGACTGGGCGTTGATTTGAGTCATTGCGTGATCACCGGCATGACGGCATATTTGCGGCGACTACGATTTGGAGCGATCGCAGAGATCGTATGGGTATTGATTGTATGAGTGATGCACAGGCAGCCACCACAGAACATTACGACACCATCATCGTTGGGGCCGGGATCTCCGGTATCGGTTCGGCGTACCATCTGCAGCACCAGTGCCCGGACCGGTCGTTTCTGATTCTGGAGGGCCTGGAAAGTTTTAGTGGTACCTGGCTGACCCACAAGTATCCGGGAATCAGGTCCGACAGTGACCTCTATACGTTTGGTTATCGGTTCAAACCCTGGACTGGCACCCCTATCGCCACGGCAAAGGAGATACTGAAATATATCGGTGAGGTGATCGAGGAGAATCACCTTGGGCCCCATATCCGCTACCAGCACTGGATCAATACCGCGAGCTGGTCCAGCGAAGACCAGCTCTGGACCATCCGTTGTGAGCGACGGGACACATCCGAGACCGTTGTCTTGACCTGTAACTTCCTCTGGATGTGTCAGGGCTACTACAGGCACTCTGAAGGCTATACCCCGGACTGGGAGGGTATGGATGACTTTGAAGGTGAGATCGTCCACCCCCAGACCTGGCCGGAGGATCTGGACTACAAGGGCAAGCGGGTGGTGGTGATCGGGTCGGGGGCGACGACGGCAACCATCGTCCCGGCGATTGCGGGCGACTGTGAGCATGTGACTGTAGTGCAGCGCTCACCCACCTACTTCATTCCAGGCAGAAACGAGAATCCGCTGGCCGATCAGCTTCGTCTGCTTGAGATCGATGAGCACTGGATTCACGAGATCGTGCGCCGTCAGGTGCTGTACTTTCAGAACGAATTCACACGCCACTGTGAAGAGCAACCGGAGGCCGCCAAAGAGGAACTGATCAGAGGTGTCCGGCAATACCTGCCGGAAGACTACGACATGGACACTCACTTCACTCCGAAATATCGCCCCTGGCAGCAGCGGGTGGCCTTTGTCCCCGATGGTGACATTTTCAAGGGGATCAGCGAGGGCAAAGCGGGCATGGTCACGGACGAGATCGATCGCTTTACGCCGGCCGGCATCCTGCTGAAGTCGGGTATGGAACTGGAAGCCGACATCATCCTGACGGCGACGGGGTTCAATCTGTGTGTTCTGGGGGACATCGAGTTCAGCGTCGATGGAAAGCCGATCGATTTCTCGAACACCGTGACCTATCGCGGCATGATGTTCACGGGGGTGCCCAATATGGTCTGGATCTTTGGCTATTTTCGAGCCAGCTGGACGCTGCGGGTCGATCTCATCGGTGACTTCGTGTGCCGGCTGCTGAACCATATGCGGGACAAGGGCGTTCGATCGGTGGTGCCGGTGCTGCGGCCGGAGGATCAGGATATGCCTCGCCTGAACTGGATTGATCCGGACAACTTCAACCCCAACTACCTGCTCAGGTCGATGGACCTGTTGCCAAAACGTGGCACCAGTCGTGAATGGCAGCACACCCAGGACTACTGGCGCGAAAAAGATGAGTTTCCAAAGATCGACCTTGATGATCAGGTGTTCAAATACGGCTAACGGATTCGCTCAGGGGGCTGGTTGTCCGGTTCGACATGGCCGTAGTCAACCAGTGCCTGCTTGATGGCGTCCATCTCTACGTAGCGGGTCTGATGCCTGTTCACGGTATCGCGGAAGCTCGGGTCGTTTGCAAGAAGATCGTGAAATAGCCCAATGGTCAGTTGATCCCACCACGGATGGCGTTCGGATGGCAGGGGCACCTGAACTCCCGTTGCGAGTTCCCGGAGCCGGTACCCCTGCATGACGACCGCGAGGCTGCCGGAGTTGCTGAGTTGATCGGCGATGGACCTGCACCGGTCAGAGGCCTCGATATCGTCCATACAATGGGTCTCTGTACGCAGGTGGCCGATGGTCGCGTTGACCGAGTTCACGCCCTGCAGCAGGAGCGGGTCGTCGTCAGTTGCGGTAAACGGCTCCAATGCCCTGGCCATGACGGACAGCAACTCGGTAGAGTAGTCGGAGTAGTAGGTCGCATTCGCGGCAGACTCCAGAAAGCGGCGACACTCGGCTGGTTCGTCAGCGCGGTCCGCGAGCATGAGCCAGCTCCACCCATTGTCACCGGTGAGGTCGACGAGCCTGGCGGTGAAGTCGTTTGCGTCGCACAGTGATTCGATGTCTTGCCGGTCGAGTTGATCACTGCAGGCGAGTGCGGTCAGCACGTTTGTGAGCAGGTCATCCGGATTGAGACCAAGCGCCAGGGTCAGAAAATCTCCACGCTGGTAGGGATGGTCCTGTGGGCGCACGATCAGCGCGCCGGCGATGAGTGAGTCGAGATCGTTACTGGCATAGAGTGCCGGCAGTATCCGGGTTGTTATCTGCTGTCGGTAAGCAGCTGGCGGACCCGCCTGATGGGCTGACTCACGGCTATTGCCGGGCGTTTCCGGGCTGACATCGATGTGAGCAGGCGTCGTTGCGTCGGGGCTGGGCCGAAGCCCGGTCTGATCCGGGGGTGGCGGGTCTTGCCGGGTATACAAAACGACAAGCAGCACACCAATCAGCAAGATGCCGATTGCCCAGGAAATGATCCAGCGTCCCATAGCGGCTGGTCAGACCGTTGCAAGTGAGGTGCGTACGCCAAACGGCCCGATCACGATGTTGCGCACGCATGGCTCGAAAGCCTCGGGTTCAAACTCGTGTGCCAGCAGACTGACCTGGAATGCCGGTGAAGGGGTGAGGTGTAGCTGAAAACCGTTGCAGTCGATCTCTGCCGTGTTGTGGTAGTGCCCGCAGAACACATCGGTCACCCGGGATTGCCGGATCGCCTGGGCCGCTTGCTGATGGTTGGCCAGTGGCTGTTGTCGTGCCATGAATCCGTCGCTGATGAGGTCTGGGGGGTGATGCATGAACAACACGGCCGGGCGCTCTGTCACTGCCGTTTGAAGAAAGTCCATCTGCTCCCGAGGCAGGTGGTCCGTATGGGTATTCAGCACCACCAGATCATATTCACCCAGGTTGCGCTTGTAGTAGAAGCGCTGGTTTCCGCAGCGATCCGGCCCGAATACTTCCCAGAGTGTGGCCGGACTATCGTGATTACCGGGCAGAACGATGGTCGGAATCTTGGCCGGCAATTGATCGCATAGCCATTCACAGGCAGGTCTGCAGGCGTCAGGAATGGTCAGATCACCGGAAATGACGAGCAGATCAGGACGTTCACGGCGGACATAGTCGAGTTGACGCATGACATGCGCTTTGACGTGGCCGAAGGAGGCTTGCTGGTCCCCACCCGGAATGTGCAGGTCAGTGATCTGGCAGACCCGAGTCGCCTGTCCGGTTCTCGAATTGATTTTCCATGAAGTGCCGGAGTGCGTTTTCATGAGGGCTTCTTTTGAACAATGGCGGGTGCGATCAGGCGCGCTGAGGGTTCGCATCCATCATCATAGCTCAGGGGTCGAGTCTGGTCATTACGGTCCGAGCGCGCTGGCGGGGAACCTGGTCCTGACCCTGGATCTGACCTGCCTGGTCTGACCAGCACGGCCAGGGAACGCGGGCCTGACCCCGGTCATTCAGAGTCTGATTGACAAGCCGAACGGATCAACCTATGTTTTGCTGACTTCCCGGACTGGACTCTCCATGGTCAGCTTGTTGGGTATTGCGAGCCTGCTGCTTGTTGCCTATCTATTGTCTACAGATCGTGGGCGAATCAATCCCCGGACAGTACTGGGAGCGCTTGCCATTCAGGTCTTTATTGGCGGCTTCGTTCTGTATTTTCCGCCGGGCATCCAGATGCTGAACGCCCTGGCGGGCGGCGTGGCCAACGTCCTTGGCTACAGTTCCGAGGGTATCAGCTTTCTATTCGGCAATCTGAATGATCAGGGCTGGAACAACATTGGTTTCGTCTTTGCCATTAATGTTCTGCCGGTGATCATCTTCTTCGCATCGCTGATTGCGGTGCTGTATCACATCGGCGTGATGGGCTGGGTGATTCGCGTCATTGGTGGTGCGCTGCAGCTTGCCCTGGGAACCAGCCGTCCTGAATCCATGTCGGCAGCGGCCAACATTTTCGTCGGGCAGACCGAGGCGCCCCTGGTGGTCAAGCCGTTCATCCGGAAGATGACCACATCGGAGCTGTTCGCCGTGATGGTGGGTGGGCTTGCCTCGATCGCCGGGTCGGTGATGGCCGGCTATGCGGCCATGGGGATCGCTCTTGAGTACCTGCTTGCCGCCTGTTTCATGGCGGCGCCCGGCGGCCTGATGATGGCGAAGATCATCATGCCGGAAACCGGTGAGCCGATTAATGAACTGGAGGATCTGACGGAAGATGACCGGCAGAGCCATGTCAATATCTTCGATGCGGCTGCCGCCGGGGCCCTGTCTGGTCTGCAACTCGCCCTGAACGTTGGTGCGATGCTGCTGGCATTCACCGCACTGATTGCGATGCTCAATGCCATCGTCGGGTTTCTGGGTGGATTGGTCGGCTTTGAGAATGTCACCATCGAACTGCTCCTCGGTTATCTGTTTCAGCCGGTCGCCTGGACCCTGGGGATCCCGTGGGCGGAGGCCAATCTCGCGGGAAGTCTGATCGGTCAAAAGCTGGTGCTCACCGAATTCATCGCCTACCTGAAGTTTACCGCCGTCATGGATGGTGTCAGCGAACATGCCCAGGCGATCGTGACCATCGCACTGTGTGGCTTCGCCAACTTCGCCTCGATTGCGATCCTGCTGGGCGGGATCGGGACGCTGGCGCCCGGGCGAAGGTCAGAAATCGCCCAGCTTGGTTTGCGTGCGCTGGTGGCGGCAACCCTGGCGAACCTGATGAGCGCGGCGATTGCTGGGTTGTTCCTCTCTTTTGGCTGAGATGGCGTTACGTTAGACTGAACCTCCCGCTCTTCCTGCATCGACTCATGCCTCAACTCATTGCTCTGGATTATCGAGACCCCGATGCGCCGGCGGCCTTCGTCGAGTCGCTGCGAGCGACCGGATTTGGTGTGCTCCGGCATCATCCGCTGGAAACCGCCCTGGTGGCCCGGATCTACGCCGAGTGGGAAGCCTTCTTCGCGAGTGATCAGACGGCCGCATATCGGGTGGACCGGGACACCCAGGACGGGTACTTCTCCCGCCAGGATGCCGAATCCGCCAAGGGCCAGACCCTGCAGGACATCAAGGAGTACTTCCACTTCTATCCATGGGGACGGTGCCCGCCGGGTCTGCGGGCCAACCTGATGCGTTACTACCGGGCATCCCACGATCTGGCCGCGACGCTTCTGGGCTGGATTGAGCAGCATTCGCCGCCGGAGGTGTCGCGCCGCTATCGTGAGCCGCTGTCACACATGATCGAAGGCAGTGAGGTCACGTTGCTTCGAATCCTGCGCTACCCGCCGCTGTCTGGCGAGGAGCAGGCGGTTCGGGCCGCCGCCCACGAGGATATCAACCTTCTGACCATTCTGCCGGTTTCCAACGCACCCGGGCTACAGGTACTCGGCCTCGATGGTGGCTGGATCGATGTGCCCTGTGATGCCGGACAGGTGGTGGTCAACATTGGAGACATGCTGGCGGAAGCTTCCGGAGGATATTTCCCCTCCACAACCCATCGGGTGATCAATCCCGTGGACGAGGACAGATCACGATCCAGGCTATCCTTGCCGCTGTTTCTGCATCCGCGGCCGGATGTCGTATTGTCTGATCGCCATACTGCCGGTACCTACCTCAAGGAGCGGCTGCGCGAACTGGGCGTTGCCTGATGGAGGTCGCCCTCTGGTTGTCACTGGCGCTGATTCTCTACAGCTATTTTGGCTACCCGTTGGTGCTCATGTTGCTGGATAGGCTGGTGACGGCAAGACGGGCCCCCTTGCAGACTCAGCCTCTACCGTCTGTGACGGTCATTGTCGCCGCCTACAATGAAGCAGACTGTATCGCGGGCCGCCTGGACAACCTGCTGGCGCTCGATTATCCCCGGGACCGCCTGTCAATCATCGTTGGCGATGATGGCAGTACGGATGCCACCCGTTCGATCATTGAGTCAAACAGTGACCCCAGGGTCACCCTGGTTCACTTTTCACAGAACCGGGGCAAGGCAGCGACGCTGAACGACCTCGTCGCCCAGGCCGGATCAGAGCTGATCGTCTTTTCTGATGCCAATACCCATTTTGATGAAGGGGTGCTGAGGCACCTGGTCCGACACTTTGAAGATGCCGGGGTAGATGCGGTCTGTGGTGAGCTTCGCCTCGAGGGAGAGGGCGGCCCGAACCAGGACGGACTGTACTGGCGCTATGAGCAGTTTCTGAAGCGTATCGAAGGTCGAATCGGTGGGCTTCTGGGGGCCAATGGTGCCAACTATGCCATCAGGACGCGTTGCTATTCTCCCCTGCGTGAAGACACACTGATTGACGACTTTACCATTGTCATGCGGATCGCGATGGCAGGAGGAACAGTGGTTTATGATGAATCGGCGCTGGCCCATGAATCCGTGGCGCCGACGGTCCAGGATGAGTATCGTCGTCGGGTGCGGATCGGTGCTGGTAACTACCAGGCCTTCTTTCGATTGTTTTCGGCGCTGCATCCCAGGCACGGCATGCTGGCATTTGCGTTTTTTTCTCACAAGGTTCTGCGCTGGTTTACGCCCCACCTGCTGATCGTTGCCGGTGTCTGTCTCCTGGTGCTGGCGATGGAGTCCGCCTTTTACCTGCTGCTGGCCATCCTTTCAATCGCGCTGGTGCTGATCTGTCTTGGCATGCCGAGGCTGGGGCTGGCGTCGCCTGCACCTGTGCTGACATTCTGGCTGATGATGAACCTCGCCATGTTCCATGGCTGGCTGGTATTTCTAAGCGGCGTGAAGGGCGGAACCTGGAACTCCACGCCCCATCCCCCTAACGCCTCCGATAGTCATACTTCCCAATCGCAAGAACACGATAGGTCAGACGCTGACCAATGAGCATCCGCAGGCAAGCCTTCAGCACGAACTTCAGCCGCAGCGAGAGCGACTCTCCCCGGAATGCCGGCAGGTCACTCAGGCGGTGACGGTTGGACAGGCCACCGAGCTGAAATGAACTCAGAACGATGGGGATGTATTGCATCCCGATACGATTGAACGATGCCTCATTGAAGGCGACGTCCGCAGACACGGGGATCTGTTCATCAAATTCGAGGATCGAGTAGGCGCTGCGATGGTAGATGGTGCTCTGATGGCCGATTCTGAAAAAGGGTGGTTCGGCTTGCCTGGAAGACGGTCGAAGATAGACATCGTCTTCAAAGACCTGCTCCGACTGAAACCCATAACAGGTTGGCAGTCGCAGATGGCCCAGTATTTCCTCGAGGGTCCGGTCGGGATGCATGTGGTCACCCGCATTCAGGAACCACAGATACTCACCCAGGGCCGCGGCGCGAATCCGATTCATCCCATTGTAAATGCCCTGATCTCCTGCAGGCAGGACATGTAGCGGCAAATCACTGGCATTCGTAAAAAGTTCAATCTCTGATCGTGTTGCACGGCTGAGTTGCACCACGACTTCACAGTTGTCCGGGACTGACTTCAGGCTCGCCAGCGTGGACCTCAGTTCGGCATTCAATGACAGGCTGATGACGCCAATCGTCAGCCGGATCATGATTTTGCCTGCGCCAGGAGCCGACGAAGTCTGGCGAGGACCCGTCCCGCCAGGGTCGGCTGGTTGCGCCGCAACCATTGGCTCATGACTTCAAGCGCCCCCGTATCCTCCTCGATCTTGTCCGGGAACGTAGTGATGGGCGCGTCGGCCACCTGCTGGCCATAAGCATCTGATGCATCGCCGTGGGCACCGGAACCATCGTTGCCGATGTTGTGGACCAGTGAGTGACCCGGATACAGGGTGAGGCGGTCAGCCAGAAGCGCGCTCGCGTACCAGCGGATCGCCCAGGAGTCGTTGCGGCCCGCAATCTGCGCCCGGAGCATTCGGACATAGGGAAACGCACCATTCATGTCGAATCGATCCACAAGCCCCTGCTGCGTCAGCCGGGCAAGCAGGTCTCTGCCATCTTGTTCGAACAGGTCCCAGCCTCGTTTCCAGGTGGCCCAGCCCCAGCAATCGGCGCCCCTGATGAAGCAACTGGCGGGAAGACCGCGCACCGGATAGTTGTACCCGTGGATACTGATGACCCGGTCCTCGGTCTCGTATCGGTCGAGGCCGTCATTCAGAAACCGAAGAAAGAATCGTGAAGTGACAAGGTCATCCTCGACCACGATGACCCTGCCGTGTTCGGCGACGGTCCGGGTAACGCCTTCGATGATGGAGTTCGCCAATCCCGCATTCGTCGTCCGGCTGCTGACCTGAACGGTTCGGAATCCGGAAAGCCGGTCGAACAGTGCGCGGACCTCACTGACGGCCTGCTCATCCGACGATGAGCGGGGCCCATCGGAGAAAACCAGCAGGTCAGATTCGGCTGCAAGTTCATTCCCGGCGAGCGCCTGCAGGGTCTGACGGGTGTGCCAGGGCCGGTTGTAGACAAACAGCGCGATGGGCGCCGTCATGTCCTGGCCCGCAATATGACCTGCCGCGGCAACAACTCAGGAGTCCATCACGGTGCTGGAGAGATAGGCCCGGGTATTGGCATGGACCAGCGGGCTGGTACGCGCCTCATCGAAGTGCCACCAGCGAAGTTCGCCATGTTGCTGATCCGGCTGCACGTCAGCGTCGGGCCGCAGCACCGCACGATAGGCCAGAACCACGTAGTGTGTGCCATAGCCAGGCTCGCCGAACACGTTGTCCGCGTAATGATGTTCGTACACGCCCAGCAGCGAGACATCGGCTGCTGTAATGTGCAGTTGAGTTTCTGCGGCAGCGATTCGTTCGATACTGGCGTCGATGGTTTCGTCTTTTCGAATCCGCCCGCCAGGTACGAACCAGGACCCTTTGGCGGGCCGGTTTGAGCGTTGTCCGAGCAGGATGCGGCCGCGGTCGGTCAGGATGAGATCGACCGCCACCAGTGGCGTTGACCGGATGACGGTGCGGAATGACGGATCGTCCAGGTACGTCATGACCGCTGGCTAGACCAGCAACAGCAGGATGAGTGGAATCACCGGCAACAGGTAGGCGAATCCGCGGGTGGCGTAGGCGCGCCCGAAGCCCGGGTCCAGCTTGAGCGCGGCGTCGTAGTCACGGACAGACAGGTGGTCCTGACCGGCCTTCCTGTAGAGCAGACCCCGGTTGTAGTAGGCGCTGGCATTGTCCGGATCGATTTCTATCACCCTGGAGTAGTCGGCGATGGCGGCCTCGGTGTCTTTCATCTTTTGGTAGGTCAAAGCCCGTGAAAAATACGCATCAGCGAAGTTCGGAGCCAGCGCGATGGCCGCTTCGAAGGCGGCGATTGCCGCCTCCCTGCGCCCCATGTCGCGCAAGGACAGGCCTCGCTCAAACTGAATGTAGGGCTGCTCCTGTGGGTCTGCAAGCGACAGCGCACTGGCAAGGTCAGTCAATGCCGCGTCATGTCTCCCCCGCTTCCTGTGCAGCATGCCTCGATAGTAGTAGGCATTCATTGATCGGGGGTCAAGACTGATGGCTGACTGGAAATCTGCCAGTGCTGCCCGGTGGTGGCCGGCGAGGCTGTGGCTTAGCCCGCGATTGGTGAGCGCAGTGGCATAGTCCGGAACCGTGTCGATGGCGCGGGTGTAGTCGACGATGGCGTCCTCGTATTCACCCTGGTCATGGTGGGTGAGGCCCAGCAGCAGATAGGACCTCGCGACCCGACCGATTTCATTGGCAAGGCATTTCTGAAGGATGATCGCGGCTTCCTGGATACGGCCCTGCAGACGCATTTCGTTGGCGTCGCGGTTGCAGTCGGCGCGCGCCACGGAACTGGCTCCGCAGGCAAGGATGAGGGCGATCAGGACAGGCTTCATGGATGCACTTTACACAAATAGTGACACATTTCCGCGCCCTGCTACGGCACTTTCTGTGATGGGATGATCAGCGCGCCGAGTTTTGATGCAAGGCCCAGAGTTCGCCGGACGATGGCACGCGGAGGCAGATCTCCGACGGCCAGCAGGCCCTGATTGACCCTGCCTGGGACGCAAATGACATCACCAGCCATCAGGGCCTTGAATCCAGCCTCGGCGACGGATTCGGGCGCACTGACCAGGAACTCCGGGAGATCATCAACCAGATGGTCGGTGGCGGGCGTTTTCGTAATTCCTGGACAAAGTGCGGTTACTGACACGCCGGTCCCGCGCACCTGTTCCGCAAGGGACTCGGACAGCGACAGGACGTAGGCCTTGCTTGCCGCATACAGATCCATTGCCGGTACCGCCTGAAAACCCGCGACCGAGGCCACATTCAGGATCATTCCGGAGTTTCTGGCCAGCATCCGGGGCAGATAGTGTCGGGTCAGTCTGGTCATGGCGACAACGTTGAGAGCCAGAAGATGTTCGATCTCTTCAGGGTCCTGGTCCGATAGGCTGCCGTACAGTACGCTGCCCGCATTGTTCACCAGAACGTCAACGGGCCCGGGAATCGCTTCAATGAGGGCATCGACACCGCCGGTGGTTTCGAGATCAGCGGTCACGATGGTTGCCTGCTGTGACCCCGCTGGCAGTGCCTCGCTCACTTGCTGGAGTGCAACTGCGTTGCGGGCCGTCAGAATCAGTTTGAAATCGTGGCGCCCAAACTCAGCCGCGAGCGCAGCCCCGATACCCGATGAGGCGCCGGTGATCAGCACCGTTCCACGCATACCCGACTCCGAGATAAGACATCAACGAGCAGGATTGTAACCCATCTGCGGGCTAGCCGTGCCCCGTCAGCCTGGACCGTGGCCTGAGTTGAGTGCGGTTGCGGCGCCGGAGAAAATAGAGAGATCCCTGCCCATGAAGAGGGAAAGGTGAGCAGGGACCCCATATTCAACAAGGTCGCTACCTGACTTGCTGAATATTGCGTGCGTTGACCATGTTCTCGACATGATGAACGCGTTGTGAAGAGATCAGCGCCTTCCGGTCACTGTCTTTCGGACAAATTTTACAAATGACACTATCAGTGTCAATACTTTGTTGACCATTTGGTGACGAACGGTTCGAGTTCAGAGTATCCCGAGAACGTAAGGTGGGCCTCATGGAGGTCTTCGTCTGCAACATGTGGATTGGCCAGGGCGCACACTGCCATGCCGGCACGCCTGGCTGCCAGAACGCCGTTGGGTGAGTCTTCAAACGCAATACAGGTGGTTGGGTCCACGCCCAGTTCCTGCGCACACAGCAGGTAGATGTCCGGCTGCGGTTTCGCTTTCGTTACCCGCTGGTCATCTCCACAGATGATGGCATCGAAGGCGCCGGCCCAGTCTCGACCGCGAAGCTTCATATCACACAGTGGCTTGTGAGAACTGGTGGCCAGTCCTATGGGGATATCCTGTCGTCGGATGGCGGTGACGAAATCGCCCGCCCGCTCAATCTCGTTGACGTCTGCAAACAACTCCAGCAGATGCACACGCCTTCGGTCCAGAAATTCCTGCGGAGAAAGCGGCAGTGAGAATTCCTCGATCACAATGCGAGCGCTCTCAGTGGCGTCGCCACCCATCGTGCGGCGCTTTAGATCTGGCGAAAAGACGGCTTCGAACTCATCCAGGACTCTCTGGGCCGCGACGGTATAGAGTGGTTCCGTATCGAGCAGGGTCCCGTCCAGGTCGAAGATCACCGCGCCGGGCCGCAATGCCATAGGATGATCAAACACGTTCAAGATACTTCATAGCAATCGACTCGATGATTTCGTGTGGGATGATGCCATCTTCCTGGTTGACCCGGTTTGCCGCGTCCTCGGCCATTCTTGAAAGATCGAACAGAACCCGCTGGTTCAGCGTCACCTCTGTGGACTGTTCAACCACGATGTAGGTCAGCAGAAATGACAGTGCCTCTTCTTTTGAAATGCGAAACTTTTTCATGGAACTGTTTGTTGGGTTTGTCTAATGGTTCGACATCGTTTCGTTCACATGTTTCCCCGACGCAGGGCGTCTTGGCCACTCGATGCAGTGGGAAGGAATTTACCCGCAGGCGATATCAATGTAAAAGATGCCGTGGAGAAAAAAGCCGGTTTTGCTGTCACACCAAGCGAGAAACAGCTGGGCAGCATCGTGGTCCCGGGCTGGTGTGAGCCAGGTCCGTCGGGCGAGGATGTTCGGATGCGTTTTTTCTGGACGATGTTTCCGAGTGCCGGACAGACCCTGGTGAACTTGCGCGTGCCGCTGTTGTGTCCCAAGAAAATTTCAGTTCAGGTAACATGTCGCCTTTTCCCGGTGGGTGTTTTACCAGTGTTCTATGAAGTGAGGAACCTATGATCGAAATCAGTCATCTGAGAAAGCAATTTGGTGACCATGTGGCAGTCAATGACATCTCTTTCTCGGTCGCCCCGGGCGAAATACTTGGGTTCCTGGGGCCCAATGGGGCCGGTAAGTCCACGACCATGAAGGTCATTACCGGGTTTCTGCCACCGACCGCAGGGACTGTGAAGGTCTGGGGAAGCGATATCGAATCGGACACGCTCACGGCCCAGAGGCACATTGGCTACCTTCCTGAAGGCGCCCCCTGTTACGAGGAGATGACACCACGGGGTTTCCTTGAATTCATTGCCAGGGTCCGGGGTTTCAAAGGCAGTGAAGTCGCAGAGCGAATCAGCGTCGTCGTCGACCGGCTCTCGCTGACCGCAGTGCTGGACCAGCGTATTGAGACGCTTTCCAAGGGCTTCAAGCGTCGCGTCGGTCTGGCCCAGGCGATTCTCCATGATCCGGATGTTCTGATTCTGGACGAACCCACCGATGGCCTGGACCCGAACCAGAAACACGAGGTGCGAGAGATGATTCGAGGACTGTCCCGGGACAAGATCGTCATCATTTCTACCCACATCCTGGAAGAGGTAACGGCGGTTTGTACCCGGGCAGTCATCATCGCCAGTGGGCAGATCGTGGCTGACTGTACGCCCGAGGAACTCGAGGCGCGCTCTCGTTACCATGGCGCAATTACTGTACGGGCCGTCCACGATGTGGATGTACCTGCTATCTCAGCGTTTCTTGAGGGGCTGGCCGGCGTGGCCGGCATCGAACAGAGCGGGCGGGAGATCACTGCTATCCCCCGAGACGCCCGGTTGGAAATCCTGCCTGACGTGATGGCGGCGGTCAGTCAGCAGACGTGGCCGGTGGCTGGTGTCTATCAGGAGCGTGGCAGGCTCGATGAGGTGTTCAGGACCATCACGGAGGGTCAACAACATGTCTGATCGAAGCCTTTCCTCCCTGGCGGGCATGTCCATTGTGGTCAGGCGGGAGTTCGCCAGCTATTTTGCAACCCCGATCGCCTATGTGTTCATTCTGATCTTCCTGATCCTGGCGGGCGTCTTCACGTTCTATATCGGCAATTTCTATGAACGGGGGCAGGCTGATCTGGCGCCTTTTTTCAGTTTCCACCCATGGCTCTACCTGTTTCTGGTACCGGCCGTCTCCATGCGCCTTTGGTCGGAAGAGCGAAAGTCAGGGTCTATCGAGCTGTTGATGACGCTGCCGCTGACCAGGCTGGACGTTGTGGTCGGCAAGTTCCTCGCTGCCTGGCTGTTTACCGGGCTCGCGCTGTCACTGACGTTTCCCATGTGGATTACCGTGAACTATCTGGGCGACCCGGACAACGGGATCATCCTGGCGAGCTATGTGGGCAGTTGGATGATGGCTGGAGGATTTCTGGCAATCGGGTCAGCCACCTCCGCGCTGTCAAAAAGCCAGGTGATTGCCTTTATCCTGTGCGGCCTGCTCTGCCTGATGTTCATCCTGGCGGGCTTTCCCATGGTGGTTGGTGTTTTCAAGGACTGGCTGCCCGCCGTGATGGTGGACACGCTGGCCAGTCTCAGCTTCCTGACTCATTTCTCGTCCATATCAAAGGGGGTCCTCAGCATGCGGGACGTGATCTATTTCCTTGCCATGATCATCGCCTGGCTGATGGCGACCATGATCATCGTTGACCTGAAGCAGGGAGAGTGACGATGAAGAAGCGGCTATATTCAGGCTTTGGGCTTGCTTTGCTCGCAGCAGGGTTTGTGCTGGTGATCCTGCTCAACAACCTGCTGTTCAGTGGCTGGCGGCTGGATCTGACTGAAAACAGGCTCTATACGCTGTCGGACGGCACGCGAGAGATCATCGAATCCATCGATGAACCCATCAACCTGTACTTCTTTTTCTCCGAAAAGAGCAGTGAGGAGTTGACCTCGCTGCGGGCCTATGCCGCCAGAGTGCAGGAGTTGCTGGAAGAGTATGCATTGTTGGGGGGCGACAGGGTTCGCCTGTCGGTCATTGACCCGGAACCATTCTCCGAGGCGGAAGATCAGGCTGCAGGTTTCGGCTTGCAGAGTGTCCCGGTATCCACCGCAGGCGATGAACTGTACTTTGGTCTGGCCGCTACCAATGCCCTGGATGATCAGGCCACCATCCCGTTCTTCCAGCCCGATAAGGAGGAGTTTCTTGAGTATGAAGTGAGTAAGCTGATTTCCGGGCTGGTCATGGTAGAGAAGCCTGTGGTTGGCATCCTCTCTACTCTGGAAGTGCAGGGGGCCATGGATATGCAGACGTTCCAGATGTCGCCATCCTGGATGGTCATTGAACAGCTTGAACAGCTATACGACATCGAGAAGATCGACCCGGCGCTCGGAACCATTCCCGCGGAAGTCGACATTCTGCTGGTCATCCATCCCAAAGACTTCCCTGAGTCGCTGCTGTTCTCCATTGACCAGTTCGTCATGTCCGGAGGCAAGCTGCTCGCCTTTGTCGACCCCATGTCCGAGATGGACCGGCCAGCCAGCGCCAATCCGATGATGCCGTCACCGCCGACATCCCAGGCGTCGAGCCTGAACCGGTTGACCAGCGCCTGGGGTGTAACGCTTCAACAAGGCAAGGTGTTGGGTGATTCCCAGGCTGCCCTGTCTGTGGCCAGTGGCAACGGGGCGCCGGTTCGCCATCTGGCGATCGTTGGGATGGAGAAAGAGAACTTCTCCAGTGACGACGTTGTCATCTCTGAGCTGGAAAGCATTAATCTGGCCACCGCTGGAATTCTGGATGTTGCCGAGGACGCCAGCACCACAGTGCAGCCTCTCATCAGGTCCAGCGAATTCGCCATGCCGATGGACAGCCTCCAGTTTCAGTTTCTGAGGGATCCATCGGACCTCATGCAGGGGTTCTCTGCAACCGGTGAGCAATATGTCATAGCGGCCAGATTGACTGGGCCGGCCTCAAGCGCCTTTCCCGACGGGCTTGAAGGAGGGGAGGGAACGCCCATCGCTCGTTCGGACAATATCAACGTGATCATCTTTGCCGATACGGACATCCTGACGGATCGACTCTGGGTGCAGGTGCAGAATTTCTTCGGCCAGAGAATTGCAAGCCCGTTTGCGAACAACGGCGATGTCGTGATCAACGCCATCGAGAATCTGGGTGGCGGTGCATCGCTGATCAGTATTCGGTCCCGTGGCCGGTTTACCCGCCCCTTCGATGTCGTTCAGGATCTGCGCCGTGAGGCAGAGGCGCGCTATCTTGAAAAGGCAGATGATCTCCAGTCCCGACTCACCGAGACGGAGCAGAAACTCTCTGAGCTGCAGTCCAGCCAGGCGGCCAATGACCTGCTGGTGCTGT